>CALFVI010000061.1 GCA_937928775.1 uncultured Elioraea sp. | reverse complement strand
TCGGCCAGCATCCGCGTGTTATGCCGGATCATCGCCTCGTAAGTGGGGGCGGGGCCGTCAGGCGGCGACAGAGCGTCAGAGAAGAGCGAGCCGCCGACCCGCACCCCAGCCTCGCGCGCCACTTGTTCAATGAGGCGCGGGTTTGCCATGTCCTCGAGGAACATGGCGCGAATACGCTCGCGCCTGATCTGCTGCACGAGCTGCGCCACCTGTTGCGCCGAGGGTTCGGCGAGGGTGGTGACACCCTGTGGTGCAAGGAACGTCACGCCATAGCGCTCGCCATAGTAGGCGAAGGCGTCGTGGCTCGTGACCACACGGCGCTGTTCGCGGGGGATGCCGCGAAACTGCGCCTCAACCCAGGCGTGCAGAGCTTCGAGACGTTCGTTGTAGCGCGCGGCATTCGCCTCGTAGGTGGCGCGGCCGGCAGCGTCAGCAGCGGAAAGGCCGGCCGCGATGCGGCGTACCATCACCTGCGCCCGCTTCGGGTCCTGCCAGATGTGCGGATCGGCGTCGCCGTGATGATGGCCGTGGTCGTGTCCGTGCCCGTGGTGGTGATGGTGGCGGGCCTTCAGGGTGCGAATGCCCTCCGAGGCGATGACGCGCGTGCCGCGGAAATTCGCCGCCCGGGCCAGCCGGTCCATCCAGGCGTCGAAGCCGAGCCCGTTGAGCACGATCACACGCGCTCGCGCCACGCGCTGCGCTTCGCCCGGAGCCGGGTTGAAGGTGTGCGCATCCTGGCCAGGCCCGACGAGGGAGTCGACGCGGACCCGCTCCCCGCCCACCTCACGCGCAAAGTCGGCGAGGATGGAGAAGGAGGCGAGGACGGGAAGAGGCTCGCCGGCGCGGGTGGGCAGGGCGAGAAACGTCGGTGCAGCGACGAGAACAGAGCGACGAGAGAGCATAGTGACCTCCTTCCGCGATCAACGGGCAAGGTGCGGGCGGCGCAATCTGCGTGCGGCCAGAGAGGCTTCCGGGCCCGCGACCAGAAGCGCAAGCCAGAGCGCGCCGGCGCACAGCACGATGGCGGGGCCGGTAGCGATGTCGGCCTGCACGGAGAGGGTGAGGCCCGCAACCACCGCGAGGGTCGCGATCGCGACCGAGGCCACCACCTGGCCGGCAAGCGTGGGCGAAACAAAGCGGGCGGCGACGGCGGGCAGCATCATCAGCCCGACCGCCATCAGGGTTCCCAGCGCCTGGAAGGCGGCAACCAGGTTCAGCACGACAAGGGCGAGGAACCACAGGTGCCACAGGGCGCCCTTCCCGTCCTGGGCGCGCAGGAAGCCCGCATCGAAGGTCTCGATCACCAAGGGCCGCCAGATCACGGCGAGCGAGATCAGCGTCACCGTGGCGGTGCCGGCCATCAGCAGCAGGGCTGCGTCATCGACCGCAAGCACCGACCCGAAGAGGAGCTCCAACAGGTCGAGCTGGGCTGGGCCCCAGGAGACCAGGGCGACCCCGAGCGCGAGCGAGACGAGGTAGAAGCCGGCGAGTGAGGCGTCCTCGCGCATCGCCCCGCCGCGTGCGGCGAGACCCGCGGCGAGCATGACGGCGAGACCGGCGAGGAGCCCGCCTCCGCTCATCGCGACCAGCGAGAGGCCGAAGAGCGCCGCTCCGACCGCGACCCCGGGCAGAATGGCGTGGCCCAAGGCGTCGCCGATCAGGCTCAGCCGACGCTGCACCAGGAACACGCCCAAGGGCGGAGCGGAGAGGGCAAGCGCGATGCCCCCGGCCAGGGCGCGACGGAGGAAATAGAACTCGAGGAACGGCTCGATCAGGCCCATCGCGGCGCCGCCTTCGCGCTCTTTCGCGTGCCCACCCGCCTCACGCCGCGCGACGCGAACCCGAAGTCGCGCGGTGGCAGGGTTCGGCCGTCTCGTCCCAGGCCTCAGCCATCAGCCGGGCGCGGAACAGAGTCTCTGCCGTCAGCGCCTCTGCCGTCCGGCCCCAGGCGATCGGTTCGCGCGCAAGCAGGAGCGTGTCCGGAAATTCGGCGCGCACGAGTTCGAGATCGTGCAGCACGGCGATGATGGTGCGCCCCTCGCCGTGCCAGCGCCGAAGCACGCGGATGAGGTCGGCGGTGGTGCGGGTGTCGATGGCGTTGAAGGGCTCATCCAGCAGAAGAACCGGCGCGTCCTGCAGCAGGAGGCGGGCGAACAGAAGGCGCTGGAACTGTCCTGCCGAGAGGGTGGCGATCGGGCGTGCAGCGAAGCTGCGCAGGCCAACGGCGGCAAGCGCCTCCTCGATGCGGTCGCGCTCCACGGGCGAAAGGGCGCGAAACGGGCCCGCCGCCGCCCACATCCCCATCGCCGCCACTTCGGCGCAGGCGAGGGGGAAGGAGCGATCGAGGGCGGAAGCCTGGGGCAGATAGCCGATCGCACCGGGGGCGAGCCCGCCGCGATCGATCCGCCCACTTTCGGGCTGAAGCTCTCCGACCAGCGCCCGCAACAGGGTCGTCTTGCCAGCACCGTTCGGCCCGACAACAGCCGTCATGCTGCCGGGCGCGAAACAGCCCGATAGGTGGTGCACAGCGGGGTGCCGGGCATAGGCGACGGTGACGTTGTCGAGCACGAGGGGTGGCGGCGTCATGCAAGCGCCCAGGCAACCAAGGTCCACAGCAGGGCGAGCAGCGGCACCAGGGCAACAAGCCTAGCCCGTGCTCCAGCGGAGAGGGAGAATGGCGACATCGTGTTATCATATAACATCACCAACACAGCGGGTCCACGCGCAGCCGCTGCCGTGGCAGGAGAGGGCCCATCACGCTGCGCGGAGGTCGTCTTTGGCCAAACTCCTGCTCGCTATCGCTATCCTGTCCGAGGTTTTGGCGACCTCGGCACTCAAGGCCTCCGAGGGGTTCTCCCGCCCCGGATTCGCGGTGGCCGCCCTTGCCGGCTATGGCCTCAGCTTTTGGGCGCTGGCGGTGGTGCTGAAGACGATCCCCGTCGGGGTCGCCTACGCCATCTGGTCGGGGGTGGGGATCGTCGCCATCACCCTGATCGGGCGCTTTGTCTTCGGCCAGGTGCTGGATGGGCCGGCGCTGGCGGGGATCGGGCTGATCATTGCCGGCGTGTTGGTGATCAACCTGTTCTCGCGCAGCATGGGCTGAGCGCGGTCACGCAGCGGAGGCGAGGTGGGCGAGCCCTGTCGCGTCGAAGGCAGCGAAGAGGCGGGCACGGTCCGCGGCGCCGAGCGGGGTGAGCGGAGGGCGGAGGCGTTCCCATGCCTCATCCGCCGTCTCGCGTGCCACCAGGGCTTTCAGCCCTGCGATCAGTGGCACGGAGGTCGCGGCACGGCGGGCGGCGGTGAGCACGGCCTGCGCCCGTTCCGCCTCCGCCTCGTTCCCCTGGCGGAACGCAGCGAGCACACGCGCCGAAGCGGCCGAGGCGACGTTGGCGCAAGCCGTGATGCAGCCCGCCCCCCCTTCGCGCAGGATCGCGAGCAGGAACTCGTCCGACCCGGAATAGACCTCGAACCCCTGCCCACCGAAGGACTCGACCATCGCCCGCATGTTGGCGAAATCACCTGAGGAATCCTTGATGCCGCGCACCACATTGGGAAAGGCGTGCAACAGGCGCTCGATCAGGGCCCGAGACAGTGGCAGGCCCGTCATGGCCGGGAAGTTGTAGAGGTAGATCGCGACCTTGCCCTTCGTCCGCTCGATCAGTGCGGCGTAGGCGGCGAACAGGCCATCATCGGAAACGTTCTTATAATAGAACGGCGGCAGCACGAGCACGCCCGGAATGCCGAGCGCGATCGCCGCCTCGGTCAGCGCGATGGTGTCGGAGAGCGCGGCGCAGCCGGTGCCGGGAAGGAGGCGTTCGGGCGGGATCCCCGCCGCAACGAGACCCTCCATCACCGCGATCCGTTCGGCCACCGAGAAACTCGTCGCCTCGCCTGTGGTGCCGAGCACGCCGAGATGATCGCACCCGGAGGCAAGCAAGGTGCGGCAGTGCGCGACGAGGCGCGGAATGTCTGGCGCGAGGTCTTCGGTCAGGGGCGTGAGGGCGGCGGCATTGACTCCGCCATAGAGCAGTTGCGTCGGCATGTCGGTCTCCGCTTCGGATAGGAGCGGAACGATGGGGCGTCGACAAGGGGGGTCGGGCGCGGCCCTGATCAGACCGGGGTAGTGCGACGGCGGATCGCGACGCGCGCCGGCTCGCCCACCCGCTTGGCTTGCCGCGGCCAGCGCCCTGGCCAGGTCACCAGGTGATCCTCGAGCGCGCCGGCCTCGCGTTCGGAGACGATCCGTCCGCGCACGGAAACACCCGCCCGCAACACGCTCATCGGATCGCGCGAAACCAGCGGATGCCACCACGGCAACGGCTTGCCCTCGGCGCGCAGCCGGTAGGCGCAGGTGGGAGGAAGCCAGTCCGCCTCCCGCACCACGTCGGGGGTGAGACGGACGCAATCCGGCACGCGCGCATGGCGACGAGCATAGTCACGGCAGCGGATCGTTTCCGTATCGAGCAGTCGGCAGGCGACTGCGGTGAAGGCCAAGCTGCCGTCGTCCGCGTCGCGCAGCTTGTGCAGGCAGCAGCGCCCGCAGCCGTCGCAGAGCAGGTCCCATTCCTCGGGCGAGAGCGCCTCGAGCGGTTTCGCGTTCCACCAGGGGGGTCCATCGCCGCGCATGGGGCCTAGTTGGTGCTGAAGCGGATGAGCGCAGCGCGCAGGTTGTCGGCACCCGGGTTGTGCGCCTCCATCGTCAGCACGATCTGTTCGGCGCTGACGGGGCGGCCGTAGTAGGCCTCGTTGTCGTCGTTGCGGCGGGCGAGGATCGAGCCTTCGAGCGAGATACCGGCATAGAGGCCGCGGGCGCGCGACATGGAGACGAAATCGGCGTTCAGCGCCGCGGTCGTACCGCCCGCAATGCCGGCACCGATGGTGGCCACCGCGAGCGAGGCATCGGCACCGAACTTGAACTGGCTTTGCAGCACTGCCCGCAAAGCGCGGTCGCTCATGATGAACACGATCACCTGTGCGTCCTGGATGCCGATCTGCAGACCCAAGGAGGCGCCCCCCAGGCCATAGAAGGCCGGGCTCGACCAGGACCCAGCAGCATCGCGCGCGAGCAAAACGCCCGCCCCACCCTCGCCGCCGATGATGAACCCGCCGCGGAAGACTCGCGGAAAGATCAGCACGGCACGGGCACGACGCAGGATGCGACGCGAATCCTCGCCGTGCTCGCCGCCGAGGAGGTCGTTCACGGTCAGCGTGGCGCGATCCACAAGCGCCTGCTGTTCGGCTTGGGCGCGGGCGGAAGGCGAGGCGAGCAAGATGGGCGAGCCGAGGAGCAGCGCTGCGAGGAAACGGCGGGAGAGGGCGTGGCGCATCCGGTCAGTTCTCCAAACGGCGCGGCGGGAGGTGTACCGCCACCGTAGCACAAGGTTGCTCAGGCGGCCTCACTCGCCGACGTTGAGGAGCAAACCCCGTCTCCGCGCAACCCGGAATACGGCGGCAAACAGAGTGGCCGCCGCCGCCAGCCAGGCGGCATTCAGCGCCACCGCCGCCGCGAGGTGGCCGGGGTCGAAGCGCGACTCGAGCAGGCTCGCCCGCATGCCTTCGAACACGTGGGTTGCCGGAATCGCGAGCGATACCGGTTGCAACCAGGCAGGCAGGGTGGAGACCGGATAGAACACAGCTGCAAGAGGGGCCAGCCCGAACAGGACCGACCAGGCAAGCGCCTCCGCCCCCGCACCGTAACGCAGCACCATGGCCGTCACACCGAGCGCCACCGCCCAGCCCATGGCCATCAAGTTCGCGAAGAAGAGTGGCAGCGCGGCGCCGACTGTGAGAATGTCGAAGCGGTAGAGCGGGAAGGCGAGCAGAATGGCGGGCCCCACTCCCGCCAGCATGCGCAGCACGCTCATCACGATGAGCGCGGCAACGAGTTCGTGCGGCCTGATGGGAGAGACGAACAAATTGCCGAGATTGCGCGACCACACTTCCTCGAGGAAGGAAATGGCGAAACCCATCTGCGAACGCAGGCACACCTCCCACAGCAGCACCGCGCCGATCAGCACCCCCGCGGCCGCGGCAGCCCAGCCTGCGGCGGTGGCGAGATGGACGGAGACGAAGCCCCAGATCGCCATCTGCAGGATTGGCCAGTAGGCGAGTTCGACCAGCCTCGGCCAGGAACGACGATAGAGGGCGAGGTGGCGATAGAGGATCGCCCAAATTCGGCGCGCTGCGAGCGGCATGGCGGAGTTGTACTTCGGAACCAGGTGCAAGGGGAGGAGACCACGAAGCCGCTGCCCTCTGCCTTTCGGTACGGGACGTGGCGTGGGGCAATCGCCTGACTGCTTGGAAGTTTTCGGAGCCGAGCCCCCCTCCGTCCGCGTCTCGTTTGGGGTCGCGGTGGGAGGTGCGCGCTAAACCGTGCCACCGTGACCGAAGGTGCGCGCGAGCCCTTCCTCGAGCGGCATTGGATCAAAGCCGAGCAGAGTTCGTGCCGGGCTGATGTCGAACGCCTTGTCCTCGACAAGGCGGCGGATTTCGGCCCGCCGCACTCGCGGCAGTCCGGGCAGGGCAGAGATGATTGCGCCCAGGGCAAAGGCGGCAGCGAGCGGAACGGGTACGATCGCCGCGCGACGCCCCGCGGCGGCGGCAACGGCGCGCACGAAGTGGGCATACGAGACCGGCTCGGGCCCAGCCAGCACAATTGGGTTCGCATGGCACACGCGTCGTTGCACTGCAGCAACAACAGCGCGAGCAACATCCTCCGCATGCACAGGCTGGATGAGCGACCGCCCACCCTTCGGTAGAGGAACGAGACCGAAGCGGGCGAGGGCGGCGATGCGACGGACATTATTCTCCCCGCCCGCGCCGTAGATCATTGAGGGATAGAGAAGCACGCCAGGGCTGCCGATGGCAGCGAAAGCGTGCTCGAGCGCGATTACGGTCGCCGCGCGATGGTCGGGCCAGGCGGTCCAGCGCCGGGTCGAGCCGAGCAGCACAAGGTGCGGCAAGGGCGGTGCGAGAGCGGAGAGGAGAGCGACCGAGGCCTCGCCTGGCGCGCAGGACACCACGCTGTCCATCCCGGCGCAGGCTTCGGCCTGCGACGCAGCATCTGGCGCGACAACGAGCTCCGCCTCTGCCGGCGCATCGGTTGCGCGCGCAGCATCGCGCACGATCGCGCGCACGGCGAAGCCCGCTGCGCAGAGGGCGCGCGCCACCACCGCACCCGTCTTGCGACCAGCGGCGAGCACGGCAACACGCAGTCGCCGATCAGCCGGCGGCATCTTGTGGTATCCGAGTACCGCCATTGTCGAAGCGGCTCCCCGCTTGACTTTCCGGCCACCTATGGGTAGGGAGCCAGCCTCGCGCACTCGCGGTTCTCTGGAACGACACGATGAAAAGCACGCCTTCGCTCAAGCCCTCCGCCGTGAAGAAGGAGTGGTGGCTGATCGATGCCAACGGCCTCGTTCTTGGCCGGCTGGCCTCGCTCATCGCGACACGGTTGCGCGGCAAGCACAAGAGCACATTCACGCCTCATGTCGATTGCGGCGATCACGTCGTCGTTGTCAATGCCGAGAAGGTGCGCGTGACCGGCAACAAGGCGAACGACAAGGTATTTTACTGGCATACCGGCTATCCCGGCGGAGTAAAGAGCCGCACCCTCGGCCAGCGCCTCGCCTCGCGCCACCCCGAGCGGGTGATCGAGAAGGCCGTCGAGCGGATGATCACCCGCGGCCCACTCGGTCGGCAGCAGATGCGCAACCTGCACGTCTACGCTGGTCCGACCCATCCGCATCAGGGCCAGTCGCCGAAGCCGCTCGACGTTGCCGCCATGAACCGCAAAAACAAAGTAGCCTGACCATGACTGCGGAAGCGCAAGCCATCCGTTCCCTTGCCGATCTGAAGGAGCTGGGGCTTTCCACCGCCGCCGCCGAGGCGCCGAAGCGCGAGCCGAAGCGCGACGCGCTCGGGCGCGCCTACGCGACTGGCCGTCGCAAGAACGCTGTGGCGCGGGTTTGGATCAAGCCCGGCTCCGGCAAGATGGAGGTGAATGGGCGGCCGGCCGAGCAGTACTTTGCCCGCCCCGTGCTGCGCATGCTGATCGCCCAGCCCTTCCTGGTCGCCGATCGTTACAACCAGTTCGACGTCTACTGCACCGTCACCGGCGGAGGACTTTCCGGCCAGGCAGGCGCGCTGCGCCACGGCATCAGCCGCGCCCTGGTGAACTACGACCCCGAACTGCGCAAGATCCTCAAGGCAGCAGGCCTGCTTACGCGCGACCCGCGCGTCGTCGAGCGCAAAAAGTACGGCCGGCGCAAGGCACGCCGCAGCTTCCAGTTCTCGAAGCGCTGAGGGGGACCGTGGGCTGACGGGGGGCAGAAACACCCCCTTTCGGCCGCGGCGCAACAGCGGGGGCCGGCGACAGGCGAGGAGCGGGATGAGGCAGCCGATCCGTGTCTTCATCGACGGCGAAGCAGGCACAACGGGGCTGCAGATCCGCGACCGGCTCGCCCGCCGCACCGATGTCCGCCTCGTCGCGATCGACCCGGCGCGACGCAAGGAGCCGGCTGCGCGCGCGGAAGCCATGGCATCGGCCGATGTCGCGGTGCTCTGCCTGCCCGACGAGGCGGCGCGCGAGGCAGTCGCGCTCGCCGCCTCCCTGCCGGGCGGAGGCCCCCGCCTCCTCGATGCCTCCACCGCCCACCGCGTGGCCGACCACTGGGTCTATGGCTTCCCGGAACTGTCGCCCGACCAGCCCGCCAAGATCGCGCAGGCCCGATGTGTCGCTAACCCGGGCTGCTATCCGACAGGGGCCATCGCCCTGCTTCGCCCGCTGATCGACGCCGGCCTTATCCCGCCCGATTTCCCGATCACGATCAACGCCGTGTCCGGCTATTCGGGCGGCGGGCGATCAATGATCGAGGCGTACGAGGCGGGGAAGGCGCCGGCGTTCGAACTCTATGGGCTCGGGCTCGAGCACAAACACCTGCCCGAGATCGTGCGCTACGCCAAGCTTACCCGCCGCCCAATCTTCGTCCCCTCGGTTGGCAACTTTCGACAGGGCATGCTCGTCTCCGTCCCGCTCCATCTCGATGCGCTGCCGGCACGCCCCGCGGCGGCCGACCTCGAGGCAGCCCTCGCCGCACGCTATCGCGGTTCGCAGTACGTATCGGTCGTTGCCACGACAGGGCTTCTCCGTCTTGAGCCGGAGGCGCTGAACGGCACCAACCGGCTCGAACTCTTCGTCTTCCGCAACGAGGCGCAGGCACAGGCTGTGCTGGTAGCGCGGCTGGACAATCTGGGCAAAGGGGCTGCGGCGGCAGCGGTGCAGAACCTGGAGACGATGTTCGGTCTGGCTTCGGTCGAGCCCGCCCGCCCCTGACGCTACAGGCCGAGAGTTTCGATCTGGCGCGCGATCACCAGGCGCTCATCGAACAGGGCCTCGGCGCGGGCGCGCGCGGCAGCCCCGTAACGTGCGCGTAGGGCAGGATCGGCAACGAGAGGCTCAAGCGCCGCGACGAGCGCGCCGACGTCGCCAACCGGAACGAGCCGTCCCGTCTCGCCGTCCACCACCTGTTCGCGCGTGCCGCGAATGGCGGTCGCCACCACCGGCAGGCCGCTCATCATCGCCTCTGCCACCGTGCGCGGCATGCCCTCGAAATGCGAGGGCAGCACGAAGATGTCCGCCGCACGCAGCACGCGCTCCACATCCGCCCTCCGCCCAAGCAGCGCAAGCCGAGAGCCGAGCCTCACCTTGGCCCGCTCGATCGCGGCATCGATTCGACGTCCGTGGTCGGAGGCGAGACGCTCGCCCACCACCCACACATGCGCCTCGGGCAGCCGTTCGGCTGCGGCGAAGAGTTCCGCATGACCCTTGTGCGCCACCAGCCGCGAGACGATGACCAGCACCACCGCGGTGTCGGGCGTCCCGGCCTCGGCGCGCAGCCGCGCGCGATCGTTACGGTCGGCCTCGTCGCGTGCGGGGCGGAAGCGGGCGGGATCGACCCCGTTGCCGATGGCGATCGCCCCGCGCGGTGAAGCAAGGCGCAGCCGTACCGCGAGGCGCGCCTCTTCGCTGCTCTGCGTGAACAAGGTGGTCTGGCAGCGCGCGGCGAGGGCTTCCGACCCGAACATCAGTGCCCGCACGAGGATGTTGCCGGGCTTGAGGAACGAGTAGCCGTGCGAGGTGTAGACGATCTGTGGCACACCGGCCGCGCGCGCGGCGAGGCGCGCAAGCTGGCCCGCGACCGGGTAGTGCCCGTGCACGATGTCGAACCGGTGCCGGCGCAGAAGGTCGCGCAAGCGCCGGTAGGCGCGGAGGTGCGCGGCAACATCAAGGCTGCGTGCGAACGGCACGGGGTGGACTGCGAACCCCTCCGCCCGCGCCTGATCGAGATCCGGCCCGTCCGCGGCGGCGACCTCGACGAGGTGGCCGCGGTCGCGCAAAGCGCGCATCAGCGGCAGCAGGAAGTGCCGCACCTGGAAGTCGATGGCAGCGACCTGAAGGATCCGTCTCGGACTGGTCATCGCGCGGCACGCGCCTCGAGGGAGGCGGACAGCATCAGGGCGGGCCAAAGTCGTGCGCTGCAATCGCGTCCCGCGCCATGCAGGGCCCAGGCGGCGTCGAGACGTGCGGGATCGACAAACCCGCTCGTGCGCAGACGCGTGGCATGGAGAAGGTCCGCCGCCCAGCCGCGCAGAGGGCCGCGCAGCCAGGCGGCAAGCGGGGGAGAGAAGCCGGTCTTTTCGCGCTCGAAAAGATGGCGGGGCAGGTGGCGGGCGAGCGCATCGCGCAGCACGGCCTTGCCGCCATCCGCCCGCACCAAGAGCGCGAGCGCAAGCGAGAAGGCAAGACGGATCATCGCCGGCGAGAGGATCGGCACCCGCACCTTGAGCGCCGCACGCCTCACCGCGCGATCCACCTTCGTCAGCACGTCATCGGGCAGGTAGCCAACCGCATTGGCGGCGCGGAAGCGGAGCAGCGGCTCCTCGGGCAGGCCGGTCGGCAGGGGAGGGGCGCCGTCCACGGCGGCAAGTCGGCCGTAGGCCTCGTCGAGATGGCGTGCTGCGAGCACGCGCGCGACCTTGCTCAGGGTCTCGCCGGGGCGGCGCGGCGCGCCGGGTAGCCACCCGACCGTCGTGTTCCAGAACCGTTCCGAACTTGCCCTCAAAAGCGCGGCAAGCAGGCGGCGCACCGACGGTTCCAGTACGGCATCGACCGCTTCGGCCGCCTCATCGGGCGAGAGGGCGGCACGCGGTGTGTCGCGGGCGAGGGCAACGATGTCGAACCACCGTGTGTGGCTCATCGTGCGGGCGAGCGGGATACGCAGCAAGCCGCCGGGTGGCACCTGGTGCACGCCAGCCAAAATCGCTCGCGGGGAGGGAACGCGGCCGAGGCGGAGGAAGAGGAAGGCGCTCTCCGGGTCGATCGCGCCGGAAAGTCCACCCGCCGCCTCGAGGGCGCGCAGTTCGCTGCTGAACAGGATTGTTCCGTCTGCGCATTGGCAACAGTAGAGCGGCTTGATGCCCGCATGGTCGCGAGCGAGCCAAAGCGTGCGGCGCGGCCCGTCCCACAGCGCGAAGGCGAACATCGCATCGACTCGGGACAGCGCCGCTTCGACCCCCCAGGCGGCGAGGGCGACGAGCAGGACAGCGGTGTCGCTCTCGCCCGGGACATCCACGCCGTGCGCGCGCAAGGCCGCACGATGGTCGCGGTAGTCGTAGAGCTCGCCGTTATAGGTGATCGCGTAGCGGCCGCAGGCCGAGCGCATCGGTTGCGCACCACCCGGCGAGAGGTCGATGACGGCGAGGCGGCGATGGGCGAGGGCGAGTCCAACCTCCGCCTCGCCCCACACGCCCGACCCGTCTGGTCGGCACTGGGCGAGGGCGTTGGCCATGGCCTCGGCGCGCGCCCGCGAGGGCTCGGCCGCGCTCGGACGGCGGGGGAAGACTCCGGCAATGCCGCACATGCGCCGGGGCTCAGCCTCCCCCCACCCGTGCCAGCGCCCACTTGACCAGGCAGGGTCCGTCTTCAGGCCCCCCAGAAAGCACGATCTGCTGCGTGCGCCGCCGCTCCTCGGCGCCGGCATAGACGCTCTCCTCCAGGGAGAGCCGCGCTCCCTCGGCACGCATGACGAAGCCGCCGCTGTTCGGGGTGCGCAGAAGCACGCCTGCACCGTCCTGCTGCAGGCTCGCCGTCACCGACGGGTGGAGATGGAAGCGGATGGCGAAGGGCTGGGGCAGAGGGGCCTCGATCGCGTCCTCGCCACGAATGTCCTCGCCGCTGGCACCGAGATAAAGACGGCGGCGGTGGATGGCGCCGAAGGGCTTGCGCCAGCCGTCATGGGACGCATTCAGCCAATGGGCGCCATTCGCCTCGTGCCGCTGCAGGGTCACTTCCTCGGGGCGGCGGCCCAGGCCCTCGGGCTTCAGTTCCGAGGAGTTCACGTCGGCAATCACCAGGGTCGAGTGGGCGGCGGTGGCGCGCAGAGCGTCGTGCCAGGGCTCGGGGGCGGCGGGTGCGGCGCCGCAATTGACGATGAGGCGATCCCGCCCGACCGAGAGTTCGAAGGAAAGGGTGCCGGCATGGGCCAGCCGATCCTGGCCGCGCGGCGGCGGGGGGCCGGCATCGACGATCAGCACGGTGCGGCCCGCCGCCAGACGCTCAAGCCGCATCGCCGGTGCCCGTCCCGCCGAGCGCAGGCGCGCCTCGGTCTGGGCGAGGAGAAGGGAGAGGAGGGGTGGCGCGCCCTCGCGCGAGCCGTTGAACAGGGCCAAGCCGCCATCGCCATGGCGAAGGGCGGCGAGCATCGGTGCGGCGCGGGCAATGGCGGCGGCGAGGGGGTCAGGGATGGCGACCTTCGCCGTCGCGAGCCAGCTGCGGATGTCGACCAGGTCCATCAGCACGGCGGCAAGGCCCTCGGGGCTGCGTTCGACATGGCCGCCGTCGGGCAGGATCTGGCGCTCGATCTCCTGGTTTAGGAAGCGCACCGCGCGCGCGAGCCAGGTTTCGCCCCCTGGCAGGGAGACTGCGGCGGCGATGAGCCCCTTCAGAGCGGTGAAGGCACGCCGATCCATGGTCTCTGCCGGCAGCGCAGCGGCAAGGTCGCGCGCATCCTGCCAGCCCCGGGCCAACATCGCCTGCCGGAACGGCTCGTCCGCCGTGGCCGCGATAAAATCCCAATGCGTGAGCCAGGCAGCGAGGCGGGCGCCCCTTGCGGCCGCGCTGAAGGCGATCGGGGGCAGGCGCGGTGCGGCCTCGAGCCAGCCGAGGATCAGCGCCCGGGCGCGTAGACGCGCGGCGTCGCTGCCCAGCGCCCTGAGGTCGCGCAGCCAGACGAAGCCGTGGACCAGTTCGGCCGCCAGGTCAGACGAGGTCGTGGCCGCCCAAGCCTCGGGAAGGAGAGGCACCACCGTGCCATAGACGGAGACTTCGCCCTTTAGCAGCCGGCTGCCCTGGGTCGGCTCGCCTGGCCAGGGGTCGCGCAGGGCGAGCACCGGCTGATCGGGGAAGCGGGAGAAGGGAGCCGCCATCATGGGCATTCGGCCGAGCAGGCGCCGGGCCAAGCGCAACCAGCGGCTTGGGTCGAGATACGCGGCCATCACCTTAGGGAGACCGTTCCCGCGGGAAAGGCAAGCGGGGTCCGGTCTGGCCCCGCCCGCACCCGGGCTCAGAACGGCAGCTTGAAGCCTGCAGGCAGATCGAGCCCGCCGGTGATCTTGGCCACCTCTTCTGCGACCAGAGACTCGGCTTTCGCCTTGGCGTCGGCGATCGCAGCGACGATCAGGTCCTCGAGCACCTCGACCTCGGTAGGGTCGAGCAAGGAGGGGTCGATCTTCACCCGCCGCACCTCAGCCCGCCCCGACATGGCCACCTTCACCATCCCTCCGCCGGCCGCGCCCTCGACCTCGAGGCTGGCCAGCCGGCTTTGCATCTCCTCCATGCGGCTCTGCATCGCCTGGGCCTGCTTTATCATCTGGGCAAGGTTCTTCATGGAGTGTCCTCCGGCTCGAGGGCGTCGTCGAACACGACATCTGCCGCTTCGGGGTCGCCTGCTGCACCAGCATGCAGCTGGGCTGCCATCGCCGGTGCCTCGCGCACGGCAGCGATGGTTGCCCCGGGGAAGGCATCAAGAATTGCGCGCACGAGGGGGGTTTGCGCGAGGCGCGCGCGCAGACTGTCCTGCCGCAGGCGATCGCGTTCGGCAAGGGTGGGCGCACCGGCTTCCGTCGAGATGGCGACTGTCCAGCGTCGCCCCGTCGCCTTGGTCAGGAAGGCGGCCAGCCGCGGCGCGAGGTCGCGCGGCGCATCCGGCTCGGGGCGGAACTCGATGTGGCCCTCGGCGATGCGGACGGGGCGGACAAAGGCCCTGATCGAGGAGGCAAGGCGCAGCTCGCCCTGTGCGGACGCAAGCGCCGCGATGTCCTCCAGGCTGCGCGGCGAAGGAAGCGAAGCCACCTTCGCCTCGGCCGGGACCGCCACCGCGGCGACCGCGTGGCTGCCCGCAGAGCGCGGCGTGCCGGCCGCCGGGATGCGCGACGGCCCGGGGGGAGAGGGGGCAGGCGCCGCGTTTGCGGCAGACCCCTCGCCAATCAGCCGACGCACAAGCTCGCCGGGAGTGGGAAGGTCAGCCACGTGGGCGAGCCTGATGAGCACCATCTCGGCAGCGGCGAGCCGGTCGGTCGCCTCATTCGTTTCCGCCAGCCCCTTGAGCAGCATCTGCCAGGCCCGCCCGAGCACGGGCAGCGACAGACGTTCCGCCAGGCGGGGCGCGCGTGCGCGTTCCTCCTCCGTCATCGCTGAGGAGACTGCGGCGCTGCCCACCGCCTTACTGCGGGTGACGGCGTGGGTGACGGCGAGGAGATCCTGCAGCACCACTCCGGGATCCGCCCCCGCCGCGTGGGCCTCGGCGAGCAGGTCCAGTGCCTCGGCGAGGCGCCCGGCCATCAGCGCCTCAAACAGGTCCCAGACCCGGCTACGGTCGGCGAGGCCGAGCATGCCGCGCACAGCCTCCGCCGTGACGGGGCCGTCGCCGGCGAGGGCGATTGCCTGATCAAGGAGGGAGAGCCCGTCGCGCACCGACCCGTCTGCCGCACGGGCGATCAGGGCAAGCGCCTCCGGCTCCGCCACCACGCCTTCGCGGGCGGCGATTTCGGCATAGTGGGCGGCGAGGGTGGCGGCCGGGATGCGACGGAGGTCGAAGCGCTGGCAGCGCGACAGGACAGTGACGGGGACTTTGCGGATCTCGGTGGTGGCAAAGATGAAGACGACGCGCGGCGGTGGCTCCTCCAGCGTTTTGAGGAGCGCATTGAACGCCGCCGTCGACAGCATGTGCACCTCGTCGACGATGTAGACCTTGTAGCGGGCGGAGAGGGGGGCATAGCGCGCGCCCTCGATCACCGTCTCGCGCACGTTCTGCACGCCGGTGTTGGAGGCGGCGTCGATTTCGAGCACGTCCGGGTGGCGGTCCTCGGCGATGGCCCGGCAGTTGTCGCAGACGCCGCAAGGCGAAATGGTAGGGCTGGTGCGCTGGCCATCGGGACCGATGCAGTTGAGTGCGCGGGCGATGATGCGGGCGGTCGTGGTCTTGCCCACGCCCCGCACGCCTGTGAGCATGTAGGCGTGTGCGATGCGGCCCGAAGCGAAGGCGTTGGTGAGGGTGCGCACCAGCCCCTCCTGGCCGATCAGCGACTCGAAGCTGTGCGGCCGGTATTTCCGCGCCAGCACGCGATACGGCGGCGGCGAGGGCGCGGCAGGGGTGGCGGCTGCGGCGGGGCGGAGCAGGCTGTCGCCGAAGAGGCTTGGCGAGGCGGGGCTGGTCTGCGGCGGGTCGGAGGGCGTGCCGAACAGGTCGGACATGCGCGGGCGAGGCGCTCCCTGGACCGGGCTCGTGCGGGGGCGGGAGACCGGCGTCACGACCCGGGCAAGAACTCGTTACGGCTGCTTCCTTCCGGACCTGGCCGGGTTGGCGAGGAGCCCGTCCGTCCCCGATCTCCCAACGACCTCTTAGCATGGGACCATGCGGTTGCGCCAACCCCGTCCGGGCAGGGGCCGCCAGTGGACGAGGTTCTCAGGGGGGCGTGGCACGGTCGGGCCATCCCATGCCGGGTCCGTTCCGTGGCAAGCCCTGCAACGGCAGCCCGTTCGATCGCGTTTCAGACCGTCGCGACACCGCGGCCTTTGTCGACGCGCATCTGCACGCTCCCTCTGCGCTGTTGGTTCTGGTCTGGCGGTCGTGCAGCCTGATGCAGCTGTGGCCTGAGGGGCGAAGGCTATGCTCCTTCCGGCCTCGCTCGCTTTGAGGCTCATGGTGGCCGACCGGGCCTGGGCGCTGATTGGGCTTGATCAGGCGAGGGTGGTCTTTGCGGTCGACCTTTCCACCGAGGAGGAGCCGCTCGCCTTGCTTGGTGAACTGGAGGGGGCGGATTTTGCCGACCTGCTCGAGGCGGCGGGACTTGTGTCGGCAGCCGAGGCGGCCATTCTTGCCCATGCCCTGATGCCGTAGCGGTCGCACCAACGGTTCTGCGGCGTGTTGGGGGGGGCGGTCTGTGAACTGCCCAGCGCGGGGCACGTGATGCGGTGCACGGGGCGCGGCGCTGCGCACTTTCCGCGCACCGACTTGGCGGTGATCATGCTGGTGACCTGGCGCACGGGCGGCGGGGAGCGGGCCCTGCTCGCCCACCCCCGGCGTTTTCCCGTCGCGCGCATCTTCCCGACCCTCGCTGGTTTCGTCGCGTCTGGGGAAAGCCTGGAGGAGGCGGTGGCGCGCGAGGTGCTGGAGGAGGTTGGGCTGCGGGTGGGTGGTGTCCGTGATCACTCGTCGCAGCGCTGGCCGTTTCCATCCTCGATCATGCTTGGCTTCGTGGCCGAGACGGACTGCGACACACTGGTGCTGGACGATGAGGAGATCGCCGAGGCACGCTGGTTTTCGCGCGCTCAGCTGCGCGATCCCGACCGCGTCGGGATCAGGCTGCTCCGGCCGGACAGACTCGCGCGCGAAGTGGTTCTCGACTGGGTGGCGGAGGAAACGGGATGAAGCGGCTCGTGGCTGCCTGTCTGCTCGCCGCGTGCGGCGGGTCTGTTGGTCTTCCTGCCCCGCCCGGCGTGGCCGAAGATGATCCGCGGCTAGTGTCGTGTCGAACCGAAGTGGAGGCTGATTCTGCGCTCAGGGCCCTGGCGGGGGCATCACCGCCCTTGGCCTCGGCTGATGCGTTTCGCCTGGAACTGGAGGCCGCCCGTCGTGCCGCATTCCTTCGCTGCCTGGCGCGCGAGGGGCTTGTTGCGGGCGGCGGGATTGCCGCCCCGGAGGCGCCGATGGACCGTTGGCGTGCACCGAGCGAGCGCCCCTCCGGTGGGGCAGCGGGCGGGTTGCCGCTCGGCCTGCCGCGTCCCGTCGGGTACTGATGATCGGGCTGAGGCGGTGCTCAGTCTCGTGCGGCGTGTCATTGCTCGGTGCGCGCACATACGATCGCCTGGTGAGGGGAGGCGCGATTTTTGTTATGCCTCTCTGCGTCCTCTGCCACCTGTGTTGATGCTTCAGTGCCATCGTATGCGCGTTTGTCGATGATTTTTTCTTGCGCGATACACCCGTAGGTAGTATGGTTCCCTTGCCAAGCGGGAAGGGTGGTGCCATGCGCGTTCTTTTGGTTGAAGACGATCCGGTTTCCGCACGCACGATCAGGCTGATGCTGCAATCGGCCCAGATCGTCGTCGATCACGCCGCATCTGGCGATGAGGCGATCCACCACGTGCGCTCCTATGATTACGACATCGTGATCCTCGATTTTCTGCTGCCCGACATGAAGGGCGCGGACGTCATCCGGGAAATGCGGCGGATGAAGATCGCCACCCCGGTGTTGGTGCTCTCCGGCCTGTCCGACCAGCAGACGAAGGTGCGCTCTTTCGAGACGGGAGCAGATGACTATCTCGTCAAGCCGTTCGATCGCGAGGAGCTTCTCGCCAGGCTTCGCGCCATCGTCCGTCGCGCCAAGGGGTTCGCGGAACCGACGCTGCGGGTGGGTCCGATCGAATTGCGCCTCGGGGCGCGTGAGGTGCTGGTCAATGGCAAGCCCATCCATTTGACGGGCAAGGAGTTTTCGATCCTCGAGCTTCTCATGCTTCGCCGCGGCACGGTCCTCAGTAAGGAGGCCTTCCTCAACCACCTCTACGGCGGCTTGGACGAGCCCGAAATCAAAATCATTGACGTGTTCGTCTGCAAGCTGCGCAAAAAGCTCGCCCAAGCAACGGGCGAGCAGCTCATTGGCACCGTCTGGGGCCGCGGCTACGTGCTGCGCGAGCCTGCCCAGAATGCGCACGAGGCGAGGGAGAGGCCGGAGCGGCTCGAGGTCGCAGCGCTCTGACTATCGCGGACGGGCGCCAGCCGCCCCTCTCCCTCTGGCTCAGCCGCGGCGGTGCTCCGCGTCTGTGACGGAAACCGCGAGAAAAAGCGCTGGCGAGGGGTGATCGCGCGATCCTTACTTTGGGATCGGGCATGCTCGTTCGTTGGGCGTGCTTGCACGGCCAGCATCTGGCCAGTGTGGGTGGCGCGAAGGCCTCGGCGCTACGGCCGCGCATCCGCCAACCCACCCGCGCTTGCCGCGTGCCTGCCTTCTCGGGTCTTGGCCAGGTCACGACCGGCGGGTGCGGGCTGCCCCCGGACCGTCCCCGAGCTTGGCCCGTCTGCTCAGTCGCCCGCAGCCACTGTCCGTCGGTAGGGGTGTTGGGGGTAGACGCCGAGAATCCGCGTCTCCCGCGAAAAGAACTGCAGCTCTTCGAGCGCGCGCCGAAGTGGGCCCTGCTCGGGGTGGCCCTCGACGTCGCATAGGAACTGCGTCGCCGTGAACGCGCCGCCAACCATGTAGCTCTCTAGCTTCGTTAGGTTGACGCCGTTGGTGGCGAAGCCACCGAGGGCTTTGTACAGCGCGGCGGGAACGTTACGGACACGGAAGACAAAGGTCGTCATCAGGCCGGGATGGTCGGGGGGCGGACACTCCGCGGTGCGCGCCATTACGTAAAAGCGCGTCGTATTGTGCGCCGCGTCCTCGACATTGTGGCGCAGGATCTCGAGCCCATAGAGTTCGGCCGCGAGGGCAGAGGCAATCGCGGCGTCCTCCACGCTGCCGAGACGGGCAACCAGTGCGGCCGACCCGGCGGTATCGGCCTGCACCACCGGCTCGAGGCCCAAGTCGCGCAGCAGGCCGCGGACTTGGCCGAGGGCAACTGGGTGCGAATGGACACGCCTGATGGTGGCAAGGGTGGCACCTTTTGGCGCAACCAGGCAGTGTTCGATGCGCTGGAAGTGTTCGGCAACGATGTGCAGCCCGCTCTCCGGCAACAGGCGGTGGATGTCGGGTACCCGACCGGCGAGGCTGTTCTCGCAGGGCAGCATAGCAAGCCGCGCCCGGCCTTCGCGTACGGCAGCGATCGCGTCCTCGAAGGTGACGCAAGGCAGAGTCGCCGCCCCGGGATACGCCGCCCTGCAGGCGAGGTCGGAATAGGCGCCCGGCAGCCCCTGGAAGGCGATCGCCTCGCTGCTCATGCCGAAGCCCTCCCTTCCAGGATTGCCCGCGCGCGCGCCAGATCCTCTGGCGTATCGACCCCGAACGGAGCCCCCTCCATGCGGATGCAGAAGATTCGCAGGCCCGCTTCGATCGCCCGCAACTGCTCAAGCCGTTCGCGTTGCTCGAGCGGCGAGGGAGGAAGCGAGACGAACCGCGCCAAGGCAGCGCGTCGCCAAGCGTAAATGCCGACATGGTGCCACCGCGGGCCATCGCCGAAGGGAACGGGCAGGCGTGAGAAATAGGGGGCGGGCGCGATCCGCTCGCCCTCACCAAACACGACGGCTGCCTTGACCACGTGGCTTGCCTCCGCCTCCGCCTCGCTGCGGATCGGCACCACCAGCGTGCCGATGTCGCAGGCGGGATCACGCAGCGGTTCCAGCACGGCGCGGATGGCCGACGGGTCGAGGGTCGGCAGGTCGCCCTGCAGGTTCACCACCACGTCGTGCCGCCCCTCTGGGTCGAGGGCGGAGAGGGCGGCGAAGCACCGATCCGACCCCGAAGGTAGGTCAGGATCGGTTAGCACTGCGGTGCCGCCCTCAGCGCGCACGGCCTCGGCGATTTCAGCCTCGGCGCAGGCCACCACCACCGGCCCGATCTGCGCCTCCTCCGCCCGGCGCAGCACGTGCACGACCATCGGCAGCCCGGCCATCATCGCCAGCGGCTTGCCCGGCAGGCGCGTGGCCTGCATGCGGGCAGGAATGAGCACGATCGGGGAGAGCGGCACGAAGGTGGCGAACGAAGTTGATAGCGTCTGCGCAGCGGCCTCATGCTGCCCTCCTCAGCCCTGGTCAAGCCCTTCACTCCTGGTCCGATGCCGCCCGCGATGCCCAACCTCGACCTGCAACTCGCCCGCCGTGTTGCCGAAGCTGCCGCCGATGCGGCAGCCGCCGCGATCCGTCCGCATTTCCGTCGCCCGCTGGCAGTGGAACGGAAGGGCGATACGAGCCCCGTGACCGAGGCCGATCGTGCGGCCGAACGCGCGATGCGCCTGGTGTTGCGCGAGGCTTTTCCCGACCATGGAATTCTCGGCGAGGAGGAGGGCGAGGAACGCGGGGGGGCGCGCTTCCTGTGGGTGCTGGATCCGATCGACGGCACCAAGAGCTTCGTCACCGGCCGCCCGACCTACGCCTCGCTGATCGCGCTCCTCGACGACGGCGTGCCGGTGCTTGGCCTCCTTTCCCAGCCCTCTCTCGGCGAACGCTGGATCGGCCAGCAGGGGGAGCCGACGCGCTTTTTCTCGCCCGTCGGCGGGCCGGCCGTCGCGCGCTGTCGCCCCTGCCGCGACCTTGCCGAGGCAGAGCTCTCGCTGACCACACTCGACCTGTTTTCTGCCGCCGACCGTGCGCGTTGGGAGAGGCTCGCGGCCGCCGTCGCGCAAGTCACCTGGGGTGGCGATGCCTACGCGCACGGTTTGCTGGCGCTTGGCTGCATCGACCTGATCGCTGAGGCGACCTACAAGATTTGGGACTGGGCGGCGCTGGTGCCGATCATCGAGGGAGCGGGGGGCGTGATCACCGACTGGAACGGGCGACCGCTTCGTCCCGGTGCCGATGGCACCGTGCTTGCTGCCGGCGACGCCCGTCTGCACGCGGCTGCGCAAGCGGTCCTGGCGGGAGGATGAACGAGGCGTGACGTTGGCTCGGCTTGCCCCCGGCCAGCCTGGTCGTGATCTACTGCCCGGGTAGAGGATGATGCGAGGGAGAGCGGGATGCTAAGACGCGACCTGTTGGTCGGAACCGGGGCGACCGCCCTTGGCCTCGCCCTGCCGCACTCTGCTCCGCGCGCGGTCGCCGTCGGGCGAAGCCATGCGCTGAGCCTTCTTGGTGAGCCGAAGCTGCCGGCGAATTTCACTCACTTCCCCTATGTCAATCCGAATGCGCCGAAAGGGGGGGACGTGGCGCTTGCCGCCATCGGCACCTTCGACAGTTTCAACCCGTTCATCGTGCGCGGGGTGGCAGCTGCCGGTGTGACGCAGATTTGGATGACGCTGATGCGCGGCAGCCAGGACGAGGCTTCCACCGAATACGCCCGTCTCGCCGAGTGGGTGGAGGTCGGGCCGGGGCGGGATTGGGTCGCCTTCGAGCTTCGCCGCGAGGCGCGCTGGCACGACGGCGCGCCGATCACGGCGGCGGACGTAAAGTGGAGTTTCGAGACTCTGCGCAGCCATGGGCGGCCCTTCTACCGCGCCTACTGGGGAGACGTGACGGACGTGCTGATCGAGAGCGACCGCCGCGTCGTGTTCCGCTTCCGCAACGGGGAGAACCGCGAGCTTCCTCTCATCCTCGGCCAGCTCGCTGTGTTGCCGAAGCACTGGTGGGAGGGCAGGGACTTCACCCGACCCCTGCTTGAACCTCCGTTGGGCTCGGGCCCCTACCGCGTAGAAAGCTTCCAGCCCGGCCGCACCGTGACCTATCGCCGTATCGCCAACTGGTGGGGCGAAAATCTGCCCACGGAGCGCGGGACCAACAATTTCGACGTCATTCGCTACGAATATTTTCGCGATGCCACAGTGGCATTCGAGGCTTTCAAAGCGGGGCAGATCGATTTTAGAGTCGAGAACATCGCCCGCGAATGGGCTACAGGCTACGATTTTCCTGCCCGCCGCCGCGGCCTTGTTCGGCTCGAGGAGATCCCGCACGAACTTCCCACCGGCATGCAGGCCTTTGTGTTCAACATTCGACGCGAGTTTTTCCGCGACCGGCGCGTGCGCGAAGCCCTGATGCTCGCGTTCGACTTCGAATGGGCGAACGCCAACCTCTTCTTCGGCGCTTATACGCGCACCACCTCCTATTTCTCGAACTCGGAACTCGCCTCGTCTGGCCTGCCTTCGCCGGAAGAGCTGGCTATCCTCGAGCGCTACCGCGGCCGCATCCCAGAAGAGGTGTTCACCCAGGAGTTCCGGCTGCCGGTGACGGATGGGTCAGGCAACAATCGCGACAACCTCCGCCGTGCTCTTGAACTCCTGCACGCTGCTGGCTGGCGGATCGACAACCGACGTCGCCTGGTCGACGCGCAGGGGCGTCCCTTCTCCTTCGAGATGCTGCTCTCCTCGCCCTCCTTCGAGCGCGTTGCACTCCCCTATGCGCAGGCCCTGCAACGGTTGGGGATTGAGATGCGCGTGCGCACCGTTGACACAGCACAGTACCAGGCGCGTACCGACAATTTTGACTTCGATATGATAGTCGATGTCTTCCCGCAGTCGCTCTCGCCCGGCAACGAACAGCGCGACTTCTGGACCTGCGCCAAGGCGCGCGAGCCGGGCAGCCGCAACTCCATCGGCATCTGCGACCCGGTGATCGACGAGCTCGTCGAGCTCGTCATTGCCGCGCAGGACCGCGAGTCGCTGATCCATCGCACCCGCGCGCTCGATCGCGTGCTGCTGTGGAACCATTTCGTCGTGCCGCACTGGCACAGCCGCACCTTCCGCGTCGCGTACTGGGACAAGTTCGTCCGTCCCGAGCGCACCCCGCGCTATGGGCTCGCCTTCGACACGTGGTGGATCGACGCCGACCGTGCCCAGCGGCTGAATGAGGAGAGACGGCGCGCCAACCCGACCTGAGTTGGGCCATGACCGCCTACATCCTCCGCCGGCTTCTCCTCGTGGTCCCGACCCTATTCGGGATCATGGTGATCAACTTCGTCGTCGTGCAGTTCGCCCCTGGTGGGCCGGTGGAGCAGATGCTCGCAGAACTGCGCGGCCAGGGCGGGCCTGGTGCGCCGCTTGAGCGAATCACCGGCGGCGGCACGGAGACCGCCTCCCCATCCGGCACCGTCCGCACCTTCGATCAGGCGAGTGCCGGCGAA
>CALFVI010000060.1 GCA_937928775.1 uncultured Elioraea sp. | reverse complement strand
GCGATCATCCTCGCGATGGCGGAACGTCTTGAGCCCGGTACGGCGGCGCGGATCGCGCGCGCGATCGACGAGGGCGAGGTGGTGGTGGCGCGCGATGGGCTCACGCAGCGCCTCCCCGCCCGCTTCGGCGTCCTCGCTCTCGATGAGGGGCTGGCCGAAGATGAGCGTGTGCCCCGCGCACTCGCCGATCGTCTCGCCATCCACCTCACCCTCGATGAGTCCGTTCTGCCCACGCGGATGGAAGAGGCCGACCTCGGTGCCGCGCGCGCCCTCCTGCCACGGGTGACGGCGGACGAGCGTGTGATCACAGCGCTGGTATCGGCTGCCCTCGCCTTGGGGATCGCGACGCTGCGCGCGCCGCTGCACGCGCTTGCCGTCGCCCGCGCCGCCGCGGCATTTTCCGGCCGCCGCGCGCTGGCCGAGGAAGACATCGCACTTGCGGCGCGGCTTGTGCTCGCCCCCCGCGCAACCCGTCTGCCAGCCCCGCCTGAGAGTGCCGCCGACGAGGACGTGGAGCAAACACCGCCACCGCCGGCGGAGGAGGATCCTGCCACCGAAACCGATCCCCGTCCTCTCGACGATGTTGTGCTGGAGGCGGCGAAAGCTGCGATCCCGCCCGATTTGCTCGCCGATCTGCAGGCCGGGCTTGTCCTGCGCCAATCTGCGCGCTTGGCAGGTCGTCTCGGCGCCGCACAGAAGGCACGACGCCGCGGCCGCCCAGCCGGCACCCGCCCTGGCGCATTGCGCCCAGGCGAACGGCTCGCTCTGGTGGAGACAATCCGTGTTGCCGCACCCTGGCAACGCCTGCGTCGAGCCGAACGGCCAGTCGGCAGCACCACGCCGCGCATCATTGTGCGCCGCGAGGACATTCGGCTTCTGCGTTTCAAGGCACCGACTGAACGTACGGCGATTTTCGCCGTTGATGCGTCTGGCTCAACCGCTCTCGCCCGCCTTGCCGAGGCGAAGGGTGCGATCGAACTCCTCTTGTCAGATTGCTACGTACGCCGCGACACCGTCGCGCTGATTGCTTTCCGCGGCAGCGCGGCGGAGATCGTTCTGCCGCCAACCAACGCCTTGGCCCGGGCCCGCCGTGCGCTTGCCGGCCTGCCGGGCGGAGGCGGCACGCCGCTTGCCTCCGCACTTGATCTCGTCGGCAAGCTGGCCGACCAGGTGGCGCGGCGCGGGCGCACGCCAATCGCGGTGCTGTTGACGGACGGGCGCGCCAACGTGGCGCGGGACGGCACACCAAGCCGGCCAAAAGCCGAGGAGGACGCGCTCGCTGCGGCGCGACAGCTGCGGTCGCAGGGGCTTTGCGCCATCCTGATCGACACCGCCCCGCGGCCTCAGCCGACTGCGCAACGACTCGCTTCCGCAATGGGTGCGCGCTACCTCGCGCTGCCCTACGCTGACGCGGGGCGTCTCTCCCGCGCCGTGCGAGCGGGGATGGAGATGCGGCCATGAGCCGCCGTCCCGACTGGGCGCATGACGGGCGAGACTGGCCGAATCGCGAGGCGAGCCGCTTCGTCCCTGCCGCTGGGATCGTCTGGCACGTGCAGGTTACGGGCGATGGGCCCTGCGTGCTTCTGCTCCATGGCACCGGGGCCGCCACACACTCCTGGGCGCGCGTGATGCCGCTGCTTGCGCGACGCTTCACTGTCGTCGCGCCCGACCTTCCAGGGCACGGCTTCACCGATGAACCGCCCGACGCGCTGCTTACCCTCCCCGGTATGGCACGCGGCGTTGGCGATCTGATGCGCGCGCTCGGGCTGCGGCCGGTGACCATCGCCGGCCACTCCGCCGGCGCTGCGATCGCCTGCCGTGCCACGCTCGACGACCGGCTCGACCCGCGCGCGATCGTCTCGATCAACGGCGCCATTGTGCCGATCCGCAACGGACCCGGCGATCTCGCGTGGTTCTCCGATCTCGCACGCTTTATGGTGAGTTTGCCCGTCGTGCCGTGGTTCCTCTCCTGGCAGGCGGCGGATCGCGGGACGGTCGAGCGCGTGCTGCGTGGCACGGGCTCTGAGATCAGCCGCGAGTCGCTCGAATTCTACACGCGCCTGTTTCGCCGGCCCGGCCACGTCGCCGCCGCCTTGGGAATGATGGCGGCATGGGACCTGCACGGGCTCACGCGTGACTTGCCCAGGCTTCGCCCTGACCTCCTGCTCATCGTCGGTGAGAACGACCGCACCGTGCCACCAGGTGATGCGGATCGCGTGCGCGCGCTCGTACCCTCCGCCCGCATCGTTCGTCTGCCCAGCCTCGGTCATCTCGCGCATGAGGAACGCCCCGAACTGCTCGCCGACCTCATCGCTGACACAGTCCCACAGGCCGTTACACCATGACCGTGTCGACCTCATGTTGACCGAAGCGCCCCCCCGCCCCGCCCCGGCCATCGCACAGGATCGACGCCCGCATGCGATTGTAATCGGCTCGGGGTTCGGCGGCCTCGCAGCCGCCGTTCGGCTCGGTGTGCGCGGTTTCCGGGTGACAGTGCTGGAGCGGCTCGATCGTCCCGGTGGTCGCGCCCGCGTGTTCCGGCGGGACGGTTTCACCTTCGACGCAGGACCGACCATCATCACCGCGCCCTTCCTGCTCGAGGAACTGTGGGCGCTCGCCGGCCGGCGGCTTGCCGACGACGTGCGCATCGTCCCCTGCGACCCCTTCTACCGCATCCGTTTTCACGACGGCTCCGTCTTCACCTATTTGGGAGACGAGGCAGCGATGCGGGCGGAGGTCGCGCGCTTCTCGCCTAACGACGTTCCGGGTTGGGAACGCTACCTGCGCCTCTCCGCGGAGACCTGCCGTATCGGCTTCGAGGGTCTCGGGCACGTGCCGTTCGGCAAACTCGCCGACATGCTGCGCATCGCTCCGGATTTGATCCGGCTGCGGGCTTGGCGCAGTGTCTACGCGGTCGTCTGCGACCACATCCGAGATCCCAGGCTCCGCATCGTGTTCTCCTTCCATCCGCTGCTGATCGGCGGCAACCCTTTGTCGGCAAGCTCCGTGTACTGCCTCATCCCTGCTCTCGAGGCGCGCTGGGGCGTGCATTTCGCCATGGGAGGCATGGGGGCGCTGGTGCATGGCCTCGTCGACCTTGTTCACCACGTTGGCGGAACGATCCGCTATCGCGCTGAGGTGATCCGGATCGAGGTCGAGGCCGGGCGTGTACGCGGGGTGCGGCTTGCCGATGGCGAGGCGATAACGGCCGACATCGTCGTCTCCAATGCGGACTCGGCGTTCACGTATGGCAAGCTGCTCGCGCACCTGCCGCGCCGGCGCTGGAGCGACAGCAAGCTCGCGCGCGCGCGCTACTCGAACGGCCTGTTTGTGTGGTACTTCGGCACACGGCGCCGCTACGAGGCCGTGGGCCACCACACGATCATGATTGGGCCTCGCTACGAGGAGCATTTGTGCGACATCTTCCAGCGCAAGGTGCTTGCGGCTGATTTCTCCCTCTATCTCCACCGCCCGACCGCGGCCGACCCTAGCCTGGCGCCTCCTGGCTGCGACACGTTCTATGCGCTCGCCCCGGTACCGAATCTCGATGCGCGGACGGATTGGACGCGCGAAGCGGAGCCATTCCGCTCCCGCATTTCGCGCTACCTCGAGGAGACGCTGCTGCCGGGGCTGAGTTCGGAAATCGTCGTGTCGCATGTCGCTACCCCGCTCGACTTTGAGCGTGACTTTCTCTCTCCGCGCGGGGCCGGCTTCGGTCTCGAGCCCATTCTCACCCAGAGTGCATGGTTCCGACCGCACAACGAAAGTGAGGAGGTGGAGGGGCTGTATCTCGTCGGTGCGGGTACCCATCCCGGCGCCGGCGTGCCCGGCGTTCTCTCCTCCGCGCGTGTGCTCGACACGGTGGTGCCTGATGCCGCCCGCTTCCGCTGACCTTCCGACCTGGGCTGATCATGCCAACTGCCGCGCGTTGCTGCGCTCAGGGTCGAAGAGCTTTTTCGCCGCCTCGCTTCTGCTGCCGCCGCGGGTGCGCGATCCCGCATGCGCGATCTACGCGTTCTGCCGCCTCGCCGACGACGCGGTCGACGTCGACCATGGCCGGCTTGCTGCGATCAAGCGGCTGCGAGAGCGGCTTGATCGCGCCTATGCCGGGCGGCCCTTTCCCATCTCGGCCGATCGCGCTTTCGCCGAGGCCGTCTGGCGGTTCAGCATTCCGCGTGCCTTGCCGGAAGCCCTGCTCGAGGGCTTCGCCTGGGATGCTGAAGCACGGCGTTATCGCGATCTCTCTGCTCTGCACGCTTACGCCACTCGGGTGGCCGCCTCGGTCGGTGCGATCATGGCGCTGCTCATGGACCAGCGGGACCCTGACGTACTCGCGCGCGCCTGTGATCTCGGTATCGCCATGCAATTGACCAACATTGCGCGCGATGTCGGCGAGGATGCGCGCACCGGGCGTCTCTATCTGCCGCTCGATTGGCTCGCTGAGGAAGGGATTGACCCCGACGCCTTTCTCGCCGGGCCGCGGTTCACGCCTGCACTCGGGCGGGTGGTGGCGCGACTTCTGGCGGAAGCTGAGCGTCTTTATCGGCGCGCGGAAGCCGGCATTGCCCGTCTGCCGGCCAACTGCCGGGCGGGCATCGGGGCAGCGCGGCTGATCTACGGTGAGATCGGGCGGATAGTGGAACGGAACGGTCTCGACTCGGTGTCTGTCCGCGCCGTGGTGCCGAAGTCACGCAAGCTGATGCTGCTCGCTGCAGCCCGAGCGCGGGCCGCATTCTGGCCATTAACCCATCTGCACGACCCGCCACTCGAGGCAGCACGCTTTCTGGTCGAGGCCGCAGCAGCTGCCTCGCCGGCGGTAGCCTCGGCGCGCGGCTTCGACGCTCGGGTTGCATGGCTCGTTTCGCTGTATGACCGTCTGGAAAGGCGCGACCGCGCGCCCCCAACCCTGCTTGCCCGCGCTGCGCGCTGATGAGTTTCCTGTTGACCCGCCTTAGGACCATCGTTGCAGCATGATGGATGGAAGTGCCCACGCTGCCCTTCGTTGGAGGAAACTATGCAGAACCTGATCGGCCCTCCTCTCTTGCTCGTCGCTGGCGCCATTGTCTGGTTCGCCTATACGCGGCGGCGGAAAATTCTGGCTGCGGAACGCGCCATTGCCGCGGCTGGCCTGCCTGACCCCCGTCCGCCGCTCCACCCCTCCCTGGTGGTGATCGGCGACGTGGTTCCACCGCTGATGATGGGCGGGCTCGTGTTCCTCGGTCTTAAGCTGACGCTCGCCTATGTGGTGGCTGGCGAGGCGCTCGGTGTCGGCCTGCTCGATCTATTCGGTGCGCTGAGCCTGCTTGCCGCCTACGGCGTGTGGCTGCGTTGGAAGAC
Organism: uncultured Elioraea sp.; assembly: GCA_937928775.1. Classification (GTDB taxonomy): domain Bacteria; phylum Pseudomonadota; class Alphaproteobacteria; order Acetobacterales; family Acetobacteraceae; genus Elioraea. The sequence continues at coordinate 3,154 of CALFVI010000060.1, read as the reverse complement.
ACAGTATCGCCCGATGCCGGAGGGCTGGACGCTGCCTGCTGTCGCCCTCGCTCCCGTGCATGCTGCACAGGCGAAGCCGGTAGTGGCGACCCAGCTTGGGCCTTCCACCGCGGTCTGAACCTCTCTCCAGCGCGGGGCAATCGCTCTGTCCCGGCCACAGCGGCGGGGTCAGTGCGACGCGCGCCTTCGCGCCTCCGCTCCTCAGCGTTGATCCACCGCAACGCGAGGAACGGCCGTTGCGTTACGGTACGCCTGCTGGTCGATCGGCGGAGGGGATGAACCGCATGCGTATCGTTCTCGTCCATCCGAACTACCATTCCGGCGGCGCCGAGATCGCCGGCAACTGGCCGCCCGCCTGGGTCGCCTACCTGACCGGCTACCTCAAGGCGCATGGCTACTCCGACATCACGTTCATCGATGCGATGACGGATGATTTGTCGGAAGAGCAGTTGCGCGAACGTCTGCGCACCCTTGCCCCCGACATCGTCGGCGCCACCGCGATCACCCCCTCGATCTACCGCGCCGAGCGGACGCTGCAGATCGCGAAGGAGGTGAGCCCCGACGTGGTGACGGTACTGGGCGGGATTCACGGCACGTTCCTATACGCGCAAGTGCTCACCGAGGCACCTTGGATCGACGCGGTGGTGCGCGGCGAAGGCGAAGAGGTCTTCCTCAATCTCGTCCGCACCGTCGATGAAGGGCGCTGGCCCGAGGAACGGCACGCCGTGCGCGGCATCGCCTACCGCGAGGACGACCGCGTTATCGCCACCCCTGCCGAGCCGCCAATCGCGGACATCGACCGGATCTGGCCCGATTGGGGCATCCTGGACTGGTCGAAGTACATTTACATTCCAATGAACACGCGAGTCGCCATCCCGAACTTTGCGCGTGGGTGCCCCTTCACATGCAGCTTCTGCAGCCAGTGGAAGTTCTGTCGCGACTACCGCATTCGCGACCCAAAGCGCGTGGTGGACGAGATCGAGCAGCTTGTAAAGGAGTATGACGTGGGCTTCTTCATCCTCGCCGACGAGGAGCCGACCATCAACAAGAAGAAGTTCGTTGCCTTCTGCGAGGAGCTGATCGCACGCAAGCTGCCGGTGTTGTGGGGCATCAACACGCGCGTCACTGACATCCTGCGTGACGAAGACCTTTTGCCGATGTACCGCAAGGCTGGGCTGATCCACATCAGCCTGGGTACGGAAGCGGCGGCCCAGCTCAAGCTGGACCGCTTCAACAAGGAAACCACCGTCGCGCAGAACAAGAAGGCGATCGAGCTGTTGCGCAAGAACGGGATCGTGTCGGAGGCGCAATTCATCGTTGGCCTGGAGAATGAAACGGTCGAGACACTGGAAGAGACCTACCGGATGGCGATCGACTGGGACCCCGACATGGCGAACTGGGCGATGTATACGCCCTGGCCCTTCAGTGACCTGTTCCAGGAACTCGGCGACAAGGTCGAGGTGTTCGATTTCGAGAAGTACAACTTCGTCACCCCGATCATGAAGCCGGATGCGATGGACCGCGGCACGCTGCTTGATCGCACGATGCACAACTATCGCCGATTTTACATGCGCAAGACGTTCCTCGGCTACCCCTGGACGCGCGATCGGCTAAAGCGGCGCTACCTGATGGGCTGTCTGAAGGCGTACATGAAGTCCGCCTTCCAGCGGAAGTTCTACGACCTCGGAAAGATCGGCTACTGGGGACCGCAGACGAAGAACCGTCTCAAGTGGAACTTCGACAAGTCGCGCAGGCTTCAGGCCCTGCCCGACAGCGCGCCGCCAAACGCCATGTGGAAGACGGTGCATCGCCGCAGGCCGAAGGGTGGCACCATCCGGCCGGCAGAGATGGTCAAGGTGTGCGGCGGCGGCATTGAACAGATGGAGGGGAAGCCGCTGCCATCCGGCCCTGCCGCACCAAAGCCGGTGAAGCGGATCGACTTCGTCAAGGCTTGCGGAGGCGGAAGCGACCAGTTGCCGGAAGCCGCGGACGATCGCCCGAACGTCTGAGCCCGCCATGGACGGTGGCGGGCCAGGCGGTCGGCATGACAGGCGGGGCAGCACTGCGACAGGCAGGATCGGGCCGAACGCGATCACCCGTCTCGCGGAGGCGCTGCGGGCGCAATGCGGTGACGAAACAACCGCTCGGGTCTTCGCCGATGCCGGTCTCGCCCGCTACCTGGCCAATCCGCCTCTGGAGTTGGTGGACGAGGTCGACGTCGTCGCGCTGCACCGCGCCGCTCGCAGGCTCCTGCCGCCATCTGTCGTCGAGGATGTGTCGCGCGAGGCTGGCGATCGCACAGCGCGCTACCTGCTCGCGCATCGCATTCCGCGCGTGGTGCAGCGGCTGCTCCGCATGCTGCCGCCACCGCTTGCGGCCCGCGCGCTGGCAAGGGCCATCGGCCGACACGCCTGGACCTTCGCCGGTTCCGGTCGTTTCTATGTCGACCCTGGGCTGCCGCTTGCCTTCATCATCGCCGACGGGCCGCTCGGCCGTGGCCTGCAGACCGACACCCCCGCTTGCGGCTACTTCGCTGCGACCTTCGACGGGCTTTTTCGCGCCTTGATCCATCCCGAGGCCAACGTGGTAGAGACGGCCTGCCAGGCGGCCGGCGCGCCGGCCTGCGTCTTCACCGCCACCTGGCCCGGGGGCCTCACCAGGCGACGACGCGCCGATAGAGGTGCCAGGTTGCGTGGCCCAGAACCGGCAGCACCACCGCAAGCCCGATGAGCAGAGGCAGCGCGCCGAGGATGAGCAACACGGCGACCGTCAAGCCCCACAGGAGCATCGGGATCGGATTGCTGGTGACGGCGGCCACCGACGTGCGGACCGCCGTCCATGGATCGGTCGGCCGATCCAGCAGCAACGGGAAGGAGACGACGGTCAAACTCAGCACGAGGGCGGCGTAGACGAAGCCAACGCCATTGCCGATCAGGATCAGCCGCCAGCCCTCCGGAGTGGAGAGCGCAGCGGCGAGCAGGGCACCCATGGTCTCGCCATGCGGCCCGTCGCCGAGGGTGGCGAGCCAGATCAGCCGGGCGGACACCAGCCAGGCGAGGAAGATCGCGAACAGCATCGCGCCGAGCACCAGGATGGAGCCGAGTGCGGGCGAACGGAGGGCGGAGAAGGCCGTCAGCAGGGAGACGGGCTCGCC
>CALFVI010000059.1 GCA_937928775.1 uncultured Elioraea sp. | reverse complement strand
TTCGGGCCGTTCGGTGACGTCGCGCAGGACGAGCGCGGGCCGCCCCAAAGCCGGCGCCTCCTCCTGGATTCCCCCCGAGTCGGTAACGATCAGTGCTGCCCGGCGCATCAGCGCCACCATTTCGGCATAACCCACCGGCTCGGTCAGACGCACGCCGGTGCTGCCCGCGAGCACTGCGGCGACCGTGCCGCAGACGGCCGGGTTGGGGTGGAGGGGCCAGAGGATCTCCACATCTCCCCGCGCGGCGAGCGCGACGAGTGCCCGGCAAATCCCCGCGAGGCCACCGCCGAAACTCTCCCGCCTGTGCGCGGTGACGAGGATGAGGCGACGCGCCGGGTCGAGTGCCGGCAGGGCACGCCCGACGGTCTTTTGCAGGGCGGGGTCGGTGTCCAGCCGCCGCACCACAGAGAGCAGTGCGTCGATGCCGGTGTTGCCAGTGACCAGGATCCGACCTCGCCGCCCGTATTCCCGCTGCAGGTTCTGCGCCGCGCCTTCGGTCGGGGCGAACAGGAGATCGGCGAGGCAGTCGATGGCGATCCGGTTCCCCTCCTCGGGCCAGGGGCGGGCGAGGTCGAACGAGCGCAGCCCCGCCTCGACATGGCCGAGGGGAATGCGGGCCTGGAAGGCGGCGAGGGCTGCGGCAAGGGCGGTCGCCGTATCGCCGTGCACCAGCACGAGGTCTGGGCGGGTCTCGCCGATCACGGCCGAGACGGCGCTCAGCACCCGGGCCGTCAACGCGGGCAGCGGCTGGTCTTCCGTCATCAGCCCGAGGTCGTGATCGGCAGGCCGGCCGAATAGGGCGAGCACAGGCGAGACAAGATCGCGGTGCTGGCCCGTGGCGCAGACGACGACGCGAAACCGCGCCCTCGCCTCGAGGGCAGAGATCACGGGCAGCATTTTGATTGCCTCAGGCCTGGTGCCGAAGACGACAAGAACGGTCGCCCGCTCGGTCATGCGCCGACCGCCGCCAGCAGCCGACGATGCAGATCGACGGGCTTGAGCTCCGTGGCCGTCTCACCACCGCCGCCGGGCGCCATCGCCCAGTCGGTGCGGTCGAGCCGCGCGCTGAGAGCGGTGAAGGTCCGTCGCAAAGCGGGCGGATGGTCGCCATAGACGGCGAACACCCAGGGCCTGCCGCACGTCTCGAGGCTGGAGACGAGGGAGCCAAGCATCGCATCGGTGCGGGCCAGCCCCTCGAGCCAGCCGGCAAGCCGCTGGCTGTCGGGAAGGCTCCGCCAAGCCGCCCAGCCGAGCGCCGAAGCGCGTTCCGGGTAGGGCCCGTGATTCTCCATCGTGATCAGGAACAGGAACAGAGGCTCCTCGGCCTCCGCGATCATCCGGCAGGCAAGGTCGGCCAGCGCCGCGTCCGACACGAAGGCCCCGCGCGGCGGGCGGGGGAAGGCGCGGGCATCGAGGAAGGTCTCGAAACCGAGTGCAGGCATCACCAGGTCGCGGCGGAAGAAGGAGCCCGCGAAAGGATGCACGCACACCGTGCGCCAGCCGGCTGCGCCGAGGCGGGAGGCGAGCGAGGGCAGGGGCGAGCGGGCAAAGGCAGCGTAGGGGTTCAACGCATCCAGCCCGATTTCCGCCCTGCCCAGTCCCGTCAGGACGCCGAACTCGGTGCGCATAGGGTTGGCGCCGAACCCTGGCACATGGAATGTCCCTCCGGCCCCGCGGCGGCGAAGACGGTCGAACTCCGGCAGCACAGAGGGGGAAAGCCCCGGCACCACCCGCGCGGGGTCGCAGAAGCTTGTCGCCTGGACGAGCACGAGGTGAGGCGGCTGCGCCGGCGGTCGGATCGCGGCTGGCGCGGCGACGGCGAGGCGGCGGCGGCGGCGCGGCCGTTCGCGGCGGGCGCGCAGCGCATGCCCGACGAGGGTGGCGAACAGGCCGAACTCGGCCGAGTCTGCAGCCGTACCGGCGATGGGCATGTGGGAGGCCTCCCGCGCTGCGAACCGACCGACGAGCAGACCAATCACGGCGAGGACAGCGCGCTGCGTCTCGCTCAACGAGGGCGGCTCGGCGACCAGCGCCCAAACCACCCCAGCCAACATGACGGCGCCAAGCCCTACGACCCAGGGCGGCACGAACGGCAGGTAGAGGCGCGGGAAGGCGACCACCTGCCAGGCAAGGGCGAAGTCGGAGAACAGGAGGGTCTCGCCCGCCCCCGCGCGCTTGACCCGGGCAAGGACGGCCAGGGCGATGGCGAGGGCGGCGACCGCGAGCCCCGAACCGACCGGCCGCGCCGTGACCGCCGCCAGGATCGCCCAGGCCGCCGCAGGCAGCGCCCAGTCGAGCACCATCGCGGCGATGGAGCCGCGCGCCTCCAGCCTCCGCGCCACCGCCCAGCCGACCGAAGCGAGAAGGAGACCAAGCCACATCTCGCTCACGCTGGTTCGATCGTGAACCGAAATCTGCGCGCGATGCCTCGCCCGAGGCGCTGAGCCAGGCGACGGGCAAGCGCCCGCCGGGGCATCGGCGCGTCGATGTCCTGAGCAAGACGGCGAAAACTCGAGGGGCAGATGCGCGTTCGGGCACGCGCGAGCAAGCCTTCCGTGGTCCATCCCATGGTCGAGAACAGGCGTTGGGCCAGCGACTGGCGCGCCGCCAGCGGCCCTGCGTGTGACTTTGCGCCTGTGACCAACGCCCGCTTCGGTTCTCCGCCGTCGATCACGCGATGGTCCTGCCAAGCACGACCTTGGGTGTTTAGCCCGCCTGAGGCATTCGTCCTAGTGGTTGCAAGCGACGCCCTCGGATCTTGCGCTCGGGGTTTCCTCAGCCTCGCCACATGCGGCGGAGCACCGGCCGGCCCCGGCGGTGGTGCAGCAGGGCAGCCGAAGCGTGGCCCAGCACCAGCACGCTGAGCGCCGCAATCAGCGCGAGATGAACGGGGCGAAGCACGGCGTAGAGCGCCTCGCTTGGTGCCAGCGGGTGCGGTATGGGAACGATGCCGAACAGCAACGTGGGGATCGCTGCCGGCGCGGCCGAGGCGGCAAGAAAGCCCGAGACCGGGACGAGGAGGAGCAGGGCGAACAGCAAGCCGTGCACGAAGGCGGCCGCGCTGCGATGGAGGGTCGGCAGGGAGGGATCGGGCGGCGGGCGGCCGCGCGTTAGGTGCAAGGTGATCTGGGCGGCGGCACAGGTGCAGACGACGAGGCCAAGGCTCTTGTGCGCCTGGTAGAGCAGGAACTTGGCGAACAGCGCCTCGAACGGCACCGCCACCATGGCGACCCCGAGGAGTGCCGTGACGAAGACGAGGGCGGCGATAATCCAGTGTAGGCGCCGTTGCGCCAGGCTCCACGTCGCGGGAGGCTCAGCTGCCATCGGGGAGCTCGATCCGCACCTGGATCTCGATCCGCACGCGATCGGACAGCAACAGCCGATCGGCCACCATGCCGAAGGCGGAGCGGCTCACCGTCGCCTGGGCCAGCACGTCGGCAACATCGATGCCGCGTTGCGGGTCGCGGCGGCGTTCGGTCAGCCGTGCCTCTAGCCGAACTGGGTTGGTCACGCCGCGCAGGGTAAGCAGCCCGTCGATTAGGAAGCGGTCCGGCGCCAGCACGGAAACGGCTTGGCTGACGAAGCGCGCGATCGGGTAGTTGGCGCTGTCGAAATAGGCCGCTGAGCGGATGAGGTCGCGCTGTTCGGCGAGCGGCAGATCGATGTCCGCCGTGGGCACGCTGACAGCGATCGCGGTCGCCTCTGGCCGACGTGGGTCGAGGGTGAGGTCGCCAAAGAAGCGCAGGAACCGGCCGCTGACGGAAAACAGCCCGAGCACGGAGACGGAAAAGCGGATCGCGCCGAAGCGTTCGTCGATGCGGTAGGGAGAGGGTTTGGCGGGACGCGGCGGAAGACTGAGCGCGGCGAGGGCTGCGAGCAGGCCGCGTCGTGGTAGGAAGGGCTGGGTCGGCGGCACGGTGTGATTTTTGGCGTTGGCGAATGTGGAGCTGAAACCGGATGTGGGGATGCCAAGGGGCCTCACCGAACCGTGTCGCGCCCAGCGATGGCAGGCACACGGCCTGAGCGGTTTTCGAACAGCACGAACCAGGCGGGCGCGGGCGGGGCGTCGGCCGGGGCGGGGATGAGGCGCCCGTCCGGTCCCGTCGGCAGCAGGATGAGGCGCACAGCATCTCCGAGATTGCCGCCGATCGCCTCGACAACGCCCTCGCGCACCCCGACCACGACATCGCAGTGCATCGGGATTGGCCTGCCAGGCTCCGCGGCCCGATCCTCAGGGCGGGCGTAGCGGCCGCGCGCGGCGTCCCGCGTTGCGCATAGGAGATCGCCCGGGCGTGCAGGGCGGGAGTCAGGGGCGTGCGGGGAGAAAGGGGCGCGGCCGGGAAAGCGGGTCTCGCGCGCGATCAGGTGGTCAACGATGACCCAGTGCGCCTCGGCCGAGGGCGCATCCCTCGCGTCGAACCCGGCGGAGCGGAGGAGAAAGGACAGGAAGGCGGCACTCCAGGGCACGTCCGTCCATGGCGCGGCATCAGGCACCCCACCTCCCTGCAGGACGCGTAGCCTGGCGCGATTGCGGGCGACAATCGCCTCCCGCCCCGGAATCGCCGACCAGTAGGCGACGAGGGCGGGAAAGGCCTGCTCCTCGTCCTCGGTGCGCGCGGGCTCGCCGGGGGCGGCGGTGATCGTCCCCGTGTGGTCGGTAAACTGCCGTCCCCACTCCTCCCATTCGGCGAGCGCAATCCGCACCAGCCGCTCGCGGGCCGAAGCAGGGTAGAGGATGGGCGGCTCTTCCAGAGCAGGCGGCGGCGTTGCGCAGCCAACGACCAGCCCCACCAGCACAAAGACCGAGAGAGAGCGGGGTCTGGACAAGAAAGCCAGGTGGCGCAACTTCGTGGCTGTCGACAAGTTAGAGGGCCTCATGGGTCGCCGCATTCGCCTCGTCAGCCTCGCTGCCCTGCTGGTCGCCGCTGCCGCCTGCACGCAGAGCCCCGGAACGCCGCCCGATCGCGGCCTCGCCTATGGCGATCTGTTCGGGGTCGCGATCAGCACCGACCCGGTTGCCACGTCGGTCGCCTCCGCTTCGTACTATCTGCGCTCGCGCGGCGCCCTTGCGGGCCGGCCGGCTCTGGCAGCGCAGGTGGTGGCGCAGTACGAGTTCGCAGCCGCGGAATTGGAGGGGCTTCGTTACGTCGGCATCAGCCCTCTCACGCAGATCCTGATGCGGCAGGGGCGCGAGGAGCTGCGCGGCATCCTCGGCGTGCGCGCGGACGCCGCGCCCGAAGCGGTGATCCGCGCCCTCGTCTCCACCGCGGGGGCGCTCGCGCGCGAGGATCAGGCCGGCGCGGCGGCGGCCATCTCGCCGGCGGTGTTCAGCAAGCCCCAGGCCGAGGTGCTTGCGCTCCTGGCGGAGCTGCCGCCCACGGTTCAGGCGGGACGGGCGGCGGCCTTTGCCGAGGGGCAGCTCAACCGATCGGACGGCGACCATCGCCGCCTTTACTTCTGACCCAGGGCTCACCGCACCTGCTCGCCCGGGTAGACCCCCCACATCGCCGCCCGAGGCAGATAGCCGCGCCGTCCCTGCACCTCGACTTCGCACCAGGCTGAAGAGGCTTCGCAGCGGCGGATTAGACCGACCACACCGGCCCCGACCCGCGCCACGGCGGCGGAGCGTTCGGAAGCTTCGCGGTGCAGCGTGTGCGTGCCCGACCGCACGATAAAAGTCCGCCGGCCAGACAGCCGCGCCTGCTGCACCCAGCCCTCGACCCCGTCGATGTCGCGCACGCGCCGCCAAGTATCGGACTCGTGCAAGATCTCCACCGGGATGCCAGCCCTCTGGTAGGTCCATTCGATGGGAAAGCGCGTACCCGGCCCGGCGCGGAGGTTGATCTCGGAGCGCCCGAGGCTCGCGAAGCGCGGCAGCGGCAGACCCGTGACAGGGCCGCGGGTGAAGGTGGGTGGTGTGGCCGACAACGGAGGCGGGGCAGCGGCGGGTGGCACGGGGGGCAAAGGCACCGCAGGCGGCGTGGGGGTAGAGGCGCGCTCGGCCGGCCAGGGCGGAGGCAGGGGCAGGGCAGCGGTTCGCCGGGTCTCTGCCTGCGCTGGGTGTGACAGCACCACCAGGGCAAGCAGGACCGGGAGCATCAGGTTCCTCCGCCGAGCCGGACTGCACCGTGTCACAGCGTAATGATCTGCCCGCCCTCGGTCTCGGCGAGGAAGGTCACCACGCCAGCGACCTCGCCGTTCAGTCCCGGGTCGAGCTGTTCCTTCCGCAACCCTTCTGCCTTCAGTCCGGCCTCGCAGACGATCAGCCGCACACCGAGCTCGCTCGCCGAAGCAAGGAGCTCAGCAAAGCCCGCCACGCCCTTCTCGCGCAGCCAGGCATCGCGGGCGACCGCCCCCTTCGGCCCGCCAATGCCGGTAGCCTCCAAAGCGGCCCAGCCCGGCGTGCCGTCAGCGGCCGGGCCGAGGAAGGCGCGGCAGCCGCCGCCGGTGGCGAACAGGATCACCGGCCGGCCGACCGAGGCGGCGGCGGTGGCGAGCACAAGCGCGTAATGGGCGCGCTCATAGGTGCCGGAAATCAGCAGGATCCCGATTGGCACCGGCCCGGTCTGGGGCGGCAGGGCAGGCAGGGGGAGATCAAAGAGGCTCATGCCGGACAGGCGGGTTCGGGAACGGTGGCGTGGGCGGAAAGATCGCGGATGGTGGGGTTCTCGCCGCACAGCGCGCAGGCGGGGTCGCGCCGCAGCCGCACGGTGCGGAAGGAGGCGGCAAGTGCATCCCACAGGATCAAGCGGCCGGACAGACCCTCCCCGATGCCTGCCAGTTCCTTCAACGCCTCCGTCGCCTGCAGAGCGCCGAGCACGCCGGTGACGGCACCGAACACACCGGCCTCGGCGCAGGTCGGCACAAGTCCAGGCGGCGGCGGGGTCGGGTGGAGGCAGCGGTAGCACGGGTGCGGCGGACCGAGGTGCGACTTGAAGGTGGAAAGCTGGCCCTCGAAGCGCAGCACAGCCGCCGAGACGAGCGTGCGGCCGGCGAGGTGGCAAGCGTCCGCCACCAGGAAGCGGGTGGCGAAATTGTCCGACCCGTCCAGCACCAGGTCGTAGCGGGAGACGAGGTCGAGCACGTTGGTCGCATCAAGCCGCGCGCGGTGCGGCTCGACCGTCACGTCAGGGTTGAGGGCGCGGATTCGCTCGGCCGCACTCTCCACCTTCGGCCGACCCAGTGCCGCGGTGTCGTGCACGATCTGCCGCTGCAGATTAGACAGATCGACCACGTCGTCGTCGATGAGCCCAATGGTGCCAACACCGGCGGCGGCGAGGTAGAGCAGGGCGGGAGAGCCCAAGCCCCCCGCACCGACGACGAGCACGCGCGACGCCAACAGACGCGCCTGGCCGATGCCGCCGATCTCTGGCAGCAGGATGTGGCGGGCGTAGCGCCGGATCTGGTCCTCGGAGAAGTCCATCAGGGGCAAGAGATGGCCACGGAACCCGGCCGCCGTCACCCCCCCTCGGCCTCGCGGTTGTTCGGACCGGGGCGACCACCGCAGGGGTGAGCACGCCCCTTACCCCGTTGCGCAGGGTGTACACGCTGACCGCGCGCGGGAGAAGGGGCGCACCCCGAGCGCGCACGCGGCTTCGGGTGGCGCGCCGAGGCGGCGGCGCCTGGCCGCCACGCCGCGTGCCCCAAGCGCCGATCAGCGTGCGGTTACGCCGACCAACTTGCCGATGGTGTCGTTCCAGATGCGGATGCACTCGCCGCCGCAACGGCGCGCGAACTCAGGCAGAACCGCCTCCGCAAAGGCGCGCTTGCGCAGGGCCTCGTCCTCCGGCGTGAGCGGAACAAGCCGCATCGACGCCGGCTGGCCGTCTGGGCAGGGCCCCGTGCCGGTGTTGCAGGCGATGCCGATTGCGGTCTCGTTCTTGGCTTGCTCGAAGATCGCCTCCTCCATCTTGCGCAGCTCGCGCTCAAGAAGGTCGCGCACGCGCGAATCGAGCCCGTTCCAGAAGCGCAGGTTGGCGAGATGGCCGACGACGGCGAAGTTGACCGGCAAAGGCGAGAGGAAGCGCGCCGCCTCGTACCAGCGCGCGCGATAGCCAGACAGAGCGCCGGTGATGCCGCAATCGACCACGCCCGAAGCGAGTGCCGGCTGCACCTCAGCGAAGGCGATGTTGACGGGTGAAGCGCCGATGAACTGCACAAAGGCCTGCTGCGAGGCACCCGAGGCGCGAATTTTGCGACCCCTGAGGTCGCTGATCTGGGTGAAGCCGTCGCGGCAGTAAATCAGCTGCGCCTGGTAGGTGCCGAAACCAAGAAGCTTGATGCCGTGGCGCTGTTCCAGGAATTCCGCGTAGGGGCCGCGGATCGCATCGAGCCCGCGTTTCAGTTCCTCGACCGAACCGAAGAGGCCGACAAGATCCGCCGCCTCGTTGATTGGCACCTCGCCCGAATTGTAGTTCAGCACCGTCGAGGCGAAGGGGAGCGTGCCCTGGCTGACCAGACGGAAGATCTCGGGCCCGCGGAAGCCGAGTTCGGTGAAGGGGCGGAGCTGGACGCGGATCGCGCCACCCGAAACCTCGGGAATGGTCCGGGTCCAGAACGGCACCTCGATGTTCTGGTACATCGACAGCGTGCCGATGGTGCCGACCACGTTGAACTCGGTGCGCGGCAGGGGCGGGGCCTGCTGCGCGAAGGCTGGGGCGGCAAGGGTAGTCGCCAACACCGCGGCAGCGAGGTGTTTCATCGCTCGTCTCTCTTTCGTTGCGGGTGACATTATGGCCTCGGCGCGAGCAGCGAGGGAAGCCAGAGTGCGAGGCCGGGGAAGGCGAGAAGCAGCAGGACCAGGGCCAACATGGCACCGACGAAGGGAAGCGCACCCAGCGCGACATCGGCGAAGCGGCCCGACCGTCGCACAGCCTGCACGACATAGAGGTTAAGCCCGACGGGAGGGGTGATCAGCGCCGCCTCGATCAGCACCACGAACACCACACCCCACCAGATCGGGGAGTAGCCGAGCGCCTTCACCACCGGCACGATGATCGGCGTGGTCGCGATCATCATCGACAGCGTCTCCATCACGCAGCCGAGCAGCAGATAGAAGACGATGATGGCGAGGATCATCGCGGTTGGCGGCCAACCGAGCCCGAGCACGAGGTCGGTCACGGCGCGGATCAGCCCGATCGAGACCATCACCATGTTCAAGAAGAAGGCCGCGATCACGATCAGCATGATCATGCCCGTGCTGCGTGCGGTTCCCTCGAAGGCGGCGGCGAGCACGGGCCAGGTGAGGCGGCGGTTCAGCGCGACGAGGACGAGTGTCGCGCTGAGCCCGAGCGCGGCGGCTTCCGTCGGGGTGGCGATGCCCGCGTAGATCGAGCCGACGACGAGCAGAAACAGGACCAGTGGCGGAACGAGGTGGATCAGCCCCGCCAGGCGCGCGCGCCAGAGGCCCTGCGGGTTCGTCGGCGGGCCATCCAGCCCGGGCCGGAGCAGGCAGAAGAGGAGCACGGTGAGCGAGAAGAGCAGAGCGAGCAGGATGCCGGGAAACAAGCCGGCGGCGTAGAGGCTGATCACGGACGTGTCGGACAGCACCGCATAGAGGATCATGTTGATCGAGGGCGGGATGAGGATGCCGAGCGTGCCGCCTGCCGCGATCGAACCGAGGAACAGTGGCGGTGCGTAGCCCCCGCGCGCCATGTTCGGGATCGCCACCGTGCCGATGGTGGCCGCGGTCGCGACGGAGGAGCCGGAGGTGGCGGCGAAGATGGCGGAAGCCGCGATGTTCGTATGCATCAGCCGCCCGGGGATCCGCGCGAACCAGGGTGCGAGCGCATCGAACAGGCGCTCGGATGCGCCTGAGCGGTGCATCAGCTCGCCCATCATGATGAACATGGGCAGCGCGACCAGCAGGAAGTCGTGCGAGGCGTTCCAGGCGAGCTCTCCGAGCGCGCCGGTGAGAGGCAGGAAGGCGTAGCGTTCGGAGAGGATGTAGCCGAGCAGACCGAGCGCGGCGGCGACCGGCACGCCGGCGCCGATCAGGGCGACGAGCAGGACAGCGGTGGTGCCGATCATCGCGCGCGGTCGTTCGCGGGAGTGGGGAGCTGTGCCCCCGCTTCCGCGATCTCCTCCTCGACCCGGGTGGGGCCGATCAGGCGATCGAAGCCGGCAGCGTCGCGTGCGACGAGGGCGCGCACAGCGAAGAGGGGGGTGAGGACGGCGACCACGGCGAGCCACGCAAGCCCCGCCCACCACAAGGCCTGCGGCAGCCACAAAGGCGTGCGCAGCGTGGAGACGGATCGCGCGTCGATCGACCACGAGTAGGCGAGCGTGGCGAAGGCGAACCAGGCTAGGGCGACGGCGACGACGGCAAAGGCGCTAGCGGCGATAAGATCAAGCCCGCGGCGAAGCGAGGTGGGCAGGCGTTCGAGCAGGATGTCGACGCGGATATTGCCCTTCGACGTGACGGTCCATGCTGCGCCGAGGCCGATCGCCACCGCCAGCGCATAGCCGGAGAGTTCGAAACTCTCCACCATGCCGCGGCGGAAGATGGCACGGGTGACAACGTCGAGGGTGATCAGCAGGCCGCAGCCAAGCAAAATGGTGGCGCCTGATGCCCAGGCAAGCGCGCGCGTGATGCGTCGGACCGCGTTTTCCAATTCTCTTTGCCCTTCACGCGCCCCCGTGCTCCTCCTGGACCGTATTTCAGGCCCCGGCAGCGTTTCCGGCAAGGGGGTGAGGCTCACACTTCCAGCAGGAGCCGCTCTGGGTCCTCGATGGCCTCCTTGATCCGCACCAGCGTGCTGACGGCCTCGCGCCCGTCGATGATCCGGTGGTCGTAGGAGAGGGCGACATACATCATCGGCCTGACCTCGACCTTGCCGCCGATGGCGACGGGGCGGTCCTCGATTTTGTGCATGCCGAGGATGGCCGATTGCGGCGGGTTGAGAATGGGGGTGGACATCAGGCTGCCGAAGACGCCACCGTTGGTGATGGAGAACGTTCCGCCCGCCATCTCCTCCAGCGTCAGCGTGCCGTCGCGCGCCTTCTGGCCGAACTCGGCGATCGCGCGCTCGATCTCGGCGATCGAGAGCGTCTCGGCGTTGCGCAGCACGGGCACCACAAGGCCAGTGGGGCCGGAGACCGCGATGCCGATGTCCATGTAGTGGTGGTAGACGATATCCTCGCCGTCGATCATGGCGTTGACGGCGGGGAACTCGCGCAGTGCGGCGACCGAGGCCTTGACGAAAAAGCCCATGAAGCCGAGGCGAACGCCGTGCTTCTTCTCGAACGCGTCGCGGTACTTGGCGCGCAAGGCGATCACCGCCGACATGTCGATCTCGTTGAAGGTGGTGAGGATGGCGGCAGTGTTCTGCGCCTCCTTCAGCCGGCGCGCGATGGTGGCGCGCAGCCGCGTCATGCGCACGCGCTCGGTGCGCCGTTCCCCACTGATGGGTTTTGGCGGCGGAACGGTCTGCGGCACGGCAGAAGGGGCGGGCTTCGCGGCCGTTGCGGTGGTCGCTTGGGCAGCCTTGGGCGCGATCGCGGCAGCTGGTGCCGGCTGCGGCTTGCCCGCACCACCTTCAAGCACCCTCAGCACGTCGCCCTTGGTGATCTGGCCATGCTTGCCGCTGCCCGGCACGTCTCTAGGCGAGAGTGCGTGCTCAGCCATCAGCCGGGCGGCGGCGGGAAGGGGGGGGCGGTCAGACCCTGCCGCAGAGGCGGCTGGTAGCGGTGCGGCGGGTGCGAATGCGACGCGCGCAGCAGGCGGCGCGGCGGACTGTTCCGCCTGCGTCACCTCGCCTGCGCCGACTGTTCCAATCACCGTTCCGGGAGCGACCTCCTCGCCCTCCTCAACAAGGATCGCCTCCAGCACGCCCGCAGCCGGGGCAGGCACCTCGATCGTCACTTTGTCGGTTTCGAGTTCGACGAGAGGTTCGTCGGCCGCGACCGCGTCGCCCGGTTTTTTCATCCATCGCGCGATGGTGGCCGAGGCAACACTTTCGCCCAAGGAGGGGACGACGATGTCGAGCGGCATAGTTCACTCCCCGCTTTGGCTCGCCGCCAATCTTGAAGCCCGCCGTGGCAGAAAAGGCAACCGGGGCGCAAGGCCGGTCGCTTCAGGCCATGACGCGGCGCGCGACCCTTCGCCCTTCACCGTCCGCCCTGCATTGTCGCGCCAAACCCCCGAGCAGGCCGCAGACGCAAGCGATGCCCGAACCTCAGACAGAGAGCGCCTCCTCGATCAGCGCCTGCTGCTCGGCCTGGTGCACTTTGAAGAGGCCTGTCGCAGGGCTCGCGGCTTCCGGCCGGCCGACATAGCGCGGACGGGCACGCGACCGCTGCGCCGCCATCGCTGCCTCCTCGATCCGCCGGTCGATCCAGGTCCAAGCCCCCATGTTGCGCGGCTCTTCTTGGCACCACACGATCTCGGCATTGACGTAAGGAGCGAGCACCTTCGGCAGGGTGATGCGCGGGAACGGGTAGAGCTGTTCGAGCCGGATCAAGGCAACGTCGGTGATGCCCGCCTCCCGCCGCGCCGCGAGCAGGTCGTAGTAGACCTTGCCGGTGCACAGCACGACCCTCTTTACCTCCTCGGGCGGCGCGATCGGGTCGATCTCGGGGATGACGAGGCGGAACGACGAGCCTGGCCCGAACTCTTCGAGCCGCGAGACGCAGAGCTTGTGCCGCAGCAGAGACTTCGGGGTGAAGACGATGAGCGGCTTGCGGTAGTTTCGCCGCAACTGTCGCCTGAGCGCGTGGAAGTAGTTCGCCGGCGTGGTGATATTGCACACCTGCATGTTGCGTTCGGCGCAGAGCTGCAGGTAGCGCTCGGGCCGTGCCGAGGAGTGCTCCGGCCCCTGGCCCTCGTAGCCGTGCGGCAGCAGAAGCACGAGGCCCGACATGCGCAGCCACTTCGACTCGCCTGAGGCGATGAACTGGTCGATGATCACCTGCGCGCCATTCGCGAAGTCGCCGAACTGCGCTTCCCACAACACAAGACAATGCGGGTCGGCGAGGGAGTAGCCATACTCGAAGCCGAGCACCCCTGCCTCCGAGAGCAGCGAGTTATAGGCCTCGAACTGCGCCTGGCCGGGGCGAATATGATTGAGCGGCACATACTCGGCCTGGGTGGTCTGGTCGATCAGATAGCAGTGGCGCTGGCTGAAGGTGCCGCGCTGCACGTCTTCGCCGGAGAGGCGCACGCGATTGCCCTCGAGAAGAAGCGTACCGAACGCCAGGGCCTCGCCGGTTGCCCAATCGATGCCCTCGCCGGTTTCGATGGCGCGGCGCCTCTCCTCGAGCTGGCGGGCGATTTTCGGGTGAAGGTCGAACTCTGCCGGTACGCGGCTGAGCGCATTGCCGACCTCACGCAGCGTGTCGAGGGACACCGCAGTCGGGCACTCTTTTGGTTCGTCCTCCTCGCCAGCGGGTGCGAGCCCGGCCCACTTGCCTTCCAGCCAATCTGCCTTGTTCGGTTTGTACGACTTCGAGGCCGCGAACTCGCGCTCCAGCGCCTCGGCAAAGCGCGCCTGGAGGGCGGCTGGTCCCTCGGGCGGGATGATGCCCTCGGCGACGAGACGTTCGGCATAGAGCGTGCGCGTGGTCTTCTTCGCCCGGATTGCCTTGTACATCAGCGGCTGGGTGAAGGCCGGCTCGTCCGATTCGTTGTGACCGTGCCGGCGATAGCAGACGATATCGAGCACCGCATCGCAGCCGAACGTTTGGCGAAACTCCGCGAGCAGCTGGGCGCAGAACACCACCGCTTCGGGGTCGTCGCCGTTGACGTGCAGGATCGGCACCTGGATCGATTTCGCGATGTCCGTGCAGTAGAGGCCCGAGTAAGCGTGGGCGGGAATCGTGGTGAAGCCGATCTGGTTGTTGACCACGAGGTGCAGCGTGCCCCCTGTGCGGTAGCCGATGAGCTGGCTCATCGCCAGCGTCTCCGCCACCAGACCTTGTCCCGCGAAAGCGGCATCACCGTGCAGCAAAATCCCCATCACGGAGCGGCGCATGCGCCGGTCGCCGGCCATGTCCTGCTTCGCCCGCACCTTGCCGACCACAACGGGGTCGACCGCCTCGAGATGCGACGGATTGGGCTGCAGCGACAAATGCACCATGCGCCCCGCAATCTCGAGATCGACCGAAGTGCCGAGGTGGTATTTCACGTCGCCCGAGCCCTGCACATCATCCGGGTGCGGGGCTGCCCCCTGGAACTCGCTGAACACCGCGACGAACGGCTTCTTCATCACATTGACCAGCGTGTTCAGCCGCCCGCGATGCGGCATGCCGATGACGATCTCATGGACACCAGCCTGCGCTGCCACCTCGATGGCCGCCTGCAGCGCTGGGATCACGCTCTCTCCCCCTTCGAGACCGAAGCGCTTGGTGCCAACGAATTTCTTCTGGCAAAATACCTCGAAGCCTTCCGCCTCGGTCAGCCGTTCGAGGATCTTTCGTTTTGCCTCCGGCGTGAAGGCGGTCCGCCACGGCGCGCCCTCGACGCGGCGCTGGATCCAGGCCTTCTGGTCCGGGTCCTGGATGTGCATGAACTCGACTCCGATCGGCCCGCAATAGGTTTCACGCAGCACGCTTAGGATCTGGCGCAGGGTTGCGGTTTCGAAGCCGAGCACATGGTCGATGAAGATCGGCCGGTCGTAGTCACCGGGGCCGAAACCGTACGAGGCGGGATCGAGCTCCGGATGGGCGGCTGGGACCTTCAGCCCCAGAGGATCGAGTTTCGCTTCCAGGTGGCCGCGCACGCGATAGGCGCGGATCAGCATCAGCGCTCGGATGGAATCCAGGGTCGCTGCGCGCGCATCCGCCACCCCGCCCACGGCAGCACGGCCGCGCGCGGGCCCTGAGGCAGGCTGGGCCGCCGCGATGCCGCCATTTGCCAGGGCACCGAACAGCGCCGCCCAGCCTGGCTCGACGCTGGCAGGATCAGCGCTCCATTGGTCGAATTTGCCAGCGATGTAAATCGAATCCCCAGGCGGAATGCCCTCGAGGAAGGCGTCGAGAGTGAGCAGCGTCATGGTACAGTCCGGTCCCCGGCGGGCCATCCCTTTTCGCAGTCCTCTCTCTGCTGCGGCCTGGGCGCGGCCCTCGCTTCAGCGTTCAGCATAAGCCGCCCGCGGCCCAGCGTCTCCCCGCCGGCCACAAGCGTTAGCCATTCCGCTTGCTGGTCGGCAGCGGCAAGGCTGCAGTAGCGCCATGCTAGCCCGGCATAGGTGGGCTGCCGGCCTGCGTCCCCGCTCGGGCGTGTTCGCCGTTCCTCTTGAACCGTGCCACACTCTGGTCAACATCCTGGTTGGGCGCAGCCGGGCGGGGGTGGTTCCGGCCAGGCCCGAACGGAGCATCATGCAGGTCCATGGCAGTTGTTGCGCCTGGAACGGTCTTGCTGTCCTGCTGCGCGGAGCACCTGGAAGTGGCAAGTCCGACCTCGCGCTGCGCCTGATCGATGCCGGCTTCTCCCTGGTTGCCGACGATCGGGTGGAGCTCGCGGTCAGCGACGGTGCTGTCACCGCGTCAGCGCCGCCCGCTCTCGCAGGCTTGATCGAGGTGCGCGGCCTGGGCGTGTTCGCACTGGCTGCCGCGGCGCCCGCCCGCCTCGGCTTGGTTGCCGATCTTGCCACGGGCGGAGAGACGGAACGCCTGCCCGAGCCGACGTGCGAGGATGTGCTCGGCGTGTCGTTGCCGGCGATCCGGCTCGACCCCGCGGCTCCCTCGGCGGTGGCGCGGGTTCGGCTCGCTCTCGACGTTCTCGCCGGGCGGGCGGCGAGCCGCTACGGCGCCCTCGGCGATTCGCCCTGCCCCTCGAGATGAGCGAGGAGACGAGACGACGGCGGGTCGTGCTGGTGACCGGCCTGTCTGGGGCCGGCAAGGCCTCCGTGCTACGTGCGCTCGAGGATCTGGGCTTTGAGGCGATCGACAATCCGCCTTTGCGGCTGATGGATCTTCTGCTCGCGCCCGACCAATTGGGCGGCCCTCTCGCCATCGGCCTCGATGCCCGGCAACCGTCTTTCGATGCCAAGGCGGCCGAGGCGTTGATTGAGAAGCTCGCAGCGCGGCCTGACCTCGATCTCTCCCTCGTCTTCCTCCTCGCCGAGGACGAGGTCCTGCTTCGCCGCTACACCGAGACCCGCCGGCGCCATCCGCTCGCGCCGCAGGGCCGCGTGGCCGACGGGATCGCGCGCGAACGCGTTCTGCTCGCGCCTTTGGGCGCAATCGCCGACGTGGTCATCGACACCTCGACCCTGGCCCCGTCGGAGCTGCGCGCGATGATCGAGGCGCAGTACGGGTTCAGCAACCATGCCGCGATGACGATCGGCGTGGTCAGCTTTTCGTACGCGCGAGGCTTGCCGCGCGAGGCGGACCTCGTCTTCGACGTGCGCTTTCTACGCAACCCGCACTACGTGCGCGACCTCCGCCCTCTCACCGGCCTTGATCCGTCGGTGGACGCCTACGTTGCGGAGGATGCCGATTTCGGCACATTCTGGGGCCAAATGACCGGGCTTCTCGACGCCCTGCTGCCGCGCTACGTGCGGGAGGGAAAGAAGTACCTCACGATCGCTTTCGGCTGCACGGGCGGGCGGCATCGGTCGGTCGCGGTGGCCGAACGCATCGCGGCGCACCTCAAGCAGGCGGGATGGCGCACCACAGTTGCGCACCGCGAACTTTGGCGCGCGGGTGAGGAGGGAAAACCCCTCGCCGTTAGCCCGTCTCAGGCGGTGCTGGACAGGCAGTGATTCGGGCACGATGATCGGTCTTGTTCTTGTCACTCACGGCAGGCTGGCCGAGGAACTGAAGGCGGCCATGGAGCACGTCGTGGGGCCCCAGCCAGGGGTCGCCACCGTCTGCATCGGACCCGACGACGATATGGAGAAGCGTCGGCAGGAGATCCTCCGCGACATCGAGGAGGTGGATACTGGCGATGGCGTGGTGCTGCTCACTGACATGTTCGGCGGCACCCCCTCCAACCTCGCTATTTCGGCGATGGAGGGGAAGCGGGTGGAGGTGATCGCCGGCGTGAACCTGCCCATGCTGGTCAAGCTGGCCTCCGTGCGCGCGACGCACCCGCTTGGCCAGGCCGTCAGTTGCGCGCAAGACGCGGGTCGCAAGTATATCGCTTGCGCCTCCACCCTTCTGGCGGAGACGCCGCGATGAGACACGCCCCGTCGTCGGAGGAGGATTGCCCATGACCGAGTGGCCGAATGCGGGCGGAGAGCATGCGCCGCAAGATCCGAACGACCCGTTTCTGGCCATGGCCGACGCGCCTTGTGCCGGGCCGGTGCTGACGCGCAGCCTCGTCATTCGCAACAAGCGCGGCCTGCACGCCCGTGCCGCCGCCAAGTTCGTCAAGCTCGCCGAGCAGTTTTCCGCCTGCGTGACCGTGCGCAAGAACGGGGCGGCCGTCTCCGCCCGCTCGATCATGGGGCTGATGATGCTAGGGGCGGGGCAGGGCGCGGAGATCCTGCTCGAAGCCGAGGGCTGGGACGCGCGCGAGGCGCTCGATGCCTTGGCCGGCCTGGTCGAAGCCGGCTTTCATGAGGACTGAGGCGGGCCGCGGCCGCACCTCCCCGGCCAGGACCGCGACCGCGCCACAGAAGCCTGAGCGCATCCTCACCGGGCTCGCGGTCTCGCACGGGCTTGCCATCGGGCCCGTCGCGCTCGCTGAAGCTGCTCCCATTATCGTCGAACGGCGCGCCCTGTTCGACGACCAAGTGCCGCACGAGGTCGAACGCTTCGACACTGCCGTCGCCCAGTCCCGCCGGCAACTCGCCAAGCTAAAGGCCCGCCTTGCCGTGCTGCCCGAGGACGCGGTGCGCGAGCTTGAGCCCCTGCTCGACGCCTACGCCCAGATGCTCGGAAACTCGCGCCTCACGCGCGGCATTCGCCGCCGCATCGGCGAGGCGAAGATCAACGCCGAGGCGGCGGTGGAGGAGGAGACCGAGGCGCTGGCGCAAGCCCTGCTCGCTGGCGACGATGATCGCGCCGGCAGACAGCGGCGGGCCGATGAGGTGCGCGAGATTGGCCGGCGGCTGTTGCGCAACCTCACCCGCACGCCGTTCCGCAACTACGCTGCCCTGCCCGAGGGCAGCGTGCTCGCAACCGAGGTGCTAACCCCGGCGGACGCTGCTCTGCTCGAGCCCGGGCGGCTCGCAGGGGTGGCGGCGGAGGAGGGGGGCTTAGAGGGCCACACTGCGATCATGCTGCGCGCGCTTGCCCTGCCGGCGGTGCTCGGCGTGGCCGGGCTTTTGGAGGAGGCCTGCCCCGGGGAACTCGCCGTCGTCGACGGCACCGCCGGCACTGTCACGCTTAGCCCCTCGCCCGAGACCCTCGCCGCAGCGCGCAAGTCGCTTGCCGCCTACGCGCGCGAGAAGCAGAGGCTGGCCAAACTGCGCCGACTTCCCGCCGTAACCAGGGACGGCGAGCCGGTTGAGTTGCAGGCCAATCTCGAACTGCCTG
This sequence comes from uncultured Elioraea sp., assembly GCA_937928775.1. Taxonomy (GTDB): domain Bacteria; phylum Pseudomonadota; class Alphaproteobacteria; order Acetobacterales; family Acetobacteraceae; genus Elioraea. The sequence goes on along the minus strand of CALFVI010000059.1, from coordinate 26,943 downwards.
TCGAGCTGCCGCTCATCGCGCAGTCGGGCGCGGTCGGCATCGGTCTCCTCCGCACTGAGTTCCTATTCATGAATCGCGAGGATGTGCCGGACGAGGACACTCAGGCCGAGGCCTACACGCAGATCGTGGAGGCGATGCAGGGCGACCCGGTGACCATCCGCGTGCTGGATTGGGGTGGCGAGAAGCAGATCGAAAGCCTCGTCGCGCACGGCTGGGTGCCCGGTGCGGGCGGGGAGAACCCGGCCTTGGGCGTGCGCGGCATCCGGCTTCTGTTGAAGGAGACCGACCTATTCGAGGAGCAGCTTGCTGCCATCCTGCGCGCCTCGCTGAAGGGACCGGTGCGCGTGTTGTTGCCGATGGTAACGGTGCCAGCGGAGGTGCGCGCCGCGCGCGAGATCTACGAACGCGTAGCGAGGCGGCTGAAGCGTCGCGGGCTTGATCTGCGCGAGCCGCTTCCCCCTTTGGGCGTGATGATCGAGACCCCGGGCGCGGCCCTGGCTGCGGACGGGCTTGCGCTGGAGGCGGACTTCTTCGCCATCGGCACCAACGACCTCGCCATGTACACCCTGGCGGTCGACCGCTCTGAGGCGGGGGCAGCCTCGCTCTACGACCCGCTTCACCCTGCGGTGCTGAGGCTGATGCAGTTCGCCATCGAAGCCGCCTTGCGCATGCGCATGCCTGTCTCCGTCTGCGGCGAGATCGCCGGCGATCCAAAACTCACGCCCCTTCTGCTCGGGCTTGGCGTGCGCTCGCTGTCGATGACGGCCTCGGCCGTGCCGCGCGTGAAGCAGGCGGTGCGGTCGGTCGAGATCGACGCCTGCGCCCGCTTCGCGCGGCAGGTGATGGAGCAGTCCGACCCGCAGCCGATCGCCGAGCTTGTTGCGCAGTTCGCGCAGAGGCTGAAGGCTGAGGCCTAAGCGCGGGCTGGCGCTGGCCAAGCCAGGGCCTATGTGCTAGGGCGCCGCGCGTTCGTTTCGAGAGGACATCCCCCATGCCAGAAAGCCCCGTTCCCGCCCAGGATTTCGCCGTGCGCGACCTCTCGCTCGCCGATTGGGGCCGTAAGGAGATCGCGATCGCCGAGACCGAGATGCCCGGGCTGATGGCGATCCGCGACGAGTATGGCCCGCAGCAGCCGCTCAAGGGCGCGCGCATCGCTGGCTGCCTGCACATGACCATCCAGACTGCGGTGTTGATCGAGACGCTCAAGGCCTTGGGCGCCGAGGTGCGCTGGTGCTCCTGCAACATCTTCTCTACCCAGGACCATGCCGCGGCCGCCATCGCCGCCTCCGGCACCCCCGTCTTCGCGAAGAAGGGCGAGACGATCGAGGAGTATTGGGACTATGTGCGCCGCACGCTCAGCTGGAGCGACGGCGGCGTCCCCAACATGCTGCTCGATGACGGCGGCGACATGACTCTCCTCGTCCACTTGGGGCTTCGCGCCGAACAGGGCGACCGCGCCTTCCTCGAGCGCGCCGACAACGAGGAGCAGGAAGTGCTGTTCGCGCTGATCAAGGACACGCTCGCCACGCGGCCCGGCTGGTTCGCCCGGCTTGCCGCCGAAATCCGCGGCGTCTCAGAGGAGACCACCACCGGCGTGCATCGCCTCTACCGGATGGAGAAGGAGGGGCGCCTTCTGTTTCCGGCCTTCAATGTGAACGATAGCGTGACGAAGTCGAAGTTCGACAATCTCTACGGCTGCCGCGAAAGTCTGGTCGACGGCATTCGGCGCGCGACCGATGTGATGATGGCCGGCAAGGTGGCGATGGTCTGCGGGTATGGCGATGTCGGCAAAGGCTCGGCGGCCAGCTTGCGCAACGCGGGCTGTCGCGTGCTCGTCTCCGAGATCGATCCGATCTGCGCGCTGCAAGCGGCTATGGAGGGCTACGAGGAGACGACAATGGAGGATGCTGCGCCACGCGCCGACATCTTCGTCACCGCCACCGGCAATATCGATGTGATCACGCTCGAGCACATGCGGGCGATGAAGCATCGCGCCATCGTCTGCAATATCGGACATTTCGACTCCGAAATCCAAGTCTCCGCCCTACGCAACTTCAAATGGCACAACATCAAGCCGCAGGTGGACGAGATCGAGTTCCCGGACGGCAAGCGGATCATACTCCTCTCGGAAGGGCGTCTGGTGAATCTCGGCAACGCCACGGGCCATCCCTCGTTCGTGATGTCCTCCTCCTTCTCCAACCAGGTGCTGGCGCAGATCGAGCTCTGGACTAACCCGGGCAAGTATGAGCGCAAGGTCTATGTGCTGCCGAAGGCGCTGGACGAGAAGGTGGCCGCTCTGCATCTGCCCAAACTTGGCGCGAAGCTGACCAGGCTCACGCCGAAGCAGGCCGAGTATATCGGGGTGTCGCCGGCTGGTCCCTTCAAGCCGGACACGTATCGTTACTGAGATGCACCTCCGGCGTGGCCGACGCAGCGGGCCTTCGGCGCGGAGGCGGCAGGGATGAATGGGCTTCCCGCCATCGCCGCCCTGTTCGCCACCGCTCTTCTGTTTGGCGGCATGGTCTTCTTCGCCGTCGTGGTCGCCCCGCAGGTCTTCCGCGCTCTCGACCCATCCGCAGCCGGGACGTTCCTGCGTCGTCTCTTTCCCGTCTACTACCTGTGGGGTGCCGGTCTCGCCGGGGCAGGTGCGCTTGCCTTCCTGCCCATTCTGTGGGAGGCGAGCCTCATTCTCGCGGTGGTCTGCGCGGGCTTCGTCTTCGCGCGAGAGGCGCTGATGCCGCGCATCAACGCCTATCGCGACCTCGAACTGGCCGGAGATGCCGCCGCACGACGTCCATTTTCCCGCCTGCATGGGCTTTCGGTCGCGATCAATCTCGCGCAGATGGCGCTCGTTGCCACGGTTCTTATCGCCTTTGCGGTGTGATGCAGCCCGAACGGGGTGTCACCTTCGCTGTACCCCTCTTCAACAAGGAGCGATGGGTCAGCGCGACGCTCGATTCGATCGCTGCGCAGAGGGGCGATTTCGCGCGCGAGATCGTGGTCGTCGACGACGGGTCGACCGACGAAAGCGCGGCGATTGTCGCGGAGTGGGCAAAGGGGCGGAAGGACGTTAGGCTGATTCGGCAGCGCAATCGCGGTTCGGCGGCTGCCAGCAACGCCTGTCTCGCCGCCGCCCGGATGCCGTTCGTCAAGTTCGTCGATGCTGACGACCTTCTCCATCCGGATGCGACCGCTCTTTTGCTCGCAGCGCTGCTGCGCGAACCGCGCGCCGTGCTCGCCTACGCTGACCGCGCGACTTTCGCCGACGGTGCAGCGCCGATGATGCAGCCGTACGGGGATAGCACACCGCGCCTCATCGACGACGCGCTTGCCCGAACCATCCGCAACTCGCTGTTCAATCCCACGCAGATCCTGGTGCGCACCGATTTCGCGCGCGCGGTCGGCGGCTGCGACGAGCGTATCCGATATTCGCAGGAATACGGGCTCGCGCTCCGACTCGCTGCCGCCGGCCCCTTCGTGCACGTCCCCGCCATCCTCGCCTTCCAGCGCATCGGCATCACTGGCAACCTCTCCGCCGACCAGCGCCAGCAGCTCGCGCGCATCACGCTCGCCTTGGGGCATTTCCTCGCCGATCGGCCTGATCTTCCAGTTGGCCTCAAGCGCCTCGCCGCCCGGCGCGCTGCCGGCCGCGCCTGGCTTTGGCGTCGGCGTCACGTGCGCGAAAGCCTCCTCTCATCCTGGTCGCTGCGTCGCCTCACCGCGTGGCTGCCCCCGCGAGACGCGGGCCGCTTCGTGCTCGCCTGCGCCGAGGCTTTCACGCCGCCGCAATGACCAGGCCGCCTTACGATCGACGCTTCTACGAGCTTTTGGCGACCACGGCCGACCCGTCTGCTGCCATTGTGGTGCCCATGCTGCTCGCGCTCGCGCCTGTTTCCTCGGTGGTCGATGTCGGCTGCGGCACGGGCGGCTGGCTCGCCGCCTTCCACGCGCACGGAGTTGAGGAGGTGCTCGGCCTTGATGGGCCTTGGGTGGCGGAGGAGCAGCTTCGCATCCCGACCAGACAGTTCCGCCGGGCCGACCTCGCCGCTCCGCTCCGCCTGGAGCGCCGCTTCGACCTCGCGCTTGCGCTCGAAGTTGCGGAACACCTGCCACCCGACCGCGCGGAAGGGTTCGTCGCTGATCTTCTCTCTGCCGCACCGCTCGTCCTGTTTTCCGCCGCCATTCCCGGCCAGGGCGGTGTGGGGCATGTCAACGAGCAATGGCCGGCCTGGTGGGCGGAGCGTTTCGCGGCGCACGGCGCGCGCTGCCTCGACCCTGTTCGCGACGTGCTTTGGCACGACGAGCGCGTGAGCTGGTGGTATCGGCAGAACATGTTGCTGTTTGCCACCCCCGAGGCGCTGTCGCGCTGGCCCGCCCTCGCCGCGCTTGCTGCGGCCGATCCGCCGCGCGCCCTCATCCATCCGGCCCTGTGGGCGATTGCGCGGCGTCGCGCCGAACCGGGGCTTGGGGGCTGGCTGAAGGGCTTCGGCCCCGCCCTTCGCCGCAGTCTGGCACGGCGAGGATGGCGCTGAGCGATGTGCGGCTTCGCCGGCCTGCTCGATCCTTCCCGGCGCCATGGCGAAGGGCTCGCCCTTGCCGCAGCGATGGCGCAGCGAATCCGCCATCGCGGCCCTGATGACGACGGCATCTGGGCTGACCCGGAAGCTGGCCTTGCGTTTGCGTTCCGCCGCCTCGCCATTCTCGACCTCACCCCGGCCGGGCGTCAGCCGATGCTCTCCGCCGATGGTCGTTTCGTCATCGTGTTCAATGGCGAGATCTACAACCACCACGATCTGCGCCGCGGGCTTGCAGTGAACTGGCGCGGCCGGTCCGATACCGAGGCGCTCGTCGAATCGATCGCCGCTCGAGGGCTCGAGGAAACGCTCGCCCGCGCTGATGGCATGTTCGCGCTCGCCGTGTGGGACGTGCGCGAACGCGTGCTCCATCTCGCGCGCGACCGCTTCGGCGAGAAGCCGCTCTATATCGCGCAGCTCGCGGGTGCCATCGCTTTCGCCTCGGAGGCGAAATGTTTCGCCTCTCTTTCCACGCTCGATCGCACACCGGATGAGGAGGCACTCGCGGGGTTCCTCCGCTTCGGCTACATCGCAGCGCCGCGCACAGCTTGGGCGCGTGTGCGCAAGCTGGGGCCAGGCGAGCTTCTCTCCATTCCCCTCGATCGCGTCGCCGACCCACCCGCTCCGCGCCCGTATTGGCATGCCGTGGCGGAGGCGGAACGGGCGGCGTGCGAACCGTTTCGCGGCTCGGTGGACGACGCGGTCGATGAGGTCCGCGCGCGTCTACGCTCTGCCGTCGCCAGCCGGCTCGAATCCGACGTCCCGCTCGGCGCCTTCCTATCCGGCGGCATAGACTCCTCGATCGTGGTTGCGGCCATGGCGGCGGCGGGGGTGACACCGAAGACCTTCACCATCGCCTTCCCGGGCACGCCCTATGACGAATCGCAGCACGCCGAGGCGATCGCGCGCCATCTCGGCACCGAACACTATGTCCTGCCCGTCTCCGAGGCGGAGGCGATCGCGGTCGCGCCGACCATTCCCGAGATCTACGACGAGCCCTTCGCCGACGCCTCAGCCCTACCAACGCTGCTCCTTGCCCGTTTGACGCGCAGCCACGTCACGGTCGCCCTCTCTGGCGATGCGGGGGACGAGCTTTTCGCCGGCTACCCGCGCCTGCATGCCGCCGCTGCCATTTGGCGCACAGCGGAACGAATGCCCAGTGCTGTGCGACGGTTGGCGCGGCTGCTGGCTCGCCGCGCGCCTGTGGGCGGTTACCCGTGGGGCTGGTTTCTGTCCCACCTCGCGGCGCGCGCCCCTCTCACCGCGGCCGAGGCGGCGCAAGGTACGGTGCAGCGCTGGCCGCCGGAGCACCGCCTTGCCGCCGCAGAGCCGCCGCACATCGCTCTGTCGCCCTCGCCGCGCCTCTCCGCCCTGCGCACGGCGATGCTGCAGGACCTCCGCACCCGCTTGCCCGATGATCTGATGGTGAAGGTCGATCGCGCGGCGATGAGCGTCTCGCTCGAGCCGCGCGCACCGCTGCTTGCGATTGACTTCGTGCGCTTCTGCTGGTCGCTGCCCGATACTGTGCTGACCGATGCCGGTGATGGGTTCACGGGGCCGAAGGCGCTGCTTCGCCGCGCCCTGTCGTTCGACGTGCCGCGCGCCTTGTTCGAGCGACCGAAGCAAGGCTTCGAGCCGCCGGTGGGGCAGTGGTTGCGCGGCCCTTTGCGCGACTGGGGAGAGGCCCTGCTCGCCCCAGACCGACTCGCGCAGTCGGGGCTGATCGCGCGGCCCGGGTTCGTGCGTCGCGTCTGGGCTGAGCACCTCTCGGGCCGGCGTGCACACACGCATCGGCTGTGGACGACACTGATGCTGCTCGCCTGGGCGGAGCGAGAGCGGCTCCACTGAGCCTTGCCTCTGGCGCCTCGCCGTCGCTTCCGCTACCTCCTGAGGGCAGAAGGCCCGCGCAAGGGCCGGGTCCAGGTTTCGGGAGGATCGTTCCGATGAAGCGTCGTTCCCTCATCGCCGCGGGAGCTGGTGCCGCCGCCGCGGCCGCCAGCTTCCCCGCCCCCGCCATCTCGCAGGGCCGCATCCAGTGGCGCATGGTCACCTCCTGGCCGCGCGGCTTCCCCGGCCTCGGCGTCGGTGCGGAGCGGATCGCGCGCCGCATCGGCGAAATGTCGGGCGGGCGTCTTACCGTGCAGGTCTTCGCCGCTGGCCAGCTCGTGCCAGCGCTCGGGGTATTCGATGCAGTGACGCAAGGAGGGGCGGAGATGATGCACTCCGCCGCCTACTACTGGCAGAACCGCAACCGCGGCCTCGCCTTCTTCACCGGCGTGCCGATGGGCATGACGTCGAAAGAGCTGCGCGCCTGGGTGCGCTTCATGGGCGGCCAGCAGCTCTGGGACGAGATCTACGCCCAGTTCAACCTGAAGGGCTTCCTCTCTGGCGATACCGGCGTGCAGGCGGGCGGGTGGTTCCGCCGCGAACTGAACAGTCTCGCTGACGTGCGCGGGCTGAAATTCCGCACCCCTGGCATTGGCGGCGAGTGCTGGCGCCGGATCGGAGCAGCGGTGGTCAATCTCGGCGCGCCGGAGATTCTGCCCAACCTGCAGTCCGGCGCACTCGATGCTGCCGAGTTCGTTGGCCCCGCCACGGACCTCGCCTTGGGCCTCCACCAGGCGGCGAAGTTCTACTACTGGCCTTCGGTGATCGAGCCTGGGCTCGCCACCGAACTGACGGTGGACAAGCGCAAGTACGACGCGCTTCCCGCCGACCTCAAGCGCATCATCGAGGTCGCCGCCCAGGCCGACTATGACGAGGTGCCGGCTGATCTCGACGCGCAGAACATCGTGGCACTCCGTCGCCTCACCACCGAGTTCGGCGTGCAGATCCGCACCTTCCCCGACGAGATCATGATCGCGCTCGGCAACGCGGCGGGCGAGGTGCTGCGCGAACTGCGCGACGGCGGCGACCCGCTGACCCGGCGCGTGGTCGAATCCTTCGCCGCTGCGCGCACCGCGCTGATGGAGCAGGCGAAGCTGACGGACGACGCCTTCGCGCGCGCGCGCGCCTTGCCGTACACCTACCTTTGAGCGGCGTCGGGGGAGCTTGCCGGCTCCCCCGCCTGTCCCGGCCGGCTCCCTCTCGTCATCGCTGCTGCCACGGGCGGCATGGCGGCGAAGGCGAGTTTCAGTGCGGGGCCGATCAGACCAGCCGCGAATCGGGGGTGCAGCGATGGCGGCTGAGCACGGCGCGCGCGGCCAACACCATCACCGCCAGCATGATTGGCGACTCGACCGCCACCGCCGCAGTCGCGCAACGCGAGGGTTCAAAGGCGGCGAGGCAGATCGGTGCGAGGACCGCGCCGGCGGTGAAACAGAACGCGAAATAGAGAAGCCCCGCTTTCGCTGCATCCATCGCGCAGCGTGCGGCCGCGAACGCCGTCACACCGCCTGCGCCGAGGCCTCGGACCGCACGCCCTTCACGCGCTGCGCGAGTGCCGCCGCCATGAAGTCGTCAAGATCCCCATCCAGCACCGCCTGCGGGTTGCCCTTCTCCACCCCCGTGCGCAGGTCCTTCACCATCTGGTAGGGCTGCAGCACGTAGGAGCGAATCTGGTGGCCCCAGCCGATGTCGGTCTTCACCCCGGCACGCTGCGCCGCTTGCTCCTCGCGCTTCTGCAGTTCGAGCTCGTATAGCCTCGCCCGCAGCATCTCCATCGCGGTCGCGCGGTTGCGGTGCTGGCTGCGGTCCTGCCGGCAGGCGACGACGATCCCCGTCGGCACGTGCCGGATGCGAACCGCGCTTTCCGTCTTGTTCACGTGCTGCCCGCCCGCACCTGAGGCGCGCATGGTGTCGATCTCGAGGTCCTCGTCGCGGATCTCGATCGCGATCGTTTCGTCCACCACCGGCGAGACGCCGACGGAGGCAAACGAAGTCTGCCGGCGTGCATTGGCGTCGAAGGGGCTGATACGCACCAGCCGATGCACGCCGGATTCGGTCTTCAGCCAGCCATAGGCGTTGGGGCCGATCACCTTGATGGTAGCACTCTTGATGCCAGCCTGTTCGCCGTCGGATCGTTCCACGAGCTCTACCTTGTAGCCGTGGCTCTCCGCCCAGCGCACATACATCCGCAGCAGCATCTCGGCCCAGTCCTGGGCATCGACGCCGCCCGCGCCGGCGTTGATCTCGACATAGGCGTCGTTGGCATCGGCCTCGCCGGAGAGGAGAGACTCGATCTCACGTCGATGCGCCGCCTCGGCAAGCGCACGCAGGTCGGCGGTGATGGCATCGAGCGTCGCCTCGTCTCCTTCCGCTTCAGCCAGTTCGGCAAGCCCCATCGCGTCCGCGGCCTCGCGCTCGATGCGTGCCACGGCTTCGATCTGTGCGGCGAGGCGGTTGCGCTCGCGCATCACTTTCTGCGCCGCTTCAGGGTTGGTCCAGAGGTCAGGGTCCTCTGCCCGCGCGTTCAGTTCAGCAAGACGCTTGACCGCGGCGTCCCAGTCAAAGATGCCTCCTCAGCAGACCGACCGACTGGGCGATCTGCTCGTTGAGTGCGACGATCTCCGCTCGCATCACCAACTCCCTTTCGCCGTCCTGCGGCGAGCCGCGGTCAATACAGCCCGCCCAGGGAGGCGTCCAGCGCCGCCGCACCGGAGGCTCCGCGCCCACCGCCGGAGGCCGCGCCGATCACGCCCGAGGGTGCTCCCTCAGCCCCGGGCTCGGTGCCAGGGCGGAACGCCTCGAGCAGCGCTCCCGGCGCGTTCGCCGGGGCTGGCTCTCCCGTGTTCGGGTTCACCCACACGAGGCGCACACCGTCGGGGGCGCGGAACGGCACCACCGGGCGGCCCTCGAGCGCTTCTCGCATGAAGGCGCCGAAAATGGGGGCGGCGACATTTCCCCCCGTTTCGTTGTCGCGGGCCCCGCCCAAGGGGCGAGGGTCGTCGAAGCCGACCCAGACCGCCGCCACCAGATCGGGCGTGAAGCCAACGAACCAGGCATCGAGCCAGTCATTGGTGGTGCCCGTCTTGCCGGCGACGGGGCGGCCGATGTTGGCGCGGCTGCCAGTGCCGCGGGTGACCACGCCTTGCAGGATGGAAACCATCTGGAAGGCAGAGATCGGGTCGGTCGCCTGCTGCCGGACATCTGGCAGTTCGGGCGGGGCGGCGCCGGGAGAGGGTTCGCGGCAGCGGTCGCAGGGGCGGCGGTCGGCGCGGAAGATGACCTTGCCGTTGCGATCCTGCACCGAGTCGATCAACGACGGCTCCACCCGCTTGCCGCCGTTGGCAAAGGCGGCGTAGCCCGCCGCCATGCGCAGCACGGTCGTTTCGGCCGCGCCAAGGGCCATCGCATAGGTGTGGTCGAGATGGTCGATCACGCCGAAGCGCCGGGCAGCCTCGGCCACCCGATCAAGCCCCATCTGTGCGGCGAGGCGGATGGTCATCAGGTTCTTCGACTTCTCCATCCCCACCCGGATGGGGGTCGGGCCTCCGAACTCGCTTTCATTGTAGTTGGTTGGCCGCCAGCGGCCCTGGCCGGGGCCGAGGTCGATGACAAAGGGGGCATCGAGCACCTTCTGGGTCGGCGGCAGACCCGCCTCGAAGGCGGTGATATAGACAAACGGCTTGAAGGCGGAGCCCGGCTGCCGCTGCGCCTGGGTGGCGCGGTTGAACCAGGACCGCTCGAACGACCAGCCGCCCGAGAGGGCGAGCACCCGCCCTGTGGTCGGATCAAGTGCCACCAAAGCCCCCTCCACGGTGGGCACCTGGCGGAGGCCCGCACGCTCGGGCAGGGCGGGGCGAGCGGGGCGGTTGCGGGCGGCGGGCTGGGCCGGTTCGGCGGGCAGAGGCTCGATGAGGATGACGTCGCCGACCGCGACGACGTCCGAGGCGGCGCGCGGCACGGGGCCGAGGCCGCCGGTCGGCAGTGCCCGCCGCGCCCATGCCATTTCGCTGAGCGGCAAAGCCAGGGTGCGCGGCATTGGCGGAAGGTTTGGCCGTTCAGCCCTCTCCAGCCAGCCGACTCGCGCCTGCTCTCGCCCGACCTCCAACACCACTGCGACCCGCCAGGCGGGAAGCGTGCCCGGTGGGCGCGGCGTGGCGGCGAGCGCTTCGACCCAGGCCGTGGCGAGACGGTCGGGCGGCAGATCGATGCGCGCAACGGGGCCGCGCCAGCCACCGCGACGGCGGTCGTAGGCCATCAGCCCCTCGCGCAGCGTGCGGTCGGCGATCTCCTGCAGGCGGGGGTCGAGCGAGGTACGCACGGTGAGCCCACCCTGGGTGGTCGCGGTCTCGCCGAACCGGGCGATGAGCTGACGCCGCACCTCTTCAGCAAAATACTCGGCCTGCACGCGTTCGGCGAAGCGGCCGGGGCGGACCTCGATCGGGTTCGCCTTCGCCGCTTCGGCGGTGGCTCGGTCCAGCACGCCATTGGCCACCATGCGATCGATCACCCAGTCGCGCCGACCCTTCGCCGCCTCCGGGAAGCGCCAGGGGTTGTAGTTGTTGGGCGCCTTCGGCAGGGCGGCGAGATAGGCGGCCTCGGCGGGGCTGAGTTGCTCCAGAGCCTTGCCGAAATAGGCCATCGCCGCTGCGCCAACGCCGTAGGCGCCCTGGCCGAGAAAGATCTCGTTGAGATAGAGCTCGAGGATGCGCGCCTTCGGCAGGGCGCGTTCGATGCGGATGGCGAGAATCGCCTCCCGGATCTTGCGCTCGAGCGAGACCTCGTTGCCGACCAGCATGTTCTTCGCCACCTGCTGGGTAATGGTAGAGGCGCCGATGGGGCGGCGGCCGGTGCCCATCTGTTGCAGGTTGGTGATCGCGGCGCGCAGGATCGCGCCCGGGTCGATCCCCGGATGGGTCCAGAAGTTCTGGTCTTCGGCCGAGATGAACGCGTCCTGCACCAGCTTGGGGATGGAATCGATCGGCACAAAGATGCGCCGCTCGGCGGCGAGTTCGGCAAGAAGGCGGGAGTCGGCGGCATAGACCCGGCTCATCACTGGCGGCTCATAGTCCCGGAGCACGGCGTAGTCCGGCAGGTCCTGGCTGTAGTGATGCCAGACCCAGAGGGCGGCACTGAGGCCGGCCACGGTGCTGAGGGCGAGGAAGCCCAACAGGAGGCCGGCCAGGCGGCCGAGGAGGGATCGCCGGCGTCGTCGCCGCGGCCGCTCGGGCGCTTGCGGTGCGGGGTTGGGAGATGTCGAGGCGGCTGCCGTGACCTTGGCGGCACGCACCCGTGCCGGTCCGGCGAGCGGTTCGTCTGCTCGCATTTCGGCCCGCATAGCACGAGGGCGGGGCATTCGTCAGGCAAAAGCCAAGCGAGGCGGGGGCGCGTCAGCCGGCGAGCTGGATCGAAGGAGAGGCGGCGAAGTGGCGATCGACCGCCTCGGCGATGGCCCTGGCGAGACGACGGCGATGGTCCGCCCGGCGCAACAGCGCCTCATCCTCGCGGTTGGAGAGGAAACCGAGCTCGATCAGCAGCGAGGGCACGTCGGGCGACTTCAGCACGACGAAGCCGGCCTCGCGGTGCGGCCGTGGCAGAAGGACGGTCTCGCGGGCGAGTGCCTGCACGGTGAGTCGCGCGAGCTGCACCGACCGCCGTCCCGTCTCGCGCTGCACCTGGGCGATCAGGGCGCGCGCCGCCGCCTCGTCCGCTCTCGTACGCCGCCGCCCTCCGCGGTTGTGGGCGGCGGCCAGCCGCTCGGCGATCGGGTCGGAGGCGTCGGCAGCGAGAGTGTAGACGGAGGCGCCGCGCACTGACCGGTCCTCCAGGGCATCGGCGTGGATGGAGAGGAAGAGATCGGCCCTTCGCGCCTGGGCGAGCGCGACGCGCTCAGCGAGCGGGACGAAGACGTCGCGCTCGCGCGTCATCGCCACCCGGTAGCGCCGGCGCTCGAGCAGAGCGGCGCGCAGGTCGCGGGCGGCAGCGAGCACGATGTGCTTCTCGAAGGTGCCGCGGGCGCCAATCGCGCCGGGGTCGTGCCCGCCATGGCCGGGGTCGAGCACGACGAGCGGGCGGGGCGCCTGGGGCGGGGGGCGTGCCGGCGGGTGTGGGGGTATGGGCAGGGGGCGGGCGAGGGCAGCGGTCTGCAGGGTGGGGGTGGCGCGACCGCCGATCAGCGGGCCGCGCAAGGCCTGGGCCAGGAAGACCTCGAGCGGAGCAGCTTCAAGCACGAGCAGGAGCCGGCTGGACGCGGCATCGAAGACGGCGTTCCGCACCGCAACCGGCTGCACAAGATCGAGCACCACCCGGGTCACGCCAGGCCGATTGAGACCTGTCCGAACCCCGCGCACCAGGCCGGTCGGCGGCGGCGGGGAGGGTGCGGCCCACCGCGGGCGGTGCACGTCGAGCACCAGCCGCGGCGGGTCGGGCACGGGAAAGAGGTCGAAGCGCGTGTCGGGAGGGATGCGCAGCGCGAACACGCTCGCCGTGCCGTCATGCCAGAGGGCAGCGTTCGCGATCACGGTCGCGCCTGCGCCACCCGGCGCAAGGCCGGTTGCACCGGCGAGCAGCAGCGCGCGCCGGGAGAGCAGCGGCACGCCGCACCTGGTCGGCTCTTCTTCCATCGCCCCTTCCTGCAAGATCAGAGGGCTACCTTACGACATTGACAAAATTCCATCGCCGTCCCTAGTGCACCACTGCAACACGCCGGAAAAATGAACACTCGACAGGTGCGGCGTCGGCGCCGCCCCTTCGCCCTTGTGGTGTTGGCCCTCTTGCGCCATTGTGACGAAAGCCCACGCAGACCGCTGCTGCCCGCCGCCTTCTGTTCCGCAAAGTCGGGGCTAGCTGAGGCGGCGGCGCGACATCAGGCGACGAGCGCTTGCGGACCGCCCGCGGGCGGATTCGCGTTTCGTGCAGACCCTGTCACTCCGGCGTGCGGCGGGCAAAAGGACACCGGGCGGGGCTTCCGCCCGTCGGATTCGGGAGCGCATGAGCGCAACGACCCAACGGTTTGGGGCCTTGTCCGACGCTGCACGCTGCAGCGGTGGCGCCAGCACAACCCTCATCATCCGCCGTGCCCATTGTCGCGGCGCGGCGCGGAGTTCACCCGTTCATGACCAAGCGCATGCTCATCGATGCGACCCACCCGGAAGAAACCCGGGTGGTCGTGCTCGACGGAAACCGTCTTGAGGAATTCGACGTCGAGACGTCGACCAAGAGAACGTTCAAAGGGAACATCTATCTTGCCAAGGTCGTCCGCGTAGAACCTTCCCTCCAGGCCGCTTTCGTCGACTTTGGCGGCAACAGGCACGGATTCCTCGCCTTTAGCGAAATCCACCCTGACTACTATCAGATCCCGGTTGCCGACCGGCAGCGCCTGCTCGAACTCGCTGCCCAGGAAGCCGCCGCGGAAGCGGAGCGCGAGGAGGCAGAAGCGGCCGGCCTGCCACCCGATCAACCTGGCCCTGCCAGCGAAGCCGCCGAGGCGCTCGACCTTCCTTCCCCGGCAGCAGACTCGCCCCAGGAGGGCGAGGACGTCAGCCCCGCCAGCGCGAGCGTCGACGAGCCTGCCGCTTCGCAGCCAGCCGAGGCGGCGGGGCGCGAGGTCGCGGCCCTGCCCGCAACCCCCCCCCTGCATGCGCCAGCCCTGCCAGATCCGGCAGGGGAAGCCGCACCCGACTCGCGCCCACCCTCCGCTCAGCCGGCGCGGATGCAGACCGACCGCCTGCTGCTCGAGTCCGACCCGCCCGCCCCAATCGCCGACACCGACCCTGAGGCGAAAACGGAGATCGGCGACGCAACGAGGGTGGAAGCGGCGGAAAAGGAGCACCCAGCCCCCGGCGCGGAAGACCTTCCGGCGCGCGAGATCGAGACCGTCGCAGGGGAGCCGCTCGCGCCCGAAACGATCGGCGGCGGCAACGGCCACGACAGCGCGGACGAGGATCGGCCCCGGCGCATCCCGCTCCGCTTCCTCCGCCAGTATAAGATCCAGGAGGTGATCAAGCGCCGCCAGATCCTGCTCGTGCAGGTGGTGAAAGAGGAGCGGGGCAACAAAGGCGCGGCCCTCACGACCTACCTCTCTCTCGCCGGCCGCTACTGCGTGCTGATGCCGAACACGCCCCGCGGCGGGGGCATCAGCCGCAAAATCACCTCGCCCGCCGACCGCAAGCGCCTGCGCGAGATCATGAACGAGCTCGAAATCCCCGACGGGATGGGGCTGATCGTGCGCACTGCCGGCGCCAACCGCCCGAAGGCCGAGATCAAGCGCGACTGCGAGTATCTCCTCCGCCTCTGGGACGACATCCGCGAAAAGACCCTGCAGTCGGTGGCGCCGGCGCTGATCTACGAGGAGGCGAACCTCATCAAGCGCGCCATCCGCGATGTCTATTCGCGCGACATCGACGAGGTGATCGTCGACGGCGAGGAGGCTTACAACGCGGCGAAAGACTTCATGCGCATGCTGATGCCCTCGCATGCGCGCAAAGTGCAGCTGTACCGCGACGGCGGCGTGTCGCTGTTCGCCCGCGCGGGCGTGGAGGCGCAGCTCGATGCGATGCACAACAAGCGCGTCGAGCTCCCCTCCGGCGGCTATATCGTGATCGACCAGACAGAGGCGTTGGTTGCGATCGACGTCAACTCCGGCCGTGCGACGCGCGAGCGCAACATCGAGGAGACTGCGCTTAAGACCAACCTCGAGGCGGCCGACGAGATTGCGCGTCAAATCCGGCTACGCGACCTCGCTGGCTTGATCGTCATCGACTTCATCGACATGGAGAACAGCCGCAACAATGCGGCGGTGGAACGGCGTCTGAAGGAGGCGCTGAAGCAGGACCGGGCGCGCATCCAGGTGGGGCGAATCTCGCCGTTCGGCCTGCTCGAAATGAGCCGCCAGCGGCTTCGCCCGTCTCTTACCGAGAGCTCCTTCGTCACCTGCCCGACCTGCAACGGAACGGGCCTCGTGCGGTCGGTCGAATCCAGTTCGGTCGCGGTTCTGCGCGCCATCGAGGAGGAGGCGGCGAAGCGCCGGGCGGCGGAGATCTCAGTCCGCTGCGCCGGGGCGGTGGCTCTCTACCTGCTCAATCACAAGCGCGCCAGGCTTGCCCAGCTCGAGGAAAGTTTCGGGCTGAAGGTCCTGTTTGTCGCCGACGACAGCCTCGCCCCGCCGGCGGTGCGGATCGAGCGCACCAAGCCCGCCCTTGCCTCACCGCCCGCCCAGCCTGTGGCCCCCCTGCCGCCGCCCATCCTCGAGACGGAGCCCCTGCACGAGACCGGGCAGGACGAGGATGGGGGGGAGGAGGCCGACACTGCCAACCTTGAGAGCGAGGAGGAGGGGGAGGCGATGGCCGTTTCGGCTTCCGGCGAAGCCGAAGCCGGTCGCGCTACAACGGAGGGTGAGCGCGAGCCGAGACGACGGCGCCGCCGCCGCCGCCGTCGGGGCGGTCGCCGCGAGGAGGCACAGCGCACGGCGCCGCCAGGCGTCGGCGACCAGCCTGATCTCACCGCCTTGCCGCCACCCAGGCCAGAGGTGGCAGAGGCGATGGCGGCCTCGCCAGTCGGCGCCGCAGAGGAGCCGTCAGAGGGCAGCGTGGCGGAGACCGACCCGCGCGGGCAGCGTCGCCGCCGACGCGGCGGTCGTGGCCGGCTGGGTCAGCCGGTCACACCGCTCCAGAACCCGGCTTATGTTGCAGCGACCCCTGCCAACCCGTTCGCGGAAGCGACCGTCGACCTGTTCGAGGCGATCGAAGAAGGGGCGTCGGCACCGCCTGCGCCGGCGCCGGGCGCCACCGCGCCGGACGGGGAGCCGATCGTTGTTGCCTCGCAGCCGCCCGCGGGCGCGCCAGGTGCCTCGGACGCCTCCGCGCCGGTGGCGGCCGGCAACGGGGCGGCCGAACCGGTGGCGGAGCCGCTGCCCCCACGCGAGCCCGACGTCGCCCAACCACCGCCGCCGCCAGGCCCAATCGCCTCAGCCGAGATCAAGCCAATCTTGGTCGACGAGGTGATTGCCGAGGTGCCGAAGAAGCGCGGCTGGTGGCGGCGCTGAGGCGGCCTGCGCCCCTTCAGCCGAGCCAGCGGACGAGGCGCTCCGCCGCCTCGGCCACGTCCTCGGTCGCGCCACAAAAGGAGAAGCGGATGGTGCGCTGGCCTCGCGCCCGGTCGAAATCCACCCCAGGGGTGGCGGCGATCGCGATCTCCTCCAGCATGCGCCGGCAGAAGGCCGCGCTGTCGTTCGTCAGGTGGCCGATGTCAGCGTAGAGGTAGAATGCGCCCTCGGCCGGTGCGAAGCGCGTCAGTCCCGCCCGCGGCAGGGCCTCGAGCAGCAGTGCCCGGTTAGCCGCATAGCGGGCGCGGTGCGACTCGAGCTCCTCGGTCGCCGCGAAGGCGGCGAGAGCCGCGACCTGGGAGACGGCGGGGGCGGAGATGAAGAGGTTGGAGGCGATGCGCTCGACCGGCCGCACCAGGTCCTGAGGCAGAACCATCCAGCCCACGCGCCAGCCGGTCATCGACCAGTATTTGGAGAAGGAGTTGATGACGATGGCGCCCGGTATGGCAGCGGCGGTGGCAGCCGGTTCGCCATAGGTCAGGCCGTGGTAGATCTCGTCCGAGATCAGCCGCACGCCCCGTTGCGCACACCAGGCGCCAAGGGCGGCGAGGTCGTCCGCATGCAGCATGGTGCCGGCCGGATTGCAGGGCGAGGCGACGATGAGGCCTTCGGGCGGGGGGTCAAGCCGCTCCAGCATCGCCACTGTCGGCTGGAAGCGCGACTCGGGGCCGGCTTCGAGCAGGACCGGGACAAGGCCCAGCGCCTCGAGGATGTTCACGTAGGGCGGATAGTACGGCGACGCGAGCGCCACCCGGTCGCCAGGGTCGAAGGCGGCGAGGAAGGCGAGCGGGAAGGCGCCCGAGGCGCCGACGGTGACGGCAATGCGGGAGGGGCTGACAGCGAGCCCGTAGCGCTCCGCATAAAGCTGCGCGATTCGCTCGCGCAGCGGCCAGATGCCGAAGGTCTCCGTGTAGCCGAGCGTGTCGCCCGCGCGCATGGCGGCGATTGCGGCCTCGATCGCCACGCGCGGCGCCCCGGTGGAGGGCTGGCCCACCTCCATGCGGATCACCCGCGGGTCTGAGGGGGTGGCGCGGGCGGCGCGCGCATTCGCCGCCGCGATCACGTCCATCACGATAAAGGGGGGGGCGGCCGCCCCCTTGCCGATTTTCAGCGCCAAGCCCCGACCGCGCCCGAGGGCGAGCGCGTCGTCAAGGGGGAGATGCACGAGGGGCCGGCCCCGGTTGGGGACCGGCCCTGCTGCGAACGCCGCTGCCGACGCTCAGGCCGGCGGTGTGCAATGCGGCGACTTGAACGTGATGTGACGTACCGCCTCCGGCGCGTCGGCCAGTTTGCGGATGTTCGCCCAGGTCTGCTTGGAGTTGGGCATTCTCAGCTCGTTCACGCCGGGGCCCACCACGTTGCCCTGCTGGCCGGTGGGGAAGCCGAACAGCATGAAGGTCTCCTTTCGCTTCGCCGTGTCCAAGGGCCAGGCGACGGCCTGGGTTGAGCCGTGCTCGTTGAAGACCTCGACGAGGTCGCCCTGGATGACGCCGAGCTCCGCCATGTCAGCCGGGTTCATCTCGATAAAGGGCAGCGGGAAGCGGTCGCGCAGGAACGGGTTGGCCTGGTCGAGGAAGGCGGACTGCCAGACCTGGTTGGAGCGTCCGTTTGTTGACCAGCAATGGATCGCGGTTCTTCTCCGCTTCCTTGCCTGGCGCCTGCAGTCCGCGCCACTGCGTTTGCGCGAATAGGGCCTTGCCGCTGGGCGGCCGAACTTGCCGTCGGCGGAGAGGCGCTTGGTGCCGACGATCCGCCCTTGCGGGGCCGCGGCCCCGGCCGGCAGCGTGCCACGCCCACCCTGGCCGCCGCCGCCCTCGTAGCCGACGGCCGGTTCCTGGAAGCCGTTCGTGCCCATCGCGCGCAACCGCTCGTAGGTGACGAACTCGCCGCCCTTCGCGTGCTTGCGGTAGCCGTCGTTGACGGCGTCCTCCTCGGTCTTTCAGTCGTAGCCCTTGAAGCGATCGGCGATGTCGGGGCGGCCGGCGGCCCGCCATGTGCGCTCGAGCGCCTGGGCCAGCTTGGCGACGATCAGGCAGTCGGGCAGCGCCTCGCCCGGCGGGTCCATGTACCGTTCGGTCAGTCGCATCCGCCGTTCGCCGTTCATCGAGGTGAGAGTCATCTCGCCCGAGGTGGCGGCGGGCAGAACGACATGGCTGCAGGCGCCGATCTGCGACGGCACGATGTCGACATCGACCGAGAACAGGCCGCCCTGGCGGATTGCGCGCATGATCTCGTCGACCAGCGCCTTGCGATCCCCAGCCAGCACGCGGGTCCTGGCCTCCTTCACTATGTCGGTGCGCCGCTTATAGACCCGCTTGAACTCGGCGGCATTCAGCGTGGTCTTGAAGTGGTCGCAGCCCCAGACGTGGTGGATGCCGCCCTGGCCGCGGATCAACAGCTGGTCGACAGAGGCGGCTGGGCGGCCGACATGCGCGTCTGAGGGGCGGGAGTAGCCCTCCTGGTGGCCGCCGAGGCGCACGCAGCCGCCGCCAGGGCGGCCGATGTTGCCAGTGGCCAGTGCGATGTTCACCAGAGCCTGGTTGGTGCGGGAGTTGTCGTTGCCCAAGATCAGGCCCTTCTCGGAGGCGAACATCGTCCGTCGCCGCGCGCCACCCTGTTTCGGTTCGGCGATCCAGGCTGCCGCCTTGCGGATGTGTTCCGGCTTGAGGCCGGTGATGCGGGCCGCTTCCTCGATGCTCATCCGGTTCGCCCGCACCGCTTCGTCGAAGCCGGTGGTGGAGGCGGCGATGAACGCGCGGTCGACCCAACCTCGTTCGACGATCTCGGTGAACAGGGCGTTGAACAGCGCAAGATCGGTGCCGGAGTTGATCGCGAGATGGCGCACGCCCTCCTTGCCCGCTTCCGCCTCGCAGGCCGAAACCGTGCTGGTGCGGCGCGGATCGACGATGATGATCCGGCCGGGAGCGTGCGCCTCGTTCGGCAGTTCGCGGCGCTTCAGCTCCAGCGATGTGCCGCGCAGGTTCGGCACCCAGTGGTTGAAGAAGTCGTTGGTCTGGGTTTCCAGCGGGTTGGCGCCGACCACCATGATCGTGTCGGCGAGCTCCGCATCCTCGTAGCCGTTGTTGAGCTCACCCACCCCCATGTCGCGCGAGCCGTGCACCTCGCTGTTGTGGGCGGGGCGGTTGTGGATGCGGATGTTCCGCACCTTCATCGAATGGAAATAGAGCTTGCCCGTGGCCCAGGTGTTCTCATAACCGCCGCCGGCGCCACCATGGTCGGAGCAGGAGATGATCAGCCCATCCTCGCCCATCAGCTCGACCACGCGCTGGGTGACCTCGGCGACCAGAGAGATGGCGTCGTCCCAGCTCGTCGGCTGCAGCGTGCCGCCGCGCCAGACCTGCGGGTTCGTCAGCCTCTGCAGCTGGCTTCCCGTGGTGGTCGAGTGAGAGAGTTCGCCCAAACGCGCGCCGCGCACCGAACAGACGCCGGAGTTCACCAGGCAAGCCTTGTCGGGCCGGATCACGCGCTGCGCGTCGCGCCCAGTCTGCTTCACGCGTTGCGCTTGAATGCCATGGCGCGTTTCCTCCCTGCTCTCAGAGCACGTTGCTCAGCCGCCCGTGGATCAGCTCCTCCACCCCTTCGGCGACGATGTCGCCATTCGGGCCGACGCGCAGCGTGAACTGCGGCAGGTTCTGGGCGCTCTGGCCCATGATCCGCCTACCACCCTTCGCGCAGTCGAAGCGGCTGTCGTGGCCCGGGCAGGTGAGAGTTTTGTCCGCCGCGCGGAAGAAGAGCGGGTAGCCTGTGTGCGGGCAGAGGGTGGAAAAGGCGACCACGTCGCCGTCTGGGCCAACCCCGCCCTCGACCCGGCGCCCGAGTTTCAGCAACACACCGGGGCTGTCGTCGTCGGGAGAGGTGATGGCCACCGGCACGTCGACTTTGAGATCGCGCAGGTTGGCCAGCCGCTTCGTCGGGTGGGTGACGCGGGCGAGGGCAGGGTTTGCGGCCTTGCTGTCAGCCGGCACGGCCGCCGCGGCCGCGCCGCCGACCGCTGCCACCGATGCGCGGGCGAGGAAAGTGCGTCAGCCGACGTCGACCAACGCGCCACAGGCTTTCCTGGACATGACCGGTCCTCCCTTCTTCATGGCGAGTTTTTCATGGCAAGCGAGGGCCGAAGGGAGGGTTGGCCCAACTTAGGCGGGTGTCTGAGAAATGTCTCACGAACCGCGATGCATCACGGTCGCGAGGACCCATTGCCAGCCCGCAGGCGGATGGACGTTTGACGTCGGATCTGCCGCCGGGCGCGAGTCAGCACACAACGCTTGCCAGGCCAAACCACGCTGGCCCGAACGAGCGCTGGCTGGACCGAAGCCATCGGGCGGGCAGGGAGCCGCCGATGCGCGTGACACGCCACGCGGAGGCTCAGTCTGCGCCGAGGGCAAGCCCGTGGCCGCGCGGGTCTGCGGCCCAGCTGCAGGAGGCTGGGTCGCGCGGCAGGTACCCCGCGCAGTGCACCAGGCTGACGCGGCCCAACCGGTCGCTTTCAGCCGGGCGGGCGGCCGCCAGGGCGTCCGCGGCACTCCGCCCGGCCATCGCCTCGCGCGCGGCGAGGGCGAGAGCGATCGGCGCGGCGTCTCCACCCGAGGCGGCGGTGGCGAGCCGGAAGGCGCGCAAGGGCGCATTGGAGATCAGCAGCACGCTCGGCAGGGCGGCAGCGACGGCTCCGACCCCAGGGGCGGCGGCGAGGACGAGACCGAGCCCCGGCACGACCCGGCCTGTGCCGAACAGGTTGTTGTTGGTGAAGGCGCAGGCGACCGCCTGGCCGTCGCGATCCACCGCGACGAAGCCCGTGGTGGCGCCAAGCAGGGGCGGCAGCGCCCCGCCCACCGGCGTGGTCCCTTCAAGCACGGCCTGCGGGTCCGCCCCCGCCCGCACCGCCGCAGCCGCGGCACGCGCCGCCCCCGCCGCGTCCTCCGCGGAAGCCCCGGCCGCGAGCGCACGCAGGGCAACCGCGGCACCGACCGAACCACCGACCGGGGCGGCGTGCACGACATCCGGGCCGAGACGGAGCGAGACCGTCGTCGTCAGCTGCGGCAGGGTGCTGCGCAGGTCTTCGAGGGTGAGCGCCCCTCCTGCCGTACGCGACGCTTCGGCGAGGCGGCGGGCGAGCCCGCCCTGGTAGAGGTCGCCCACGCCCTGGCTTCGAAGTAGCCCGATCAGGTTGGCGAGTTCGGGCTGAACGAGAAGGTCGCCCTCGTCGAGCGGCGTGCCATCGGCGCGGGCGAAGCGGGCGCGGGCGTTCGGGTCGGCGAACAGAGGGGTGGCGACGACGGCAAGATCGCGCGCGAGTGCCCGGCCGGTCGGGGTGCCGAAGCGGGCGAGCTGCTCCGCCGGGGCGATCACCTGCTCGAAGGGCAGCCGGCCGAGGCGGGCGTGCAGAGCGAACAGGCCGCGCGGCGTGCCGGGCAGAGCGGCCGGGCGATCCGACCCCGGGTCGAGCACGCTCGGTGCACGAGGGAGGAAGGTGGCCGCGATCGCCTGATCGCGACGCGGGTCGTAGGCGAGGCACACGCCGCCGCCGGCGAGCGAGGCGCGCGAGGGCAGGGTCACCCCGAGGGCGAAGCCCATCGCCGCGGCGGCATCGGCCGCCGTTCCGCCGGCGGCCAGAACGTCGCGCCCGACCAGCGCCGCGCGCGGCTCCTCCGCCGCCACTCCGCCCAAGAACCCCTGCACGAATCCGGGCGTGCCGAGCGCAGGGCCGGAGCGACCGAACACTCCTTCCACCGTGGAGCACCCCGCCATCACCGCACACGCGGCCGTGGCAAGACCGACCCGCAGAACTCCGTCTATGGTCGTTCGCATGGTCCCTCGACTGCCGACAGCGGTCCGCCGGGCAGTGGCGGTGCTGGTCTCCGCGCTCGTTGCTTTCGCCGCGCCGGCCGCGGCCCAGAACCGCCCCCTGACGCTGATCCGCGACGCCGAGACGGAAGCGCTCCTGCGGGCGGTGAACGCTCCCCTGTTCGCCGCCGCCGGGCTCGACCGGGGGCTCGTCCGCACCTTCATCATTGCCGATCGGTCGATAAACGCCTTCGTCACCACCGGCAACCGGCTTGCCGTGCACACCGGGCTGATCACCGCGATCGAGAGCGTGGACGAACTCGCCGGCGTGCTGGCGCACGAGGTGGGCCACATTGCTGGCGGCCATCTCGCCCGTCTGCCCGAGGAGCTGCGCAATGCGATGATCCGCTCGGTCGCCGCCATGCTGGCCGGAGCGGCAGCGGCGGCAGCGACCGGCCAAGGCGGGGCGGCGGCAGCGATCGGCATCGGGGGGCAGAGCATCGCCATGCGCGAACTCTTCGCCTTCACCCGCACGCAGGAGAATGCGGCCGACTTGGCGGCGGTCACCTTCCTTGACCGTCTCGGCTGGTCGCCTGCGGGCCTGCTTCGCCTGCTGGAGCGGCTGCAGGCGCAGGAGGCGCTTTTGACCGAGAACCAGGACCCCTATCTACGCACGCACCCTCTGACGCGCGATCGCATCGAGTTCCTGCGCCAACGGGTTGCCGAATCGCGCCATGCCCACACTCCGATCGCACCTGAGCTCGAGGAGTCGTTCCGCATGGTGCGCGCCAAGCTCGTGGGCTTTCTCGAACCGGCTTCGGTGCCGCGGCTCTACCCTGGGTCCGATCAGTCCGCGCCCGCGCGCTATGCCCGCGCCATCCTGGCTTTCCGCCAAGGCCGAACGGACGAGGCGGTGGCCGGGCTCGAGCGGCTGATCGCCGAACGCCCCGCCAGCCCCTGGTTGCATGAGATGAAGGGGCAGGTTCTGTTCGAAAGCGGGCGGGTGCGCGACTCGATCGAGCCCTATCGCCGTGCCGCCCGGCTCGCCCCCAGCGAGGCGCTGATCCGCGCCGCCTTCGGGCGCGCCCTAATGGAGAGTGGCGAGCCCGCGCTCCTCTCTGCCGCCATCGAGGAGTTGGAAACCGCGACCAGGCTCGACCCGCGCACGGCCTTCACCTGGCGCAACCTTGGCATCGCCTATGCGCGGGCGGGAGATCAGGGTCGGTCTGCCCTTGCTTTTGCCGAGGAAGCGGCGTTGGCGGGCGATCTGCGCACGCAGCGCGAGATGGCAGCGCGGGCCGAGCGGGCCCTGCCGCCCGGGCCCGCGCGGCTGCGCGCGCAGGACCTGTTGCGCGCGGCCGAGGTGATGCGCGAGGAGAGACGGCGATGACCCGCGCGCTGGTGCTTTCCGCCGCGCTGAGCCTCGTCGCATCGCCCGCGGCGGCGCAGCCCTTCAGCGCCGAACAGAGGGCGGCGATCGTGGAGATCCTGCGCGAGGCGCTGCGCAGCGACCCCTCGATCCTGCGCGAGGCGTTCGCTGCCCTCGAAGCGGCCGAACGGGCGGCTGAGGCGGAGGCGAGGCGGCAGGCGGTGCGCGCTGAGGCCGAAGCGCTCTTTCGCAACGCCGATGACCCCGCACTCGGGCCGGCTCGCGCGCGCGTCACTGTGGTCGAGTTCACCGACTATCGCTGCCCCTACTGCCGCTCTATGCGCGGGGTAATCCTTGATCTGTTGCGGCAAGAGCGCGACGTGCGGGTGGTGGTGAAGCCGGTGCCGATTTTGGGCCCGGCTTCGATGATGGCGGCGCGGGCGGCGTTGGCTGCCCACCTGCAGGGCAAGTTCGCTCCCTTTCATGACGCGCTTCTCGCCTTGCGCGGCGAGATCGACGAGGCGACGCTGTTCCAGGTGGCGGCGGAAGTGGGGCTCGATGCGGCCCGGCTGCGGCGCGACATGGCGGGGCTCGAGGTGACGCGGCGGATTTCCTCCGCGCTCACGCTTGCGCACGCGCTCGGGCTGCAGGGCACGCCGGCTTATGTGGTCGGCGAGACGGTGTTTGCGGGCGCGGTCCCGCTTGCGCGGCTGCGCGAGGCGGTGGCGGAGGCGCGCGCCGCGGCGCGCTGACGGTCGTCCGTGCCACGGGTTGTTCTCTCCCCGCGCTGTCGTGCGCTCGGCTTTGCGCGCCTGGTTCAAGTGGCGAGGCGGGGCGATTCCTCACCTGCTCGAGGGGTCTTTTTCTTGGTGTCCTGTCTGGCCCGGCTGGCGGTGCGGTCAGCCGATCCGGCCAACGATGATCGGGCTGAGGGCGGGGTCGACCGGCAGAGGATCGCACCGGCAAGCCAGGGGTAAGGAAACGGTGTCGCTTGCCCGTTCGTAGGCCGGCGCAGCGATGAGGAACCCCTGCACCTCTTCCACGCCGAGATCGGCCAACGTGGCGAGTTCCGCCACTGTCTCCACCCCTTCGGCGATGACGCGCATCGGCGTTCCCTCGACGATGCGCAAGATGCCGGCGAGGATGGATCTGCGCACCCGGTCGCGGTCGATGCCCCGGGTCAGAGCCATGTCGATCTTCAGGATGTCGGGCTCGACTTCGGCCAGTAGCGCGAGGCCGTTGTAGCCAGCGCCGAAATCGTCGAGCGCAAGGCGCAGCCCGACCGTGCGTGCGGCGTCGGCGAGCCGTCGCAGCCGGGGCGGGTCGTCGATCCGTTCCCCTTCCGTCATCTCAAGAACCAGTCGCTGCGGTGGGAACCTCTCTGCCTGCGCGAGCCTCAGCAGCCGCTCCGCCGCCTCGGCCGCGCCGCCCACGGTGCGCGTCAGCACGTGGGGCGAGAGGTTGACATGCAGGTCGACCGTGATGCCAAGCACCATGGCACGCGCCATGGCGTACTGCACGATGGCCAGCTCAAAGGCCGGCCGGGCGGCTGGTTCCACCCGCCCCAGCACCGTGCTGGCCGGCCTGCCGCCGACCCCACGCACAAGCGCCTCCTGCGCCGTCACAAGCCGTGTGCGCACCGAGGCGATGGGCTGGAACGCGATGCCAAAAGGGGGTGGGAGCCGTTCTCGTCCGTCGCTCATCTGCCGCCGACGTGCTCGCGCCCCCGTGGTCCTTCGCCGGGCTCACCCCAGCCCGCCCCGGTGCAATCGTCGTCGAGGTGGGTAAACGCTTCGTTAATGAGGCGGACCGATCGTGCCCAGGCCGAAACGGGTCACCCCCGCACCAGGAGCACGATCTTGCCGATGTGCTGCCCGCTCTCCATCAGCCGGTGCGCCTCCGCCGCCTCTGCGAGGGGAAACACGGTGTGGATCACCGGCCCGCACCGCCCCGCCTCCAGCACCGGCCAGACCTGGCGCAGCAAAGCCTCGGCAATCGCCCCCTTCTGGGCGGTGGTGCGCGGCCGCATCGTGGAGCCGGTGATGGTGAGCCGGCGCGTCATCACCGGCAGGAAGTCGATCTCCGCGACTTTTGAGCCGCGCAAGAAGGCAATCATCACGAGCCGCCCATCGAGGGCGAGGCAGCGGATGTTGCGCGGGATGTAGTCGCCGCCCACCATGTCGAGGATCACATCGACCCCCCGCCCGTCCGTCAGCCGCTTGATCTCCTCGACGAAGTCCTGCGCGCGGTAGTCGATCGCCGCCGCTGCGCCGAGCCTGAGGCAGGCGAGGCATTTCTCCGGCGAGCCGGCGGTGGCGTAAATGGTGGCGCCGAACTCGTGCGCGAGCTGGATCGCGGTGGTGCCGATCCCCGAAGTACCGCCATGGATCAGCGCCGTCTCGCCGCGCGCGAGTTTGCCGCGCTCGAACAGGTTCGCCCAGACGGTGAAGAAGGTCTCGGGGATTGCGGCAGCGCGGATGAAGTCGTAGCCCGCCGGGATCGGCAGGCACTGCGGCGCAGGCACGGTGACGAACTCCGCATAGCCCCCGCCATTGACCAGGGCGCAGACGCGATCCCCGACCCGCCAGCCCTCGACGCTGGGGCCGAGGGCGGCGATCACCCCCGCCACCTCCAGGCCGAGGATGGGCGAAGCCCCCGGCGGCGGCGGGTAGCGGCCCTCGCGCTGGGCGATGTCCGGGCGATTGACCCCGGCGGCATGCACCTCGATCAGCACCTCGCCCGGCCCGGGCTCAGGCACCGGCGCCTCGGCCAGAGTGAGAACCTCGGGCCCGCCCGTGCCGACCATCGCGATATGGCGCATCTTCCGCTGCATGCCTTCCTCCCGATGCCGGCCGAACGCTGGGTGCTGCGGGGGCAGGGCGTCAAGCGACCGCTTCGGGACAGGAGACGAGGCGGGCGTAGAGAGCGGGATCGGTCGCCCCTTCGGTGCCGAACAGGAGCACGCGCGCGCCGGGCCCCAGCCCGAGGGCCGCGGCCGCACCCCGATTCGCGCGCGCCAAAGCGAGCCCGATCAGCCCAGCGACCGCGCTTTCGCCGGCAACGATGGGCGGATCGCGCCCGACGCCGCGCGCCAGCAGCCGCATAGTCGGCGCCACCGCCTCCTCCGGCACGCCGACCGCAGCCTCGGCGCGGAGGCGAAGTTCCGCGAGCGCGAGCGGCGAGGGCGTAGCACACGCAAGCCCAGCCATCAGCGT
>CALFVI010000058.1 GCA_937928775.1 uncultured Elioraea sp. | reverse complement strand
CGGCGCGAGCGCGTCGCCATCGTGCATGCGCGCTCGCGCGCTCCGGCCTGGAGCGCGCGGTTCGCCGCACGGCGGGCGGGCGCGCGTTGGGTCACCACGTATCACGGCGTCTATGGCGAGGGGTTTCCCGGCAAGCGCCTCTACAACGCGGTGATGGCCTCAGGCGAGCGGGTGATCGCGATCTCGCGCTTCGTTGCCGATCATCTCCTTTCCCGTCACGGCACGGATCCGACCCGGGTGCGGATCATTCCGCGCGGGGTGGACCCCCGGCGCTTCGACCCGGCCCGTGTTGCACCCGAACGCATCGCCGCGCTGCGCGCGGTTTGGGCTGTGGCGCCTGCGACCCCGGTGGTGCTGCTGCCTGGGCGGCTGTCGCGCTGGAAGGGGGCGCAGGTGCTGATCGAGGCGCTCGCACGGATGGACCGGCGCGACGCGGTGGCGGTGCTGGCGGGCGATGCCGGTGGCAGCGGCGGCCATGCCCAGCAGCTCGTGCGTCTTGCAGCGAAGCTTGCAGTGGCCGATCGCGTGCGCTTCGCCGGCCACGTCGCCGACATGCCGGCCGCCTACCTGGCCGCCGACGTGGTGGTGAACGCCTCGATCGCACCTGAAGCCTTCGGGCGGGTGGTGATCGAAGCGCAAGCGATGGCCCGCCCCGTCATCGCCACTGCCCATGGCGGCGCGGCGGAGACGGTGCAGCACCGGGCAACGGGGCTGCTCGTTCCGCCGAACGACTCTCGAGCGCTCGCCTGGGCGCTGGACCAGCTGCTCGCCTCGCCTCACGAGGCGCGGGCCGCGCTCGGTGCCCGGGCGCGGGATGCCGTGCTGGCCCGCTACACGACGGAGCGCATGACGGAAGCAACTCTCGCTGTCTATCGCGAGCTGCTGGTGGAGCCGCTGGCGGCATAATCAGGCGCGACGGCGCCCCTGCGCACGCCCCTCGCTGACGCTGCCGGCAGGATTTTGCCGAAGCGGCGCAGCAATCGTTGCAAAATGTGCTCCCCGAGCGCGCTCTTCGCCACCACCTGACCTTGCACATCGGGTTAGCCTTGCTGACCTGCCCGGTCGGGGAGAGCAAGGGAGACGGCAGCGATGGACTCGCTTTGCGGGACCGTGCCGATCACATTGGAGAGCCGGTTCGTCGACCTTGACGCGCCGGTGCTGCTGAGCGGGATCCAGGCCCTGGTGCGCGTGCTCCTCGAGCAGGCGAGGCTCGATCGCGCGGCCGGGCTGAACACGGCTGGGCTTGTTTCCGGCTATCGCGGCTCTCCCTTGGGCGGGCTCGACAAGGAGCTCTGGGCCCGGCGCAGCCTGCTCGATGCCGCAGGCGTACGGTTCCAGCCCGGCATCAACGAGGATCTTGCCGCCACCCTGCTGTGGGGCGCGCAGATGCTGGAGGTGTTCCCCGGCCGCCGCGTCGAGGGCGTGTTTGGGCTCTGGTACGGCAAGGGCCCGGGCGTGGATCGTTCCGGCGACGCCTTCCGCCACGCCAACGCCTTCGGCACCCACGCCAAGGGCGGCGTGCTCGCGGTGGCGGGCGATGATCACGCCGCGCAGTCCTCCGTGCTGCCACACCAATCCGACCAGATCTTCGAGGCGGCGATGATGCCCCTCCTCCATCCCGCCTCGGTGCAGGACATCCTCGACCTGGGTCTCGCCGGGATCGCGATGAGCCGCTTCTCGGGGCTGTGGGTGGGGCTGAAGACGGTGGCGGAGACAGTGGAGGCCGCAGCGACGGTGGTCGTCGCTTCCGCGCGATCCTTCATCCGCCCCGACATCGAAACCCCACCTTGGGGCTTCAACCTCGACCCAAGCTTGCGCTGGCCTGACCAGCGGGCGGAACTCGAACGGCGCGTTATTGCGGAACGCCTGCCGGCCGCGGCTGCCTTCGCGCGCGCCAACGCGCTCGATCGCGTCGTGTTCGGCGCGGCCGAGGCACCGATCGGCCTCGTCACTTGCGGCAAGGCGCATCTCGATGTGCTGCGCGCGCTCGACCTGTTGGGCCTGGGCGGCGGTGAGGCGGCGCGGAGAGGGATCGCCCTCTACAAGGTGGCGCTGACCTGGCCCGTCGAGCCCGAAGGGCTGACCCGCTTCGCCACCGGCAAGAAGCTTCTGATCGTGGTCGAGGAGAAGCGGAGCCTGGTCAAGCGCCAGGCGCGCGACATCCTCTATAACCTGCCGGCCGATCGTCGCCCTGCCATCATCGGCAAGCGCACGCTCGCTGGTGAACCGCTCTTGCCCGAATATGGCGAACTCGACCCTCTCTCCATTGCGCGCGCGCTCGCCCGTGTGCTGCCCGAGTTCGGGGTCAGCGTTTCCTTCACGGAGCCCGACCTTCCCCCGCCTGCGGCGGCGCTTTCCCGCGCCCCCTATTTCTGCGCGGGCTGCCCGCACAACACCTCGACCGTGGTGCCCGAAGGCGCGCTCGCCCTCGGCGGCATCGGCTGCCACACTCTGGCCCTCGGTGCAGTGGGGCGCGCGAAGACCGTCACCCACATGGGGGCGGAGGGGGTCACCTGGGCAGGCCTCGCGCCCTTCGTCGAGGTGCCGCACGCCTTCGTCAACATGGGCGACGGCACCTACCAGCACTCTGGCATCCTCGCCATCCGCCAGGCGGTCGCTGCCGGCGCCAACGTCACCTACAAGATCCTCTACAACAGCGCGGTGGCAATGACGGGCGGGCAACCGGTGGATGGTGCCCCCTCCGTGGCGCAAATCGTGCGCCAGCTCGCCGCCGACGGGGTGGCGCGCATCGCCGTCGTCGCCGACGATCCGGCACGCCTTCCTCCCGCTGGAGAGCTTCCGCCCGGGGTCGAGCGCACCACGCGCGAACACCTCCTCGCCGTGCAGGACCGTTTCCGCACCGTTCCGGGTGTGAGCGCGATCGTCTTCGACCAGGTCTGTGCGACGGAAAAGCGCCGCAAGCGCAAGCGCGGCGCGATGCCCGCGCCCGAGACCACGGTTCTGATCAACGAGCGCGTGTGCGAGAACTGCGGCGATTGCACCGTGCAATCGAACTGTGTGGCGATCGAGCCGGTGGAGACCGAATTCGGCCGCAAACGTCGCGTTTCTCCTTCCTCCTGCAACACGGATCTCTCCTGCCTCAAGGGCTACTGCCCGTCCTTCGTCACCGTGGGCGCGGCACGCAGGCCGAAAGTGCTGTCGGCGGAACTTGCGGCGCTCGAGGAGGGCTTCGCGCGCACATTGCCAACACCCCTTCCCCCGCCTCTGACCGACCGCCCGTGGCGCGCGCTGTTCGCCGGGGTTGGCGGCGGCGGGATCGTGACAGCGGGCGCGATCACCGCCATGGCCGCGCACCTCGAAGGCAGAGCTGTGCGCACGCTCGACTTCACCGGGCTTGCGCAAAAGAACGGCGCGGTGGTCGCGCACGTGCAGATTGCCGCCGAGGACGCTTTGCTCGATGTCGCGCGCGTGCCTCTGCGCGGGGCGGATCTTCTTATCGCCGCCGACATGGCGGTCGCCGCCGCGCACGACGTGCTGGCGCGCCTGAAGGCGGATGGTTCGGTGGTGGCACAGTCGCGGCTTGCCTCTGTCGCCGCTTTTGTGCGCGACGCGGACGTCGTGCTCGACTCCGAGGGTCACGCCCGCGCCCTCAAAGCGGCATCGCCCGCTGGGCTTCATCTCTGGCTCGACGCCGCCCGGCTCGCCGAGGCCCTGTTCGGCGAGGCGCAGACGATGAACACGCTCCTCCTTGGTGCCGCCTGGCAGAAGGGGCTGATCCCGGTGCGCGCTGCCTCCTTGCTGCGCGCGATCGAGCTCAATGGCGTGGCGGTGGCGACCAACAGGCGCGCCTTCCTGTGGGGCCGGGCGGTCGCGCACGACCCCTCGCTTGCCGCCCGCCTGCTCGCCGATCGCCGCCCGCCCGAACGGCTCGAGGAGCTGATCGCGCAGCGGGCGGCAGACCTCGTGCGGTATCAGAACGAACGCCTTGCGCAACGGTTCCGCGCGCTGGTGGCGCGTGCGCGCGCGATCGAGGAAGCAAGCCTGGGCCAAGCCGGCGCCGTGACTCGCGCGGTGGCGGAAGGCTACCATCGAGTCCTCGCCTGCAAGGACGAGTACGAGGTGGCGCGCCTCCTCTCCGATCCCGCCTTCCTGGCAGGGCTAAGGGAGGAGTTCGGCAAGGCCCGGTTGACCTTCCATCTCTCCCCGCCCCTGCCTTGGCTGGGGCGCGACCCGGCGACCGGGCGGCGGCGCAAGATCGCTCTCCCCGCCCGCTTCGCCCTGCCTGTCTTCCGCCTGCTCGCCCGCCTGAAGGGGGTTCGCGGCAGTTGGCTTGATCCGTTCCGTTGGCAGCAGGATCGCCGTCTTGAGCGGGAGGCGATTGCGCTGTTCGAGGAGGATGTCGCCTTCGCCCTCGCCCACCTCAGCCCGGAAACGGCGGAAGCCTGCCGACGATTGCTGGCCTGGCCCTTCGCCGCGCGCGGCTTTGGCCCCGTCAGGCGGGCAAACCATGCAAAGGCAATGGCGGAGCGCGAGGCCGCCCGCGCCGCCCTCATTGCGGCGACGACGGCCACTGTGGCGCCCGCGCCTGCTTCGGCGTAAATCTCCGCCCGGGGAGGATAGACGCATGCTCGACGTCACCGACGCGGAGGCGCTGGAGACGCGACGCCTCGTCGTTGAAACCGCGCGCGCCTTCGCCCAGGAGAAGCTCGCCCCGCGTGCGGCGGAGCGCGAACGCGAAGGCCGGATCGAGCCCGATATCATCCGCGAACTGGGCGAACTGGGCTTCCTCGGCGCGACCATCTCGCCAAAGTGGGGCGGGGCAGGGCTCGATAC
Source organism: uncultured Elioraea sp. (assembly GCA_937928775.1). GTDB lineage: Bacteria > Pseudomonadota > Alphaproteobacteria > Acetobacterales > Acetobacteraceae > Elioraea. The sequence goes on along the minus strand of CALFVI010000058.1, from coordinate 18,138 downwards.
GCTTACCTACGCCATGGCGCTGGAGGAGATCGCGGCCGGAGACGCCTCCGTCTCCACCCTCGTCTCGGTACACAACTCGCCCACCTGCACCATTCTCGAACGCTTCGGCACCGAGGCGCAGAAGGAACGCTTCCTCCGCCAGATGGCCACTGGGCAGTGGGTGAGCTGCTTCGCGCTGACCGAGCCCCAGGCCGGGTCGGATGCATCGAATTTGCGCACGCGGGCGGTGCGCGACGGTGACGCGTGGATCATCGACGGCGCGAAGCAGTTCATCAGCAACGGCTCGATCGCCAACATCTGCCTCCTCTTCGCCGTCACAAACCCCGCCGCCGGCAAAAAGGGCATCAGCTGTTTCGCTGTGCCGACCGACACGCCGGGCTACCGGGTGGCGCGAATCGAGCGCAAGCTCGGTCAGCACGCCTCGGACACCTGCGCGCTCGTCTTCGACTCGCTGCGCGTGCCGGCGGAGAACCTGATCGGCGGGGAGGGGGAAGGCTACCGGATCGCGCTCGCCACCCTTGAGTCGGGCCGAATCGGCATCGGCGCGCAGGCCGTGGGCATCGCGCGCGCCGCACTCGACTACGCCATCGCCTATGCCAAGGAGCGCATTGCCTTCGGCCGCCCGATCATCGACAATCAGGCGGTCGCCTTCCGCCTGGTCGAAGCGAAGACGAAGCTCGAGGCGGCACGGCAACTGGTCCACCTCGCGGCACGGAAGAAGGACGCGGGCGAGAACGCCCTGGAAGCGGCCTGCATGGCGAAGCTCTTCGCCTCCGAAGTGGCAGAGGAGATCTGTTCCGCCGCGATCCAGACCCTCGGCGGCTACGGCTATCTCGCCGACTATCCGGTGGAGCGGGCGTATCGCGACGTGCGAATCTGCCAAATTTACGAGGGCACCTCCGACATCCAAAAGCTCATCCTGGCGCGGAGCCTTTGAGGGCGAGCGCGCGCGCATAGACGGCGCGGCGCGGAGCCCCCGTCGCGGCGGCGACCCGGTCCGCCGCGTCGCGCACGGAAAGCCCCTCGGCGAGGGCGGCACGAAGCCTTGTCTCGATCTCCTCCTCGCTCGGCTCTGCCCTCCCTTCGGCGGGGCCGACGACGATCACGATCTCGCCCAGCACCTCCGCCCCGGCATAGCGTGCAGCGAGCGCGCCGAGCCCGTTGCGCACCACCTCCTCGAAGCGTTTGGTCAGTTCGCGCGCGACCGCCGCCGGGCGGCCCTCACCCAGAGCATCTGCGAGGTCGCGCAGGGTTTCGGCCAGGCGGTGCGGCGCCTCGTAGAAGACGAGGGTGGCGGAGAGCCCTGCGCGTTCGAGGGCAGCGAGTTCGGCGAAGCGCGCTCGCCGTGCGGTGGCCTTTGGCGGGGGGAAGCCAAGGAACAGGAACGGCGCCGGCGGCAGGCCGGAGAGGACAAGGGCGGTGGTCGCGGCAGAGGGGCCAGGCACGCAGGTGACGCGATGGCCGGACGCAAGAGCCGCCTGAACGAGCCTATAGCCCGGATCGGAGATCAGCGGCATGCCGGCGTCCGAGACGAGGGCGAGGCGTTCTCCGGCGGCGAGCCGTGCCAGTATGCGCCCGGTCATCGTTTCTTCATTATGATCACGGAGAGAAACGAGGCGTGGTGCGAGGCCAAAGCGCTGCGCCAGCTTCCGGGTGACGCGCGTATCCTCGGCGAGGACTGCGTCGGCTGCGGCGAGCACGGCGGCGGCGCGCGGCGCAAGATCGCCGAGATTGCCGATCGGCGTGGCGACTAAGGTGAGCGTTCCCGGGGGGCCGGCCGCGTCGTCGGAGACGGAGGGAGGGGTTTCGGTCTGTGTTTCGTCGCTGTCGTGCATCGGCCTTCGCTATCCTTGCATGCGTTCTGGTCGGAGCAACCGCGTGCGCGCCGCACCCTCCGCCCGCGCGTCCTGTCGCCACCGCCCCTCCTGTGCGGGTCGACCCCTCAGCCCCAGCGCTGCCCACCCGCCCCGCGCTGGGGCCTGACGGCAAACTGCGCGCCGCCCTGCTTTTGCCGCTCTCTGGCCCGCAGGCGCAGGTGGGCGAGACGATGCTGAACGCGGCCATGCTCGCCCTGTTCCAGCACGGCGGAAGCAAGCTCGAGTTGCTGCCGAAGGATACTGGCGGCGATCCGACTCGCGCCGCTGCCGCCGCCCGTGACGCGCTGGCCGAAGGTGCTGGCGCCATCCTCGGCCCTCTGTTCGCCGCCGAGACGGCTGCCGTCGCCTCGGTCGCCTCGGCGTCGGGAGTGCCCGTGCTCGCCTTCACCACCGACGCGACCCAGGCGCGCCCCGGGGTGTGGGTTCTGGGCCAGCTGCCCGAACCTGCGGTGCGGCGCGTGGTCGCCGCCGCCAGGGCGGCCGGGGCGGAGCGGTTCGCCCTGCTGGCCCCCGACACGCCCTTTGGGCGCCTGGTTGCCGAGGCCTATGCGCGGGCGGTGGCGGACTTAGGCGGGATACTGGTGCGGCAGGAACTCTATGCGGGCGACAACCCGGCCCCTGCGGTGCGCCGCCTCGCCGACTACGAGAGCCGCCGCGGGCCGATCGATGCCCGCGTGCGGGCGGCCCGCGCCGAGGGCACGGCCGAGGGGCGGCGAAGGGCGGCGCAAATCCAGCGCGAAGCAAGCATCCCCCCGCCACCGTTCGACGCGCTTCTGGTCGCCGATTCGGGCGAGCGGCTGCGGGCGGTGGCCGCCTTGCTCCCCTTCTACGACATCGACAGCCCGCCCGTGCGCATTCTCGGCCTGCCGCTTCTTGCCGGGATGGCGGATGCCGGCAGGGAACCCGCCCTGGTGGGCGCCTGGTTCGCCGCTCCGGACGAGCAAAGGCGCGAAGCCTTCGCCGCGCGCTACCGCGACGCCTTCGGCAACGACCCGCCAGTGGTGGCGGGGATCGCCTTCGATGCGGCAGCGATCATCGGCTCGCTGGTCAATGCCTCGCCGCCCGACCTCTCACCCGCCGCGCTGACCAAGCCGGAAGGCTTCGCCGGCGCGCTCGGGCTGGTGCGGCTGATGCCGGATGGAACGAACCGCAGAGCGCTCGCTGTCATGGAGGTGACGCGCGACGGGTTTCGCGTGCTCGAACCGGCTCCCGAACGGTTCGACGACGTGCTGTTTTGAGTGGTCGGTGGAGAAGGCCTCGTCATGCCGCCTCAGCTGCCCGACCGTCCGGCAAGCCCCACGCTCCTCGTCGCCGGGACCACGGCGGCGATCGCCGCCGTGCCGGCGGCGCTGCTCGCCGGGCTTGCTGCCTTCGAGCTCGTCTCAGAACGGGCCGCCGCGGTGCTCGCCGCTGCCTTCGCGCTGGCCGGCACCCTGGCGGGCTTGGTTGTCTACCGCGACCTCGCCCGCCTCGTGCTGGCGCTGAAGCGGGCCGAAGCCGGCCTGCCGCTCGAGCCTCTGCCGATCCTGCCCCCACTGAGGAAGATTGCCGAGGCGGCGGGGCGGCTCGCCGATTCGCTCAGAGAGCGCACGAGCGAGGTCGACCGTCTCGCCGGGGCTGCCGTCCGCATCGTGGAAGGCCTGCCCGACCCGCTGATCGTGCTCGATGCGGAGGCAAGGCCCGTGATGCTGAACGGGGCGGCGCGCGACCTCTTTACCCCTCCAGCAGCGGACAAACCCGATCTCGGCGCCCTGCTGCGCCACCCAGAGCTCCGCACGGCGGTGGAACGGGCCGGACGTGGCGAGCGGCCGGAAGCGGTCTCCGTCACCCTGCCCGTGCCAGTCGAGCGCGAGCTCGTCGCCAAGGCGACCGGCCTTGATCCGCCCTTGCGCAACGGCGGGCGCGTGCTCGTCACCCTCTCCGACCGCACGCGCGAACGCCGCGTGGAACAGATGCGGGCCGACTTCATCGCCAACGCCAACCACGAACTGCGCACCCCGCTTACCTCCTTGCTCGGCTTCATCGAGACCCTGCGCGGGCCGGCGGCGGAGGATCGCGACGCGCAGAAGCGCTTCCTCGCCATCATGGCGCAGGAAGCCACGCGGATGTCGCGGCTGATCGACGACATGCTGTCTCTGTCGCGCATCGAGATGATGGAACATACGGCGCCGAAGGGGGTGGCGGATCTGCCCGCGCTCGCCCGGCGCACCATCGAGGCGCTGGAACCGCGGATCGCGGCGCGGCAGATGCGGGCCGAACTGACGGTCGACCCCGCTGTACAACCGATCGTCGGCGACCCAGATCAGCTCGCCCAGGTGGTGACCAACCTCATCGACAATGCGGTGAAGTACGGCCGGGACGGCGGCACGATTCGGGTTCGCGTGTTCCCCACGCCGGCACAAGGAGGGCGGCCGGCCGGGGTCGCGGTCTCCGTCACGGATGACGGGATCGGCATCCCGCGCCAACACATCCCGCGCCTCACCGAGCGGTTCTACCGCGTGGACGCGGCGCGGTCGCGCGCGATCGGCGGCACCGGGCTCGGGCTTGCCATCGTCAAGCACGTGCTGAACCGGCACCGCGGACAGCTCGACATCGAAAGCGAGGAGGGCAGGGGCTCCACCTTCACCGCCTGGCTGCCGGCAGTGCCGGCCGAGGCGACCCGACCCATCGCGCAGCCTGCGGCCGCCTGACGAAGCGGGCCCCGCTCACTTCTGCACGGGCAGGAAGATGAACACCACCGCCGCAACCAGGCAGACGGAGGCGGCGGCGTAATTCCAGGTCAGCTTCTCGCCCAACACCCACACGGCGAACCCCGCGAACACCGTCATGGTGATCACCTCCTGCATCACCTTCAGCTGCTGCGCGGTATAGGGCCCGAAGCCGATCCGGTTGGCGGGCACAGCAAGGCAGTACTCGAAGAATGCGATGCACCAGGAGGCGACGATGGCGAGCCAAAGCGGCCAATCGGGCTTCTTCAGGTGCCAATACCAGGCGTAGATCATCAGCACGTTGGAGCAGAGGAGCAGCACCGGGGGCAGAACCCAGGCCATCCAGGCGGCGGGAAGAGGGATCATCGCGGCTTGGCCTCGCGGTCGGGGGGGAAACGGGAGAGCAGGATCAGCATCAGCCCCATGCCGGGGAGTGCGGCAGCGGTGGTGAGCAGGAAGAACCGCGTCCAGCCCATCGCCTCGGCGAGGAACCCCCCCGCAGCGCCGAGCGTGCGCAGAGGCACGGCGGCGAGCGACGAGAGGAGGGCGTACTGGGTGGCGGTGAAGGCGACGCTGGTCAGACCCGAGAGGTAGGCGACGAAAGCGGCATCGGCGAGGCCGTCCGTCACGTTCTCCACCGCGACCTGGGCCCAGAGCAGGGGAACGGAGCGGCCAGCTTCGGCGAGTGCGACATACATCAGGTTGGAGAGCATCTGGCCAAGTCCTGTCGCGATCAGCGCCCTCGCGACCCCGATCCTCGCCACCAGGATCCCACCCAGGGTGACGCCGGCAAGCGTCGCTGCCATGCCGAACACGCCAGACACCGCCGCGACATCAAGCCGCGAAAAGCCGAGCGCGCGGTAGAACGGCGCGGCCATGACCCCGGCCAGCGCCTCGCCGAGCTTGAAGAGGGCGACGAAGCCGAGGATCAGAGGCCAGCCAGGGCGACGGAGGAAGTCCCGGAACGGGTCAATCACGGCGAGCCGAAGCCGGGCAGCCCAGGAGGCAGGGGGAGGCGCGCCGGGCGGCAGGGGTTCGCGGGCAAGCACGAGGGTGGTGGCGAGGCCCGCGGCCATCAGCCCCCCCATCACCGCGAAGGCCGCCCGCCAGCCGGCGAGCTCGACAATCCCCAGGGCTCCGGCGTTCGCCACGAGCAGGGCGATGCGATAGCCCCAGACATAGGCGGCAAGCCCAAGCCCCTGGCGTTCGGGCGGCAGGCTTTCGATGCGGAATGCGTCGATGGCGATGTCCTGCGTCGCTGAGAGGATGGCGACGGTGATGGCGACCAGCACCGTTGCCTCGGCGTCGTGGGCGGGGTCGGTGAAGCCGAGGGCAAGGATGGCGGCCGCCAGCGCGACCTGGACGGCGGCGAGCCAGCCGCGACGGCGACCAAGCCACGCCAGTGGCGGGCGAGCGTGATCGAGAAGCGGGGCCCAGAGGAATTTCAGCGTGTAGGCGAGGCCGATCAGGGCGGTGAGCCCGATCGCGCCGAGCGATACCCCGGCCTCGGCGAACCACTGCCGCAGCGTGAACCCGGTGAGCGGCAGCGGCAGCCCGGCTGAGAAGCCGAACAGGAGCAGCACCACCAAGGTGCGGTCCGGGCGCAGCGCTCTCACTGCTGGGAGAGCCCACTCTTCGATGACAGACGGAGGGGGCGTATTGGCACGTGAGTTTATGTTAGGTTCAGCCGTGGCAGACGGCGACAGGAGAGGGAGAATCGCGATGCCGCGCGAGAATGCTGTGGGTCTGGCGACCCCCGCCTATCTGCACCGCCGCCAGGCAATCCTGCAAGCCGGCGCCGGCGTGCTCACCGCGCTCGCGCTCGGGCTTTCCTTGGGCGGCTGCGCGCAGAACGAACAGCTCGGGCGGTCGCAGCTGATCCTGATCGACGACGAGGAGCTTGAGCGGATGTCCGACATGGCGGAGGCCGACATCCGTCGCCGCGCGGGCGGTCCGTTGCGCGACCCCGCTCGGCAGAGGATCCTGGAGCGCATGGCGGGCAATCTTGCCGCGGTCGAGGGCGCGCCGCAGCCGCGCCGGGGTTTTCGGCCTGAGCTCTTGGCGGATCGGCAGGTGAACGCCTTCGTCTTGCCGAACGGATACTCCGGCTATTTCGACGGCATGTGGGGCTTCGTCGGCGGCAACCAGGACGAGATGGCGATCATCATGGGCCACGAGATGGGACACCTTGCGGGGCGGCACGCGCAGGAGCGGGTAAGCCAGCAGCTCGCCCTCTCCATCGGGGTGGCAGTGCTGGGCACGGCGGCAGCGGCGAACCGTGGCACGCGGGCCTATTCGCCGGCGATCGGGGCGGCGCTCGGGCTTGGGGCTGCACTTGGTGGGGCGGCGTTCTCGCGCAGCCACGAATACGAGGCCGACCGGCTCGGGCTGATCTACGCCGCGCGCGCGGGCTATGAACCCGAGGCGGCAAGCCGGTTCTGGGACCGGATGGAGGGGCAGCACGGGAGAGGAGGCGGGGTGAGTTTCCTCTCCACCCACCCCTCGCACGGGGATAGGCGCGAGCGGCTTGCTGCGCTGATGCGCGAGGACCCCGAGGTACGCCGCGCGATGGAGCAGGGCAGGGCGCGACGCCGGGCGTGACAGTGGGCGTCGCGAGGCGCTGCCACGCGCCGCGCCACGCTCACCGCCTGATGCGCCACCCGCTCAGCGCGGGGTCAGCACCATGACCATTTGCTTGTTTTCCATCCGCGGCATCTGCTCGACCTTGGCGATCGGCTCGAGTTCGTTTTTCACTCGCTCCAACACCTTCATGCCAAGGTCGATGTGGGCAAGCTCGCGACCGCGGAACCGGAGTGTGACTTTGACCTTGTCCCCGTCTTGGATGAAGCCCTTGGCCTGACGCATTTTGACGTCGTAGTCATGGTCGTCGATGTTAGGCCGGATCTTGATTTCCTTAACCTCGACGATCTTCTGCTTTTTGCGGGCCTCGCTCTTCTTTTTCTGCTGTTCGTACTTGTACTTGCCAAAGTCCAGGATCTTGCAGACGGGAGGGTCGGCATTGGGCGAGATCTCGACCAGATCGAGCCCTGCTTCACGCGCCCGCCAGAGCGCTTCGCGGGTGGGCACGACCCCGATCATCTCGCCGTCTGGTCCGATCAGACGGACCTGGGGAATGCGGATCTCTTCGTTGATGCGCGGCCCCTCTCGGGTTGGCGGCGCTAGGATGGTTGGACGCGGTGGGATGGCAGAAACCTCCGTTCTCGTTGCAACACACGGCAAGAATGGGGCGATCAGGCCGCCGCTTCAACTGGTTCGGCAACAGCGCCGCGCTGGTCGGGCGGGGTCGCTTCGGCGACCAAGCGCGTAACCGCGACCCCAAGCGGCAGCGTCTCCTGATCGGCGCCTGGCAGGCGGCGCAGGACGATCGTCCCGGCATCCGCCTCGCGCCGGCCGATGATCGCCAGATAGGGCACTTTCGCCTCAATGTGGTCGACGATCTTGCGGTTGATCTTTTCGTTGCGCAGGTCGACCTCAACCCTCAGACCGTGGCGGCGAAGCGCCTCCGCCGCCCGGCGGACCGCCGGTGCGGCGTCATCGACGATGCTGGCGACGACGACCTGCACCGGAGCGAGCCAGAGTGGAAGCCAGCCTGCGCTGTGCTCAAGCAGGATGCCCATGAAGCGTTCCAGGCTGCCGAACAGGGCGCGGTGCAGCATGACCGGCACGTGCTTCTGCCCGTCCTCACCGATATAGTAGGCACCGAGCGCGGCCGGCATGTTGAAGTCGACCTGCAGCGTGCCGCATTGCCAATCCCGTCCGATCGCGTCGCGCAGGACGAACTCCAGTTTCGGTCCATAAAAGGCGCCTTCGCCCTTGTTGACGCTGTAGTCGGTGATGCCAGCGGCGCGCAGCGCACTGCGCAGCGCCTCCTCAGAACGGTCCCAGATGGCGTCCGACCCGACTCGCCTGGCCGGACGGTCGGAGAGTTTCACGTGCACCTGGTCGAAGCCGAAATCGCGGTAGATCGAGAGACAGAGGTCGATGACCTTCACACTCTCGGCTTCGATCTGCTCCTCGGTGCAGAAGATGTGCGCATCGTCTTGGGTAAAGGCACGCACGCGCATCAGCCCATGCAGGGCACCAGAGGGTTCGAACCGGTGCACCTTGCCGAACTCGCCGAACTTCAGCGGCAGTTCCCGGTAGCTGCGCAGACCATGTCGGAACACCTGGATGCTGCCCGGGCAGTTCATCGGCTTCAGGGCGAAAACGCGTTCCTCCTTCGCCTCGGTCAGATACATCGCATCGCGGAACTTGTCCCAATGCCCTGACCGTTCCCACAAACCGCGGTCCATGATGTCGGGGGTGTTGATCTCGAGATAGCCGGCCGCCTCCTGTCGCCTGCGCATGTACTCGAGCAGCGTGGAGAACAACTTCCAGCCGCGCGGATGCCAAAACACGGCCCCCGGCGCCTCGGGCTGGAAATGGAACAGATCCATCTGTTCGCCGAGCTTGCGATGATCCCGCCGCTCCGCCTCCTCGAGGCGATGCAAATAGGCGTCAAGTTCATTGCGATCGCGCCACGCCGTGCCGTAGATGCGCGACAGCATGGCGTTGCGATGATCGCCCCGCCAATAGGCGCCCGCCACTTTCATCAGCTTGAACGCATCGCCAACCTGCGCGGTGGAAGGCCCGTGCGGGCCGCGGCAGAGATCGACCCACTCGCCCTGGCGGTAGAGCGTGATCGTTTCGCCCTGGGGGAGGTCCTGGATCAGTTCGACCTTGTATTTGTCCCCCTTCGATTCGAAGAAGGCGATCGCCTCATCGCGCGTGGTGACGATGCGCTCGAAAGGCGCACCGCGGGCGATGATCTCGCGCATCTTCGCCTCGATCGCCGGGAAATCCTCGGGCGTGAAGGGGCGTTCGTAGGCGAAGTCATAGTAGAAGCCGTTCTCGATCGGGGGCCCGATCGTCACCTGGGCACCGGGAAAGAGAGCCTGCACGGCCTCTGCCAGCACATGCGCGCAGTCGTGGCGGATGAGCTCGAGCGCCTCAGGGTCCTTGCGCGTGATGATACGCACGCGCGCGTCTCGCTCGATCGGGCGCGACAGGTCCCACAGAACGCCATCGACCTCGATCGCGAGGGCTGCTTTGGCGAGCCCGGGCCCAAGGGAAGCGGCAATGTCGGCGCCCGTCACCACGGCCTCGAAGCTGCGGCTAGACCCGTCCGGGAACGTGATGGTGGGCATGGGCTCGCGTCAATCCTCGCTCGGAAAGGGTCTATGGGGACGGGTTCGGCACAACGTCAAGGCCAGCAAGCGCGGCGTGCACAGCTTCGGGCGCCAGATGGCTGAGGTCGGCTTCGCGCAGGATGCGCACCTTGGGCCCGCGCGGGGCGCAGAGCGCTGGGTCGGAGGCGGCCGAGAACAGGACCACGGCCGGGCGGCCGAGAGCGGCGATCAGGTGCATCGGCCCGGTATCGTTGCCCACGGCGAACAGGGCGCGCCGGGCAAGGGCAGCGAGATCGAGGAGCGTGGTGCGGCCGGTGAGGTTGAGGGCAGCGGGGCAGGTGGCGCCAATGGTGGAGGTAAGCGCTGCCTCGGCCGCGGTGCCGATGATGAGCGGGGTCACGCCCTGCGCGGCGACCTCCCCGGCGAGCGCGGCGTAGTGCTGAGCGGGCCAGCGCTTCTCTGGCCGATGCGGCGAGGCGCCGGGAACGAGCAGGGCGAAGCGGGCGGGCAGGGCAAAGCGGCTGAGATCGGCATCCAGCCAGGAAAGGTCGGCCGCCGGAAAGCACGTGATGCCGGCGGCGGCGAGCTGGTCGCGCTGGCGATCGAGCGTGTGCATGCGGTCGCGGTCCGGGTTGGCGTGGGGGTGCGAGCAGCCGCGCGCGATGCCGGACCATTCGGGCCGCGCGCCAAAAAGACGCATCAGGTGGAACAGGCGCGAGGAGCGGGCAGAGGTCTGCAAGTCGTAGACCCGCGCATACCCCTCGCGGGCGAGGCTATGGGCAAGGCGGAACGTGCTGGGGAGGTTCCAGGCCGGGGCGCGGGGGTCTTGTAGCACGCGGTCGAACCACGGCGCGCGGCGCATCAGAGGCGCGAAAGGGGGCGTGGTGAGCAGGTCGATGCGCGCGTCCGGGTGGTGGGCGCGGATGGCGGCGAAAGGCCCGAAGGCCTGGATCAGGTCGCCGAGCGCGCCATGCTTGATGACGAGGATGGGGGTTCGCTTGGTCACGGGCTAAACGATCACACTCTCGGACAGGGCGGGCTGCAGCAAGCCAGCTGTTCCGGCACGTCTCGGCACCAGGAGGTCACCCCTCGCGCGCTGGACAGCGGTGGTTGTAGGGCGCCAACAGCGGGAGAAGGAAGGCAAGATCAAACGCCGCGCATGGACTGCGCTGCGAACGAGCGATCGGTGAGTTCGGTTGAGCGCGGTGCCCGCCCTGCCCACCGCCGTGCGACCACTCGCCCCTGTGGCCGTGCGGCGTGGCTGAACCGAAGCTGAACGGCCGCTTCAGCGCCGGTTCAACCCCGATCGCGCAGGATGCGCGGAGGCGTGCGAGGGCGATGCAAGGCCGCCGGCTGCGCCGACGCGACCAGGCCCAGGAGTGCTCGCATGACGGCAACGCCAGAGGTTCTGAGACCCTACGGTGCGATCACCCGTGCCATCCACTGAGCCAGCGCGGTCCTCGTGCTGGCGGCTTGGCTCAGCGGCAGTGTTGGGGAGGAACTGCCGCGCGGCGTTTGGCGCGATCTTGCGCTGGAGGTCCATGCGAGCCTCGGCCTCATGGTGCTCGCCTTTGCGGCACTGCGCCTGCTCTCCTGGGCAGTGTCGGCCCCGTCCGCAGCGGAGGGCTCGGCCTGGATGCGCCGGGCGGCGCGCGCCATGCACTGGGCCTTGCTGCTTCTGACCATCGCCCTGCCGGTCAGCGGCCTGTTCGATCGCTGGGCCCGCGGCAGGTCGGTGCCGGTGTTTTGGCAGATCATGCTCGACCCGCCTTTCGTTTCATCCGGCGGACGGATTTGGGGCGAGGTGCACGAGACGGTCGCTGACCTGCTGGTGGTCCTCGTCGCGGTGCATGGTCTGGCCGCCCTGTGGCACGCGCTGACCCTGCGCGATGGCACGCTTGCGCGCATGTTGCCCTGGGCCGCCCGTGCGCCGGGCGGTCAGCTGGCGCGCTGACACGAGCCCCCTCAAGCCTTGTTCAAACCCGGCTTTCCACCGCGGGCAGAAGTGCAGCGTCCTTCGCCTTCGGGTGCGAGGGGTTGCGGAAGCGAAGCTCTCCCGCCTTCGCCGCCAAGGGCTCGCCTTGACCGAGGAGTTCGAAGCGCGAGACGCAAGAGACGGCGATGACCGCTCGCGCTTCGCGAGCGGTGAGGAAGTTGCGCGCCGCCGCCTCGAGTTCCAGACGCTCGCGCAACGCCCTCCATTCGGCGGGTTCGGTGTCCTCGATGAAGACGGCCAAAATCCCCGGGCGCGTCGCGGACAGGCGGGAGGGCAGTTCGGCCAGGCGACGCTGCAGAACGGTGGCAATCTCGTTCGGGCGCGACGCACGGGCGGCGAGCACGACCAAAGACCCTTCGCCGGCGGCGACCGCGAAATGGGTTTCTTCGCCGAACTGGGCTTTCAGCCGCTCGATGAGCGCGCGGTGCCCGGCTTCGGCTTGAGCCACCAGCAATGGGTCGAGCCGGAGGATGGCGGTCTCGCTGTAGTCGGCCTTACGTTCCTCAGCGAGCAAGGCGCCGATTCGCGCCTGCACGGCGGCGAGGTTGCGCGCCGAGTCGAGCCCCTCGGGCAAGGTCACCTTCAGCAGGTAGCGACCCGGGTGGGCGGCAAGCCACGCCTGCAGGTCAGGGTTGATGCGATCCACGAGCGCGAACCAATCGGGGCGATGCACCCATCGTCCTTCGTCGGCGGAGAACACGGCGCACACCACCTCGGCTTCGCGGCCTTCGCGCGTAAGCAGGAGGTCGTGGCTCGTGCCGTCCTCGAAGCCGGAGAAGCGAACCTCGAAGCCCGCCTGGCGATGCCGGGCGGCTGTGCGCACCAGGTGGAACAGCGGAACCAGCGTGCCGTCGCCGGACAGCGCCTCGGCGAGCCGTTCGTCGAACCGCCTGCGGCCTGCCGGGGAGAGGTGGCGGCGCACCGCGACAGCCTCCGCTGCGAGGGCGGCCACGGCGCGTTCAGCGGCGGTGGGGGAGGCGGGCTCGGCGGCGGCGAGGCGATCGAGACCGAGTTCGAGGGCGTGGCGTTCCCGCGCTATGCGGCCAGCGATGCGCTGCGCCCTGATCTGTTCGTTGAGCTGGGCGATTCGGCGCTGCCAAGCCTCGCGCCCGGCCATGGCGACGAACGCCTGGGCTGCACGGCGCACGGCGTCAGGTGAGCTCATCCCATGCAAAGGTGCGAGCGACATGGCCTGAACATCCTCCATGCGCACTGTCGTGGCGCGGCGATCGTTCGGACACTCAAACGGGCGTGACTGCAGATTGCGAGGCGAATTGCAGCGCAGGCCGGCCACTCAAGGGCGGGGCAGGATCGGCTCGCAAGGCGCGTCGGGCGTGAGCGCGCGGCGGCGCAACCACGCATCCGCCAACACGCAGGCCATCATCGCCTCTCCCACCGGCACCGCGCGGATGCCGACACAGGGGTCGTGCCTGCCGCGGGTAGTGATCTCCACCTCCTCGCCCTCTGCCGTCACTCCCGGCACGGGGGTGAGGATGGAGGAGGTGGGCTTGATTGCGAAACGCACGATGATGGCTTGGCCAGTGGAGATGCCGCCGAGCACGCCGCCCGCATGGTTGGAGCCGAACACCACACGCCGCGACCCGTCGGGTGCCACCGCGATGCGCATTGCATCCGCGTTCTCCTCGCCCGAGAGGGCGGCGGCAGCGAAGCCCGCGCCGATCTCCACCCCCTTCACCGCGTTGATGCTCAGCATCGCGCCGGCGAGATCGGCATCGAGCTTGGCATAGACCGGATCGCCGAGGCCAGGCGGCACCCCCTCAGCCACCACCTCGACGATCGCACCGACCGAGGAGCCCCGCTTGCGCACCTCGGCCAGCCGCTCCTCCCATTCCGCTGCCGCCACCGCGTCGGGGCAGAAAAAGGGGTTGCGCGCGACTTCCGCCCAGTCCCAGCGCGCGCGGTCGATCGCCCAGGGCCCGAGCTGCACCAGCGCGCCGCGGATGACGACACCCTCGCCCAGAATTTTGCGCGCGACTGCGCCCGCGGCGACGCGCACCGCCGTTTCTCGGGCGGAACTTCGCCCCCCGCCGCGCGGATCGCGGATGCCGTACTTGAGCCAATAGGTGAGATCAGCGTGACCCGGTCGAAAACGATCCGCGATCGAATCATAGTCCTTCGACCGCGCATCGACATTGTCGATAACGAGCGCGATCGGATGCCCCGTCGTCAGCCCCCGATAGGTGCCGGAGAGGATTCGCACCCGGTCGGGCTCCTGCCTCTGGGTGACGAACTTGGACTGGCCCGGCCGGCGTCGGTCGAGAAAGGGTTGGATGTCGTCTTCGGTCAGCGCCAGCCGGGGCGGCACGCCATCCACTACACAGCCGATCGCTGGGCCGTGGCTTTCGCCAAACGAGGTGAAGCGAAAAATCCGCCCGAAGCTGTTGACCACCGCGCGCGAGTCAGACCGTGCTGATGTCCGGCGCGTCGACCGCCTTCATGCCAACCACATGATAGCCGCAATCGACGTGGTGCACCTCCCCCGTCACCCCGGAGGCGAGGTCGGAGAGGAGGTACACGGCCGCCCCGCCCACATCCTCGATGGTAACGTTGCGCCTCAGCGGGCTGTTGTACTGGTTCCACTTCAAGATGTAGCGGAAATCGCCGATGCCCGAGGCGGCGAGTGTCCTGATCGGCCCGGCACTGATCGCATTCACCCGGATGCCCAAGGGGCCGAGATCGGCGGCGAGGTAGCGCACAGAGGCCTCGAGCGCGGCCTTCGCTACCCCCATCACGTTGTAATGCGGCATCACCCGCTCCGCCCCAAGATAGGTGAGGGTGAGAATGGAGGCACCGGCCCCCATCAGCGGCACCGCACGCTGACAGATTGCGGTGAAGGACCAGCAGGAGATATCGAGGCTCTTGAGGAAGTTCTCGCGCGTGGTGTCAAGGTAGCGGCCCTTCAGTTGCTCCTTGTCCGACCAGGCGATGGCATGAACGAGAAAGTCAAGCCCGCCCCAACGGTCGCGCAAGACCTCGAACACCGCATCGATCGAAGGCTCGTCTGTCACGTCGCAGGGCAGAACGAGGTTGGAGCCGACCGAGGCGGCGAGCGGCTCGACCCGCTTCTGCAACGCCTCGCCCTGATAGGTGAAGGCGAGAGTCGCGCCGTGCCCGGCACAGGCGGCGGCAATGCCCCAGGCGATGGAGCGGTCGTTCGCCACCCCCATGATCAGGCCGCGCCGACCGCTCATCAGCCCGCCTGCGCGCAAGCCTCGCTCCACCGTTGCGGCTTCGTCCATGCCCGCCCCGCCCTCTCCAACAGCCCGCCTAGGTGGCACGCGACCGCGCGCCGCGGCAAGAGGGCTGGACAAGCCAGAAAGCCAGGCCCATGAGGAGCCAATACGCCAAGAGCTGACGGAGCCGATCCGCGTGTCTGACGTGG
Organism: uncultured Elioraea sp.; assembly: GCA_937928775.1. Taxonomy (GTDB): domain Bacteria; phylum Pseudomonadota; class Alphaproteobacteria; order Acetobacterales; family Acetobacteraceae; genus Elioraea. The sequence continues at coordinate 2,965 of CALFVI010000058.1, read as the reverse complement.
AAGATCCCTTCGCCCGCTTCGCCGCGTGGCTGGCGGAGGCGGAGAAGACCGAACCGAACGACCCCAACGCCTGCTGCCTCGCCACGGCAACCCCAGACGGCAGACCGTCGGCGCGCATGGTGCTTCTAAAGGGGGCAGATTCGCGGGGCTTTGTCTTCTACACCAACCTGGAGAGCCGCAAGGGCAGGGAGCTTTCCGCCAACCCCCACGCTGCGCTCTGCTTCCACTGGAAGTCCCTGCTCCGTTCCGTCCGCGTCGAAGGCGCCGTCGCCCTTGTGTCGGACGAGGAGGCCGACGCCTACTTCGCCTCCCGCCCCCGCGGCTCGCGCATCGGGGCCTGGGCCTCGAAACAGTCCCGCCCGCTCGAGGGCCGCTGGGCTCTGGAGAAGGCGGTCGCGGACTGGACCATCAAGTTCGGCGCCGGCGACATCCCCCGCCCGCCGCACTGGTCGGGCTTCCGCCTCTCGCCCCGGGTCATCGAGTTTTGGCGCGACCGCCCCTTCCGCCTGCACGAGAGGCTGGTCTATCGCCGCGACTCGGAGCAGGAGCCTTGGCGGACCGAACTCCTCTACCCCTGATCGGTGAGGCGCGCGACACGGACGAGGTCGCGGGCTTCCTCGCCGCGCTCACCGGCCAGCCCCCGATCGAGACCCACATCTCGCGCGTCTTTGCGGGCCAGGATCGCGTCTGGAAGGTGAAGAAGCCAGTGCGCCTCTCCTTCCTCGACTTCTCCACCCTCGCCGCGCGCGAAGCGTTCTGCCGCCGCGAGGTCGCGCTCAATGCCCCGCACGCTCCGGGGCTGTATCGCGGCGTTATCGCTATCGTCCGCCGCCCCGACGGCACGCTGGCTCTCGGCGGAGAGGGCGAGGTGGTCGAGTGGGCGGTGGAGATGGCGCGCGTGCCTGAGCCCGATTTCCTCGATCGTGTTGCGGACCGCGGCGCGCTCACCCAGGGCCTGCTCGATGCGATCGGCGATGCGGTGGCGGCGATGCACGGCGCACTCCCCCCAGCGTTTGGCATCGACGCCGCCGCCGCCATGGCGCAGGTGATCGCCGGCAACGCCCTGGCAGCGCGCGAGGCGGGGCTGCCTGAGGCCGAGGTCGCAGCCTGGAAGGAGCGGGCCGATGCCTGGCAGCGCCGGCTCGCGCCATGGTTCGCGGCCCGCGCCGCGAGCGGCTTGGTCCGTCGCGCCCATGGCGACCTGCACCTCGCCAATCTCTGCCTCTGGCAGGGCCGCGTGGTGCCGTTCGATGCGCTCGAGTTCGACGAGGCGCTCGCCACCATCGATCTCGGCTATGATCTCGCCTTTCTGCTCATGGATGTCGAGCGGCGGGCGGGCAGGGCGGCGGCGAACCGGCTACTGAACCGCTATGTGGCGCGCACGGGCGATGCGGCGCTGGTGCGCGGCCTGCCGCTCTGGCTCTCCTCCCGCGCGATGATCCGCGCCCACGTCGCCGCGCGCATGGGCCGTGCGGCCGAGGCGGAGGACTATCTCGCGCGGGCCGCTGCCTTCCTCGCCCCCTCCCCGCCTCTTCTGGTCGCGATCGGCGGGCTGCAGGGCACAGGAAAATCCACCCTCGCCCGCGCCCTCGCCCCCGATCTCGGCCCCGCTCCCGGCGCGCTCGTCCTGCGCTCAGATGAGATCCGCAAGCGCCTCGCCGGCTGCGCCCCGGAAGAGCGCCTCAGCGCCGAGGCCTACACGGCGGAAGCCTCGCGCGCGGTCTACGCAGACTTGGTCCGCCTGGCAGGCGAAACGGTCTCCGCCGGCCACGTCGCGATCGCCGATGCGGTCTTCCTCCGCCCCGAGGAGAGGGAGGCAATCGAGTCCGCCCGCGGCGAAGCCCCGTTCATCGGCCTCTGGCTTGAGGCGCCGCCCGAGCTGCTCGAGGCGCGGCTTGCCGCCCGGGTCGGCGACGCCTCGGATGCCGACGCCGCCGTGCTGCGCGCCACCCTGCGCCAGGATCCGGGACCGATCTGCTGGACGAGGCTGGACGCCACCCTGCTCGACCTCCCCGCGCGCGCCCTGAGTCTGCTCCCGAAACCGTGAACCCGCCGCCGCGGGCGTGCTAAAAACCCTGTCTTCGCGTCGCGTGGAGACGTTCGCATGGCCTATCGCAAGCTCCTTCTCCCCGTGATCGGCACCGCCGCCGGCGAAGCCGCCCTTGCCACCGCCTTCCTCGCCGCCCGGATCTGGCGGGCGCATGTGCAGGGGCTGCATGTCCGCCTCGACCCCCGCGACGTCGCCCCGCTCGCCGGAGAGGGCCTGTCCGGGGCGATGATCGAGGAGATGATGAGTGCCACCGAACGCGAGGCGGCAGAGCGCGCGCGCAAGGCCGAGGCGCTCTTCTCCCGCTTCGTCGACCGGCACGGCGTGCCGATCGTGTCCGACCCCGCCCAGGCCTTCTCCGCCGGCACCGTGACGGCCTCCTTCGCCACCGTGGTCGGGCGCGAGGAGGAGGTGGTGGCGCAGCAGGCGCGGCTTGCCGACATCGTCCTGCTCGCCCACCCGGAGGCGGAAGACGACGTCTCGACCTCTGATGCCCTGCATGCAGTGCTGTTCGACTCCGGGCGGCCGGTGATGGTGTCGCGACGCACCGCGCCGGAGACGATCGGAAGGCGGGTGGCGATCGCCTGGAACGGCACCGCCGAATCCTCCGCCGCGGTCGCCGCCGGCTTGCCCTGGATCGAGCGGGCGGAAGCCGTGCGCGTGTTGCACGCCGAGGAGTATCAGCGGCGGGGCCCCGATGTGACGGGGCTGATCGACTACCTCGCCTGGCACGGGGTGAGCGCTGAGGCCCGCGCCTTCAAGCCGATCGGCTCCGCCGGCGGCGCTGTCGGTGCTGGCTTGCTCGCCGCCGCTGCCGAGTTCGAGGCCGACCTCCTGATTATGGGCGCCTACAGCCACTCCCGCCTGCGCCAGCTCATCCTCGGCGGTGTGACCCGGCACGTGCTCGAGCACGCCGAC
>CALFVI010000057.1 GCA_937928775.1 uncultured Elioraea sp. | reverse complement strand
AGAGCGATGATGCCGTCGGCGAGCCGCATCAGGAGCGCATCGATCACCCCTCCCCACCAGGCCGCCGCAAGCCCGACCGCAAGCCCGATCAGCGCTGAGGCGACCGCGCCGCCAAGCCCGACCGCAAGCGACACGCGCGCCCCGTAGAGAAGCCGCAGCAACAGGTCGCGTCCCAACTCGTCCGTGCCCAGCGGGTGTTCGGGCGAGGGTGGGGCGAAGCGCTTGAACAGGTCTGGCGCGAAGGGATCGTGCCCCATCATCCCGGCGACCATCGGCGCCGCAAGGGCTGCGGCGATGAGCGCGATCAAAACGAGCGCCGAGAAGGCACCAGCGCGATGGGCAAGGAACCTGGTGAAGGCACGCCCCCTCATCGCCTGAGCCTCGGGTCGAGCGCGAGCTGGATCAAGTCGGCCGCGAGCGAGGCGGCGAGCGTGACCAGCGCGGCAAGCAGGAGAGCAAGCAGCGCGACATTGTAGTCGTTGCCCAGGATCGCGTCGTAGAGGAGCTTGCCCATGCCGGGCCAAGCGAACACTGTCTCCACCACGAGCGCGCCCGAAACGAGGGTGGCGAAATCCAGCGCGGCGACGGTGACAATCGGGATCGCCGCATTGGGCAGAGCATGGCGCAGCAGCACGCGCGAAAGCGAAGCGCCCTTGGCGCGCGCGGTGCGTATCCATGGCTCGCCCAAAGCCTCGATCATCGCTGCCCGCGTCTGCCGCGCATAGGCGGCGAGCCCAAGCACGGTGAGCGTGAGCGAGGGAAGGGCGAGGTGGCGAAGCCAGGCGCTGAGCGTTGGTTCGGGCGGTGGCCCGCCGGCGGGAAGCCAGCCGAGCATTACGGCGAACAGGATGATGAGCAGGATGCCGAGCCAGAAGGAAGGCATGGCGATGCCGGCGAAGGCGACGGCGTTGACCACGGCGTCGATTGCACCGCGCGGGCGACGCGCGGCGAGGATGCCAAGCCCGATTCCGATCGCGGCCGAGGCGATCGTGGTGGGAACAAGAAGAGCGAGCGAGTTGATAAGCGCATCGGCGAGCACCTCGTGCGCAGGGGCGGCAAACAGGCGCGAGAAGCCGAACTCTCCGGCAAGCGCCGAGGCGGCCCAGGCGAGGTAGCGTTCGAGGAGCGGCCGATCGAGCCCATGCAGAGCACGCAGTCGTTCGGCGTCGGCGGCGGAAAGACGCGGGTCGGAGGCGATGGCGAGATCGATCGGATCGCCCGGCATCAGCCCGATCAGGCCGTAGGCGGCGAAGGAAGTCAGGACGACGGTGACGGCGGCCTGAACCAGACGCTCGCCGATCAGCCGCAGCATTGTTTCAGGAACGGGTGATCATGGCACCACGCGCCACTCCTCGACCCACAGCGAGGAGGGCGCGAGATGCCCTGTCGGGCGCACACCCTCGAGCCAGCGCGGCCAGATGTGCGCATCCGCCCGGAAAAAGAGCGGGATCACCGGAATTTCGGTGGCGTAGATCTCCTGCACGCGGCGCCACAGCGGCCGGCGCGCTTCGGGGTCGAGCGTGATCGGCAGGCGTTCGAGAAGCGCATCCATCTCCGCGTGGCGAAAGCCCGTGTAGTTCTGCCCCGCCCAGTTGCGCGCCTCGGAGGGGATCTCCGTCGAATGCAGGATGGTGCGCGGCACGTTTTCGGGCGAGGAAATCCAGGCGAACAGCGCCATGCCCTGGAAGCGCCGGCGCGAAACCGTCTCGCCGAAGAACACGCGCGGGGGTTCGTTTCGGATGCGCACTTCGATGCCGACAGCGCGCCACATCCCCTGCAACACCTGCTGCACGAGCTCGCGCGAGCGGTTGCCAGCCGTCGTCATCAGCTCGAAGGAAAGCCGTTCGCCGGCCGCGTTGCGGCGAATGCCGTCAGGCCCCGGCCGCCAGCCGGCTTCGTCAAGCAGGCGCCGCGCGCCTTCGGGGTCGTAGGGTATGCGCGGGACAGTCGGGTCGTGCATGCGATCGAGCGGGTTGACGAAGGAGTGCGCGACCGGCACGCGGCCCTCGAACAGCCTCTGCACGATCTGGTCGCGGTCGATCGCGCGCACCAGAGCCTCGCGGACGCGCCGATCTGCCAAGGCGGGCAAATCCAGATTGAGGTCGATGTGCTCGTAGACGAGCCCAGGCTGGATGTGGAAGCGAAAGCGGGTTGCAGCACGGCGCTCGAGGGCGAGCGCCTGATCGAGCGGAAGCCCCAGCTCGCCCGCGATCATATCCACCTGGCCAGCAAGCAGGTTCGCTTCCAGCGCTGCGGTGTTTTCCACCGTGCGGATGACGATGCGCCGGAAGGGGGGTTCGCGGCCGCGCCAGGCCGGGTTGCGTTCGAGGGTGATTGAGGCGCCCGCCTGTGTGGCGACCACGCGGTAGGGCCCCGACCAAAGCCCCGGGCGCGCGGGTTCGCGGTCATAGAGCGTGCGCGTGCGATAGGCGCGCGGATCGGCCTGCCAGATCGCACGTTCGAGGTGGGCGGGCAGGGGGCGAAGCTCGTTGATCGCGTTGTATTCGAAGGTGAGCTTGTCGAAGTGGAGTGTGAAGGTGCGCGCATCGATCACCGTGATGCGATGGAGCGACCGATAAAGCTCGGCAGGCCCGATTCCCGTTGCCGCCTCGCGCCCAGCTTCCCAGGCGAACACCACGTCATCGGTGGTGATCGGCGTGCCGTCGCCCCAGGCGGCGTCTGCCCGCAGGCGGTAGGTGACGGCGATGCCCGGGTTGCCGTTCGGTGCTGTTTAGGGCACCGCGTCGCCGTTCTCGATCGTCGGCAGCCGCTCGCAGAGCATGCAGACGACCGTCCACTCAGCGTCGTGCACAGTGACCGGGCGCAGCGTGAAGCCGTGCACGTAGGACTTCGCCGCCATCGATTCGATGGAGGGATGAAGGGTGGAGGGATACTGGGTGATGCCGATCGTCAGCGTGTCGCGCGATGCGGCCGGTACAGGAGCGGCAAGAGCGAGACCAAGCGCTGCGGCGAGAGCGCAGAGCGGGCGGGCGAGGCTGGCGCGCACGCTCACGCCTCCTCCTTCGCCTGCGCCTCTTCCGGCGCGCCGATGCCGCCATGCGCCTTCGACCACGCCACCGGGTCGTCGAGGAAGCGGCGCACCTCGGCGAGGGCGGTGTCGGAAAAGTAAGGGTGCGTGCGGCAGACCTCGAGCACGTCCCACCAGGTGCAGAGGTGATGGAGCCCGATGTCCATACGCCTCAGCGTTTCGAAACTGCCGGGAAAGACGCCGTAGAAGAACACGACGAAGGTGTGGTGGACGATCGCGCCCGCGTCGCGCAGCGCGGTGCAGAAGCGGATCTTCGACTGCCCGTCGGTGGTGAGGTCCTCCACCAGCAGCGTGCGCTGGCCGGCCGGCACATCGCCCTCGATCAGCGCGTTGCGGCCGAAGCCCTTCGCCTTCTTGCGCACATAGACCATCGGCAGCTGCAGGCGATCGGCGATCCAGGCGGCGAAGGGGATGCCCGCGGTCTCGCCGCCGGCGATGACGTCGAAGGCCTCGTAGCCGACATGGCGGCCGATCTTCTCGGCGGCAAGTTCGCAGATCTTGGCCCGCGCGCGGGGGAAGAAGATGATCTTGCGGCAGTCGATGTAGACGGGGGATTTCCAGCCCGAGGTGAAGGTGTAGGGCTCCTCTGGGCGGAAATTGACGGCCTTGATATCGAGGAGAGCGCGGGCGGTGATGCGCGCGGCGTCGCGGTCCCAGTCGGAGGGGTGGCGGTCTGACATGCGTGCGTCCTGCGAGGGTCTTCCCGTTCGTAGCCCCGCGGGGGCAGGCGCACAACGCCGGGGCGAGGGGTGAGCGCGGAGAGCGAGTCCGACGCGGCTGCCGTCTGGGTGCTTGCCGATCCGCGCCCGGGTACCGCCAACCAGGCTCTGGGCATCGCCGAACGCCTGGAGAGGCCGTTCCGCACCATCCCGCTCGGCTGGGGACGGCTCGCGCGCCTCCCCTTGCCCTGGCCGACCCTCGCTGGCCTCACGCCTGCCGCACGGGGGTTGTTCCGCCCGCCCTGGCCGAGGCTTGTGCTCTCGGCCGGGCGGCGTTCGGCCCCCATCGCGCTATGGTTGAAAGGGCGGGGGGCGCGGACGGTGCACGCGATGCGGCCTGGGTTCGGCGCGTCCTCCTTCGACCTCCTCGTGCTCGGCCAGCACGACCGCCCGCCCAGGGCGCCGAACGTGTTCGCCATCCTCGGCGCCTGCCACAGGCTGTCGCCCGCGGTATTGGCGGCCGCGCGCGCGCGCTGGTCAGAGCTCGCAAGTCTGCCTTCGCCGCGCGTGGCGGTGCTGGTGGGAGGGCCAGTGCGAGGCGAGGGGATGGCGGACGCCAAGGCGCGGGGCCTGATCAGCGCGGTACGAAACAAGTTCGCCTACGGGTCGTTCCTGGTCAGCACCAGCCGGCGTACGGGGAAGGGCGCTTCCGCCGCGATCGCCGCAGCGCTGGCCGAGGTGCCGCACCGCCTGTTCCGCTGGGGAGACGCTGGCCCGAACCCTTACGCGGGCTTCCTTGCTTGGGCGGAGGCGATCGTCGTGACGGCCGATTCGGTCTCCATGCTGGCCGAGGCCTGCGCGACCGAAGCCCCCGTGTTCGTCGCCGGCGAGGCGAGCGGGCGGCACGCGCGTCTGATCGCAAGCCTCATCGCGGCGGGCCGCATCGCGCGCCTGGGCGAGCAGGCCCCGCCGCAGGTGGTGCCGATCGACGAGGCGGCGCGGGTGGCAGCGGAGATCCGCGCGCGGGGCTGGCTCGGCTGATCGAGCCTGGCCTGGCGAAGCGCAACTCTTCGGTCTCCTGCAGCTGCCGCAGCCGTTTCCGCGAACCGCGGCTTTGCCACCGGCGTGGCCTGCGCCCGACAGGTTTGCTACAGATGGTGAGTGCAAGCCTCCGTTCGATTCTCTCCCCGCAAGCGGCCGCGCCGAAGATGGCCCCTCATCGCAGGGGGGATTGCGGGCCTGATCCTCCTCGCGCTGTGGCCTCAAGGCGAGTTTGCGCCGCACGGACTCGGCAAGGGCGAGGATGCCCCTGCCATCGTCGAGGGCCCGGCCCTGGTGCATGACGGTGACACGCTGACGGTCGCCGGCAGACGGATCCGCCTGCACGGGGTGGATGCGCCGGAACTCGATCAGACCTGCCAGCGTGATGGGGTCGCCTGGCCGTGCGGGCGCGACGCGGCCTTCACGCTTGGCCAGCGCGTCGCGGGCCGTCTCGTCTCCTGCCGCACGATCGAGCCTGATCGCTTCGGTCGCCTGGTCGCCCACTGTACGGTCGAGGGCGAGAGCCTCAACCGCTGGCTGGTCCGCGAAGGTTGGGCTGTCGCATATCGACGCTATTCTCACGCCTATGTGCTCGACGAGTGGATCGCGCGTTGGCATGGGCGGGGGCTCTGGGCCGGCAGCTTCGAGAGGCCCGAAGATTGGCGGCACAGGCGTTGACCGCGGCTCTCTCCCACCTGATGGTCGTCGCCCGTTCGGGAGGGAGGGATGAGCGAGCGCGACGTCACCATCTGCGAAGTCGGGCCGCGGGACGGGCTGCAGAACGCGCGCGGGCGGATGGCGACCGCGGACAAGATCCGCTGGATCATGGCGCTCGCCGAAGCCGGCCTGCCGGAGATCGAGGTCGGCTCCTTCGTCCGCCCCGACCTCGTCCCCGCCATGGCCGACACGGCGGAGGTGGTGGCGGCGGCGAATCGTCTCCGTGACGTGACCATCGTCGTGCTGGTGCCGAACCGCAAGGGGGCGGAACGCGCTCTCGCCGCCGGAGCGCGAAAGCTCACCGTGCCCGTCTCCGCTTCGCGCGCGCACAGCCGCGCCAACATCCGCATGGAACCAGAAGAGGCGGTGGCGCAGGTGGCGGAAATTCTCGCCCTCGCGCGCGCGGCGAACCCGCCGGTCGAGGTCGCGGTCGGCATCTCCGCCGCCTTCGGCTGCACCCTGCAGGGCACGGTCCCAGAGGGCGAGGTCGTGCGGCTCGCCGAAGCGCTCGCTGAAGCGGGGGTGGCGGAGATCGGGCTCGCCGACACGGTGGGCCATGCCAACCCTCTCCAGGTGAAGCGGCTTGTGCGCGCAGTGCGCGCGGGCGTGGGCGAACGCCTGGTCTCCCTCCATCTGCACGACACGCGCGGGCGTGGGCTCGCCAACGCCGCCGCTGGCCTGGAGGAGGGGATTCGCGTTTTCGACTCCTCGCTCTCTGGGCTCGGTGGCTGTCCCTTCGCGCCGGGGGCTTCGGGCAATGTGGCGACCGAGGATCTCGTCTGGATGTTCGAGGACATGGGGCTGCGCACGGGAATCGATCTCGATCGGCTGCTGGCCGCACGTGCCCTGCTCGCCGCGGCCCTGCCGGGCGAGCCTCTGCACGGACACCTCGCCCGCGTGCGGTGCGCGGCATGAGTGCGAAGCCCCTCTCCGGGTTGCGCGTGGTCGAGATGGCGCACATGGTGATGGGTCCGACCTGCGGCATGATTCTCGCCGATCTCGGCGCAGACGTGGTCAAGGTCGAACCGCCGGAAGGAGATAACACGCGGCGGCTGACGGGGCCGGGCATTGGCTTCGCGACCGTGTTCAACCGCAACAAGCGCAGCTTGGCGATCGACCTCAAGGACAGCCGAGGCCGCGAGGCCGTGCTGCGGCTGATCGACCGTGCCGACGTGTTCAGCGAGAATTTCCGCCCCGGCGCGCTCGATCGCCTCGGCTTCGGCCGGGAGGCGCTCGCCGCCCGCAACCCCCGCCTGATCTACGTCTCGCACAAGGGCTTCCAGGACGGGCCCTACGCGCACCGCGTGGCGCTGGATGAGGTGGTGCAGATGATGGGCGGGCTCGCCTGGATGACGGGCCCGCCTGGCCAGCCGCTGCGTGCCGGCTCCTCCGTCAACGACATCATGGGGGGCATGTTCGGCGCAATCGGAGTGCTCGCCGCGCTCGAGGAGCGGCACCGTACTGGGCGCGGCAGCCATGTCGTCGCCTCGCTCTACGAAAACACCGTGCTGCTGATGGCCCAACACATGGCGCAGCACGCGATCACTGGACAGGCTCTGCAGCCGATGTCGGTGCGCAACCCGACCTGGGGCGTATACGACATCGTTGACACCGCCGATGGTGAGCGCGTCTTCCTCGGCGTGGTGACGGACACGCAGTGGGGCGCGTTCTGCGCCGCCTTCGGCTACGACGACCTCGCCGCCGATGCGCGGCTTGCCACCAACAATGGCCGGGTGGCCGAGCGCGCCTGGCTGATCCCCGAACTCGCGCGTCGGCTCGGCGCGCTTGATGCCGCTACGCTGTGCGCCCGCTTCGAGGCGATTGGGCTTCCCTTCGCCCCCATCCGGCGGCCCGAACAGCTGTTCGACGACCCCCATCTCAACGCCTCGGGCGGGCTTCTTCCCATCACCCTGCCCGATGGGCGGATGGCGAAGCTGCCCGCCCTGCCGCTCGCCCTTGACGGAGCGAGGCCAGGGCTCGACCGCCAGCCGCCTGCCATCGGCGAGCATGGCCGCGCCGTGCTCGCCGAAGCGGGGCTCAGCACGGCCGAGATCGAATCCCTGGTCGCCGCCGGGGTGGTCCGGCTGCCCGAGGGGGCCCCGGCTTGACTCCCCCCAAGCCCGCCCCGACAAGGAGCGCTATGCCGGGAGACAACGCGGACCTCGCCCCGTGCCTCAGCTCGCCCTGACCACCCCGCTCGGCGAGATCACGTTGACCGAGAAGGATGGCGCCATCGTCTCGCTGGATTGGGGGCGTGGGCGCGACCGCGCGGCCACCCCTCTGCTTGCGCGCGTTGCTGCGCGGCTACAGGCCTATTTCGATGGCGAGGAGGTCTCCTTCAAAGACCTTCCGCTCGCCCCGCCGGGCACGCCGTTCCAGCGCCGGGTCTGGGCAGCCCTGAGGGCGATCCCGCGCGGCACCACCCGAGGTTATGGCGACCTCGCGCGACGGCTCGCCACCTCGCCACGCGCCATCGGGGGGGCATGCGCCCGCAACCCGATCCCCATCCTGATCCCGTGCCATCGCGTCGTCTCCGCCGACGGGGCCCTCGCCGGCTACTCGGGCGGAGAGGGGGCGGAGACGAAACGCTTCCTACTCGCCCTCGAAGGCGCGCTCTGAGACCAGCCACGTCCAAAGGACAGAAGGGATGCCCCACGCCATCCGGATCTATGAGCACGGCGGCCCCGAGGTGCTGCGCTGGGAGGAGGTGCCGACCCCAGCCCCCGGCCCCGGCGAGGCGCTGGTCCGCCATGCCGCTGTGGGCCTCAACTACATCGATGTCTATTTCCGCACCGGCCTTTACAAGCCGCCGGCCCTTCCATGCGTGATCGGGATGGAGGGGGCGGGCACGGTGGAGGCGGTGGGCGCTGGCGTGACCGAGGTCGCGCCCGGCGATCGCGTCGCCTACGCCTCCGCTCCTATCGGTGCCTATGCCGAGGTGCGCACCATCAAAGCGGACCGGCTAGTGAAGCTGCCCGACGACATCGGCTTCGAGACCGCAGCCGCGATGATGCTGCAGGGCATGACGGCGGAGTATCTGCTGCGTCGAACCTTCCCGGTAAAGCCAGGGCAGACCATCCTCATCCACGCTGCCGCCGGCGGGGTGGGGCTGATCATGTGCCAGTGGGCAAAGCACCTCGGCGCCACCGTGATCGGCACCGTGGGGTCGGACGAAAAGGCTGAGATCGCTCGCGCGCATGGCTGCGACTTCCCGATCGTCTACACGCGGGAGGATTTCGTCGCGCGGGTGAAGGAGATCACCGAAGGCAAGATGCTGCCCGTCGTCTATGACAGCGTGGGCCGCGAGACCTTCATGAAATCGATGGACTGCCTTGCCCCCTTGGGCCTGTTCGTCTCGTTCGGCAACGCCTCAGGCCCGGTGCCGCCGTTCGACATCGGCCTTCTCGCCGCCAAAGGCTCGCTTTTCCTTACCCGTCCCACGCTCGTCACCTACACAGCGAAGCGCGAGGACCTAGTCGCGTCCGCCAACGCGCTGTTCGAGGTGGTGCGTTCGGGAGCGGTGAAGATCGAGGTGAACCAGCGGTTCGCGCTCAAGGACGCAGCGGAGGCGCACCGCGCGCTTGAGGGGCGTCGCACCACTGGTTCCACCATCTTCATCCCGTAACGAACGACGAGGCTTGCTGCGGCCTCGCTTCGCCCCATCTCCCGCCGCGTCCCTCTACCCTCAAGCCGGAGGTTTTCAGCATGGCCGATCGCCCGACCGTCGCCGCCCTCTGCGGCTCGCTCCGCCGCGAGTCCTGGAATCGCACACTGCTTTCGGCGACCGCCGCGCTTGCCGCGCCCAGGCTCGCGATCACGGAGGTACCGATCCGCGACCTTCCGCACTTCGACGAGGACCTCGAGCGCGACCCCTGGCCGCCTGAGGTGTTGGCTGTTGGCGAGGCAGTGCGGCGGGCCGATGCGGTGATGATCGTCACCCCCGAGTACAACGCCGGCATTCCGGGGCCTCTGAAGAACGCGATCGACTGGCTTTCCCGGGCCACCCCAGCGGGCGGCGCGCCGATCGCCGGCAAGCCCGTCGCCATCCTCGGCGCCTCGCCAGGCATGCTGGGCACAGCGCGGGCACAGTCGCAACTGCGGCTGATCCTGCAGAACCTCCAGCTCCCTGTGCTGCCTGGGCCGAACGTGTTCGTCTCTAACGCGCCCTCGCGCTTCGGCGCGGACGGGTCGATCACCGACGAGGCGACGCGGGCGATGGTGGAGACGATGCTCGACCGCTTCGTCGCCTGGATCGCGCAGGTAGGGGGCGAAGCGGCCGCGTGAGCGTTCAGCCGCGCGTGCGCAGACCGTAGCGGTACGCCTCACGAAAGCCGAGGCGGCGGAAGAGAGCGAGCGAGGCGTCGTTCGTCGTCTCCACCTGCACGAAGCCCCACGCTGCCCCTTCCGTCCGCGCCCAGCCGAAGCCCGCCAGCACCACACGGCGCGCGAGCCCCTGGCCGCGGCAGGAGGGCAGGGTAGCAAGCCAGGCGAGGCCCGCATGCACCCCGTCGGTGGCGACGAAGCCGGTGGCGGCGACGCGCCGCCCGCAGCGGACGGAAATCCAAGCATCGGGCACCAGCACGAGCGCGGGCGCGGCGCGGATCTCGGCCATCCGGGCAGGGGTGCGTTCGCCCGCCTCCTCATTGGCGGCGAACCAGTCCTCGTCGGGCTCATCAGCGATCTCCGCCGGGCCGTCAGGCAGTGGAAGCGAATCGAGCGGGGCGACAAGCACCACCACATCCTCGGCGCGCGCATAGCCGCGCATCATCAGCGCATGGTCGAGGACGGGCGGAGAGAGAGGCGTGAGGCGAAAGCGGGCGGGCAAGCCCAGCCGGTCGTACCAGGCTTCGATGCGCGCGACCCGGCCCGCCAGGTCCTGCGCATCGTCACGATCAAACCAGGCGGCGCAGTTGAGGCGCGAGGAGCCGCCGGCAGCGGCCCGCACCACGGCACTTCCCAGGAAAGCGATGCGCGAGGCGGGGAGGACGGTAAGCAGAGCCCGTTCCAGCGCAAGTGGAGCGGGGAATGGGAGGGGCCCGGTCACGCGAACACGCCCACCCCGAACAGCCAGCGATGCAGCCCGCCGATGAAGGCGATCCAGGCGAATGCGCCCAGCCCGACCGCGATCCAATCTCCCCTGTTCCAGCCGGTGCGCACGCGCACCGTTCCGCCCTCGCGACGCTTCACTGCAATCCGGTCATAGGCCGCCCAGGCGAGGAAGGTGCCGAACAGGATTACCGAGCCGAGATCGCCGTTGGCGAGCAGGTGCGCGAAGGCCCAGAGCTTCACCCCCGTCAGCATCGGGTGCTGTGTTACGCCCTTGATCAGCCCGGCAGGAGCATAGGCTGCGGCGAGCAGGACCATCGCCGGCAGGAGAAGGAGCGTGGCGGCGTGGCGCAAGCCGATGGGCGGATCCCAGAGCGGGATGTAGCCCTCAGCCCTGTAGGTGCCGAAGCCCCAGATGATCAGCACAAGGCCTGCAAGGGAGACGAGGCTGTGCGCGATCTGGTAGGGGCCCTCGCCCAGCCGCGCGACAAGCCCCGCGCGGGCCTCGCGCAGCGTGGTGAAGCTGTGCGCGGCGAAGAAGACGATCAGGCCGACAATCAGCACAGCCATGGCGGTCTCCGGAGGCGTATGCCGCCTTGTCCCTGCCAGCTGAGGCGCCCTCGCGCAACCGCCACGCTCACTCCCACTCGATCGTGCCGGGCGGCTT
>CALFVI010000056.1 GCA_937928775.1 uncultured Elioraea sp. | reverse complement strand
AAGGCGCTGCCGCGGCAGATCATTCTCAACCTCGACGCTGCCGACGTGCCGCTGCCCGCGTACCAGGAGGGCCGGTTCTGCCATGGCCACGCCGATGCCCCCTGCGACTTACCGTTCGACGTCTTCTGCGGCCGCCATCTGCTGGCGACCAAGCTGCGGCTCGCCTTGCGCAAAATCGGCGCCCGGGTCTGTGGGTCGGTCCGCCGCATCAAGGTGGCCGTAGCCTCGGCAAAGCTGTTGCGCCACGAATTCGCCCTCGCCCATCCGCGATTGGCCGCCGCTTCGGCACACTGAAGACCCAAACAGCGCAAACAGCGCAAGCGGCCGTCGCCCCCAAACACCGCTGCCTGGCAGGCAGCGATCAGCCCGCTCGCAGGCAACGGCCGTCGAGCAGACGATCTCAACACGCGAGAGCAGGCTCACCCCAGGCCAATACTTCCACCGGCCTGCCTTGGTGAGAAGTCCGGGCTAGGATGGGGCGTGGGGATTGTGCCTGCTTTCGGGCTCACGCCAGATGCAGGGATGGAGTAGGCGCGCGAGTGCGCTTTAGCGGCAAGGCATCGCTGTCGCTTCTTCGCCTTGCATGAAGGCTCACCTGCGCTGCCACGATATCTGCACGAGACTATTTGCAGGCCTCTGGTGGTGCTCGCTGAGCACTGTCGCTGCGGGATCGGGTGCGCTGGGGCCGACGGCCTCGCCGAGGCGGTGCAGCGTGTGCTGAGTGTGATCCTTGCCGCACCGTGCTGTCAGAGATGTGCGATCGCTCTGATCATCTGCCACCTCCTCGTTGGCCGACATGTCAGCCCCAGAGGTGAATGTCCTGGCGCAACGGGCCTTGCTGTTCATCTGATGGACGGTGTCGTCGCGCTCAGAGGCTTTGAGGTCTGACCTTTTGTCCTCTCACTGACGGCGATGAGGGGGCTTGGTGTGTCGTCTCTGTCTGGTCGGTTGCGCTGGGGCGTGCTGTGCGACCGCGACCGGTAGGGGAGCGGGCGGGAGGTCTTGCCCGGGTGGGGGTTTGGCGCAGGCGACGGCGGAATTTGTTGTTTTCGGAGCAAGCAGTGAAACTCCTTTCGCGAAATTCTAGAGCGCTCCGCTCAGCGGATCGGATTGGGAGAGTTGGGATGTTTGAGCTGGTGACGGATCACAGGCCGAGGGCGCGGCGGCGGGGGCGTCCGCGTCGGGAGGCGCCGATGGTGCCGGTGCTGATCCGGCTGACCCGTGAGCAGGTGGCGCGGCTTGATGCCTTGGCGTCGGAGGCGGGGGTGCGGCGCGCTGAAGTGGTGCGTCGCTTGGTGGCGGAACGGGCTGGGCGTTGGCGGGTGGTCCGGGTGGATCCCTTGGCGGCGCAGCAGGCGGCAACGATTGCTGCCCTGCGCCAGGCTCTGGATCGGCTGATGCAGCGGCTGGCAGCAGCGGGATGGTCCGCGGATCAGAGCGTAGCAGAGGAGGTGCAGCAGGCGCTTGCGGCGTTGCATGCGTCCTTGACAGGGGCGGCGGCGGCGCGGGAGGCGCGGCGATGATCGCCGTTCTGCGAGTTGGGTCTGATGTGCATGGGTTGGGCCGCTACCTGCTGGCGAAGCAAGATGCCTCAGGCAGACCGCGGGGTGTGGTGCGCGTGGTCGGGGGGACAGCGTTTGGGACCACGCCCGCAGCTTGGGCGGAGGAGTGGGCTGCTCGGCGCTTGCTGCGGCCGCGGGTGACGCGGGATGTGCGCCATGCCTGTCTGCGTGCGGCAGCGGGGGATCGGGTGCTGAGCGAGGAGGAGTGGCACGGCATTGCGGCGTATTTCGCGCAGAGGATGGGGTGGGATTTGTGGGTGGCGGTGCAGCACGACGATCACGTCCATATCGCTGCGAGCCGGATCCGTGCGGATGGGTCTGTGGCCCCGGACTCTTGGTCCTTTCGTCTGGCGGAGCAGGCCGTTCGTGAGATCGAAGCGCACTGGGGTCTGTCTGTGGTTGGCGGCATCACCCGTGTTGGATCCTGACGCCGGTCTCGATCACCGGCGTGCGCTGACGAAGGGTCAGGTGGCGCTGGGGCGGAGAGGCCGCGAGGTGGCGGCGGCTGCGCTGCAGGCAGCGATCGACCAGACGATCAGCCCAGGCCTGTCGTGGGAGGAGTGGACAAGGCGTCTTGCCGCCTGTGGCGTCGAGCCTGTGCCCGTGCGGCGGGCCTCGGGGCGGGTGACGGGAATGGCTTGGCGGCACGTGCCGACGGGGGTGGTGATGCCCGGCTATCGTCTGGGGCGTGCCTACACCTGGCCAAGACTTTTGGCGCGGGGAGTGTCCGATGACAGAGGGGAGCGACCAGCCGCTGACAGTGGCGCAGATCCGGCACCGGGAGGAGCAGCGTCTCCTCGTGCGGGCTTTGGAGAGGGCGGAGGAGGTAGCGCGTCTGACGCAGCGGGTCCAAGCGCTGGAAGAACGTCTGGCGAGGCTGGAGGAGCGTCTGAAGACCTTGCAACAGCCCGCGCCCTCGAAGCCCTTGTGGCAACGGCTGAGGCCTTGGGCGGCAGGATCGAGGTCTGGGCAAAGCCCGGTTCAGCGGTCGCGCCCGAAGGAGCGAAGCGGCAACGGCGGGTGATCCGCGCGGCGGAGGCCTCGCGCTTTGTGCTTTGGGTTCGGGCCCTGTCTGCGCGCGGGTATGACCTGTTCGTTGGGCCCACGCAGCGTGCGGGTGGCCGCTGGCATGGCGTGGTGCTGATCGAAGGTGTGACGGCCAAGGCCTTGGCGCAGGTGCAGGCTGAGGCAGCGCCTGTGTTGGTCGTTGCGACGGCGCCTGGTCGGCATCAGGTGTGGGTCCGCGTGGCCGAGACTTTGGATGGCAAGACTGCTGCGCCCTGGGCACGGACCCTTGCTGCCCGCTATATGGGGGTGATCCGGCAGCCGAAGCAGCATGCCAGGCGGGGCGTTTGCCGGGCCTGATCGAGAAAGAGAGGAAGGGCTATGCCGCTGCTCCGCCCTGTTGTCGGATCATCGCCCTGGGCGATCAGCGGATTTCCCCGCTGGCCAAGCAGCTCGCGCCAAGAGTTGCAGCCGGCAACAGCGCGCCCCTCCCCTCGTCAGAGAAAGGTCAGACAAGCGCGCCGCACCCCACACCGACGGTGACGCAAACCTTGCCGCCGCTTGCAAGGCGGAAGGGGGCGCAGGGTGAAAACAGGTCTCCGCTGAAGGCCCCTCAGCGTACACACGTCTTGGCCAAGGTTCGGGGCCTTGGTCGGGATCCCCTGCGGCGTGGCGACACGCCGGCGGATGGTCCGGATTGGGCTGCACGGGCCAGGGTACGCTGCGAGGAGCACAAAGCCCTGGTGGCGCACGTGATGCGGGGCGCCTCGACTGTGCTGCGAGGCACGCACCAAGCCGGCCAGTCGTGGTGCGCACAGGGCAAAACCGTGACCCGACGCGCCCACAGGTTGCTTGCCGACGGTCGCGTCGCAGCAGCCTGCAAGCGCGCAGGACTGTGGTGGGACGCTGAGCAGGGCATGATCCGCGTCAAGGCGGCAACCCCTGAAGCAGCCCTGCTCACTCTCCTCGTCTGGAGGTATGTGGGGGTGACAGACATCACAGCAGATCCACCGGAGTGGGCAGCTCTCTTGCGCGAAAAGGCAGAGGCCAACACGCTCCCCGTGCACATCCTCGACCCGCCTTGCGCAGACGAGCCCCCTCAGGCGGAGTTCCGGCCCTAACCCCTCCCCCGCGGCCTAAAGTCTGACACCGTGGCCATAACCATCAAGACGAGAACTCTCGCCCGCGACCAAACTTGGGATGGCGGAACTGGCGCGGGCTAGGCTCAGGGCCCATCGTTTCGGCCTGGAGGTGACGGTGGCGGCGAGGGTGATGGCGCCGAAGAAGGTGGTGGCGCATCAGTCGTCGCGCATAGCGATGCGGCGGCGGTCTTTCAGCCGGCTGACCATGATCGCGATGCGGTGGCGCTGGCGGTAGAGCGTCGTGTCGTGCGGGATGGATACCTGCCGACTGCAGGTCGGGAGATGCAGGGCGTGATGCTGCGAGTCTGCAAGCCGGTGCGGAACGGGGTGCCGTCGTAGCCGCGGTTGGTGATCAGCGCGCGGGCTTGCGGCAGGCGCGAGAGCATAATGTCAGCCCTCGATGGTCGCTTACTTGGCCCTCGGTGAGCAGCAGCGCGACGAGGTGTTTCTAGCCGTCGCACGCGGCGTGGCGCTTGGAGTGCAGCCCGCCCCAAGCTAGCGGCCGATGCAGGGGGGAACTTTTTCAGCTGGCTGGCGGCGCTGCGGTGCACCTTGAGGTGGGGACTGTTGATCATTAGGCGCTCGGGCTGGCTGCCCTCGGCCGAGAGGGCGGTGACGATGCGGTCGAACACGCCCCCTGCGGCTTGTGCGCACGCAGCGGTTGTCGATGGTCTTGCGCGGCCGCAGGCGCATCACGCCAGCGCAGGCGATGGCGAATGACGGAGATGATGCCGCTCAGCACGCGCCAGTCAGCCACGCGCGGGATGCCACGGGACAGCGGAAAGTGCTGCGACAGGCGGCGCATCTGCGCCGCGGTGAGCAGGAACTGGACGGACATGAGGGCGCCTCCGTCCCCTCCAGAATCAGGCCCGCCCGCGTCGCACCAAGCCGATGAAGATGGGTCCTGAGCCTAAATGCCTGACTGTTGGCCGAGGGTAGGCAGAGCGGCAAAGCTTGGCGCGTTTTTCACGCATACGCGCGATTTTCCCGCTGACCTTGGCTACGCGCGGTTTCAAAAACCTCTCGCGCCCAGCATCGAACTCTGGCACGCGCCATGCTTTATGTGCAAAGGCTCGTGAGCTCGCGCACTCGACCTCGATGCCAAGAACGAGGCGGACAAACACACTAGGAGGCGACCATGCTTCGACGCCGCAATCTTCTCGCTGGTGCAGCGTTCGTCAGCCTCGCCCCCGCTGCGCTGCGCGCGCAGGGTCGAATGCGGGACGTGCGTGTCGGCTTCAGCCAGGACGCACTCACCCTCGATCCCGCCAATCACCGCAACCGCGAGACTCAAACCATCATCCGCAACATCCACGACGGGCTGCTGACGCGCGACCCTGACATGCGCATCGTGCCCGAGATCGCGGACGCTTGGCGCGCGGTGGATGCCAAGACCTACGAGTTCCGACTCCGCCCAAACATCCGCTTCCATTCGGGCGACCCGCTCACTGCCGAAGACGTCGCCTTCACCTTCAACCGGCTGGTGAAAGACGGTGCCATGGGCGGGCAGACGAGCCCACGCAAGGGCCTGCTCGGCCCGATGCAGGAGGCGTTGGCGGTGGATGACCGCACGGTGCGCTTCATCCTTGGCGAGCCCTGGCCGATCTTGCCCGCGATGTTACCGTTCCAAGAGGTCGTGAATCGCCGCCACGTCGCTCGCGTGGGCCAGGAGGGCATGCAGACCCGTCCCGACGGTTGCGGCCCCTTCCGCCTCGTCGAATGGCGTCGCGGCGAGGCAATCATCCTCGAACGCTTCGATGGCTACTACGGCGGATCACCCAA
Organism: uncultured Elioraea sp.; assembly: GCA_937928775.1. Lineage (GTDB taxonomy): Bacteria > Pseudomonadota > Alphaproteobacteria > Acetobacterales > Acetobacteraceae > Elioraea. The sequence continues at coordinate 29,258 of CALFVI010000056.1, read as the reverse complement.
GATCCCTCCTGCTGGCCCCGCCCAGGTCGATCGGGTGATCTTCCGCATTCTGCCTGAGAACGCCGCCCGTGTGGCTGCCCTGCTCGCCGGCGAGGTCGACATCATCAACGAGCTGCCACCCTCAGCCATGCGCCAAGTCGAGGCGAACCCGAATGTCTTGGTGGCGAAAGTAAACGGCACGCGCACCTTCTTCGTCGCGCTGAACAACGTGAAAGCGCCGTTCAGCGACGTACGGGTGCGGCATGCCCTCAATCACGCCCTGGACAAGCAGGCAATCATCGCGCGCATCCTCAACAACACCGCCACCCCCCTCCGCGGCGTGATGAGTCCCGACGCCTTTGCCTTCAACCCCGACCTCCCCGAATACCGCCACGACCTCGCCCGCGCGCGCCCTGCTCGGCGAAGCCGGCGTGGCAGAAGGAACAGAGATGGTGCTCGACACCACTGCCGCGCTGAAGGAGGTGGCGGAGGCGATCGCCGCTCTCCTGTCGCGCACGGGGGTCCGCGTGCGCGCGCAAGTCTGGGAAGGCGCGGTTCTCACCCCGATGTGGCAGGATCCCGCGCGGCGTCGCGAGCGCGACATGCTACTCACCTCCTGGGGCAACGGCTCCCTCGACCCTTCCGACATCATAGTACCTACGCTGCGCACGGGCGGGCGCGGCAACACCGCCGGCTTCTCCAACCCTGAGGTCGATCGCCTGCTTGATGCCGCCGAGACCGAACTCGACCAGTCGAAGCGCGCCGAGATGTACAAGCGCGCCCAAGCCATCGTCACCGATCAGGCGCCGTGGATCTTCCTTTGGCTGCCGCAGGACATTTACGGCGTATCGCGGCGCATCGCCGGTTGGCGGCCGCAGGCGGACAGCCGGATCAACCTCCATCGCGTGCGCATCGTGGCGTGAGCAGGGCCGGCTTGAGCCGATCCGCTTATGACGCTTCGATAAACACGGTGCCTGATTTCGACGGTTGCCGCGCGCCGGGGTCGCCGGGAGTTGCGGCTACGTGACTGTGAGCCGTTTGGTTGAACGCCTCCTCCAGCTCCTCCTCGTATTGTTCGGGGTGAGCTTGATCGTCTTCCTGATGATCACCCTCACGCCGGGCGATCCCGTCGAGATCATGCTCGCCGACCAGCGCGCCACAGCTGAGCAGGCCGAGGCGCTGAGGCGCGATCTCGGGCTTGACCGCCCACTTGCTGAACGCTTCTTCATCTTCCTCGGCAACGCCGTTCAGGGCGAGTTCGGCATCTCCTTCTTCCACCGCCGCCCCGTGTGGGACGTGATCGCGGAGCGGCTGCCGGCGACTATAGAACTCACTTTGGTCGCGCTCCTCGTCGCGATCACCGTCGCCATTCCCTTGGGCGTGATCGCGGCGGTGAAGCGCGACACTTTGCTTGACCGCGCGCTGTCCGCCGCGTCGCTTTTCGGCGTCTCGCTGCCAGGGTTCTGGTTCGGCATCTTGCTCATCCTGCTGTTCGCGGTCGAACTCCGCCTGCTTCCGGTCGGAGGGCGCATCGGCTTCGGCTTCGACGTGCCGCGGGTCACGGGCTTCCTGCTGATCGACACGCTGGTAGCCGGTGAGGTCGCCGCGTTGCGTAACGTGCTCGCGCACCTCACCCTCCCCGCCATCACGCTCGGGCTGCCCACCGCGGCTCTGCTCGCGCGCGTCGTGCGCTCCTCGATGGCCGAGGTGCTGGCCTCCGACTACGTGCTGTTCGCCGAAGCGAAGGGGCTGCCGCGCCGGCGCGTGCTTCTCCTGCATGCGCTGAAGAACGCGCTCATTCCGGCCGTCACCGTCACTGCGATCGAAACCGGCCAGCTTCTCGGCGGCAACATGATCGTTGAGACCGTGTTCGGCTGGCCGGGCCTCGGGCGCCTCGTCGTTGAGAGCATCTTCGCCCGCAACTATCCGCTCGTGCAGGCGGCGGTGCTGCTCTACGCGGTCACCTACGTCACGCTCAATTTCGCCGCCGACCTGCTCTACACGGTGCTGAACCCTTAGGTGCGGCTGTGAGCGGGTCGGCTGCGGTCACCGAGCCCGATCTCCGCCCCCGATCGCCGCTTCGGCTGGGGCTTGCGCGGTTCGCCGCCAATCGCACCGGCCTCGCCTCGGCCGGCGTCATCCTGGCCTTCGTTCTGCTCGCCCTTGCCGCCCCGTGGGTCGCACCGCACGACCCAGCGGGTGCCGACCTGTTTCGTCGCCTGCAACCCCCGGCTTGGGTCGAGGGCGGGGAGTGGGCATTCGTCCTGGGCTGTGACGGGCTCGGGCGCGACATCTTGTCGCGGCTGATCTGGGGGTCGCAAATCTCGCTCGTCGTCGCGCTGATGGTGATCGGACTTGCCGCCGTCATCGGCACTCTCGCAGGACTGGCCGCCGGCTATTTCCGGGGCTGGATCGACACGCTCGTCTCGCGCGTGGTCGACACGCTGCTCGGCTTTCCCTATCTCGTCTTCGCCATCGGACTGATGGCGATGATGGGCCCAGGCCTGCACAACATCGTGCTCGCCTTGGTCTACAAGGAGTGGGTGTTCACCTGCCGCGTGGTACGCGGCGAGACGCTGGCGGCGCGCGAGCAGGAGTACGTCGAGGCTGCGCGCGCGCTTGGTTGCGGGCCGGGCCACATCATGCTGCGTGAAATCCTGCCCAACGTCCTTTCGCCCGTGCTCGTCGTCGCCACCTTCCGCATGGCCTACGTGATCATCATGGAGGCCTCGCTCTCCTTCCTCGGTCTTGGCGTGCAGCCGCCCACCCCCTCATGGGGTGCGATGGTGGCGGATGGGCGGGATTTCCTGGTCGATGCCTGGTGGGTTTCCACCATTCCCGGGCTCGCCATCCTCGCCCTCGTGCTCGCCATCAACCTCGCGAGCCAAGGTCTGCGCGACGCCTTCGACCCGAGGCTGCATCCGTCATGACCGGGGCGGAACAGTTGCTCGCTGTGCGCGGGCTGCGCACGGTGTTTCCGACGCGCCGTGGTCTCCTAGCCGCCTGCAATGGCGTGGATCTCCAGATCGCCGCCGGCGAGGCGCTCGGCGTCGTTGGCGAATCGGGTTCGGGCAAGAGCGTCACGTTCCTCTCAGTGCTCGGCCTGATCCGTCCGCCCGGCCGCATCGAAGCGGGCGAGATCCTGTTCGAGGGCCGCAACCTCATCGGGCTTTCCACCGCCGCGCGTCGCGCGCTGCGCGGCCGAGCCATGGCATTGGTCATGCAGGACAGCCTCTCGGCGCTCAATCCCGCGCTCACCATCGGCACGCAGATCGTCGAGACCATCCTCGCCCACGGCCTCGCCCGCACGCGGGCCGCCGCGCGCGACCGCGCCGTCGACCTCCTGCACCGTGTCGGCATCCCCGCGCCGGGACGCCGTCTCGACGACTATCCGCACCAGTTCTCGGGCGGCATGCGCCAGCGGGCGATGATCGCGATCGCACTCGCCGCCGAACCGAAACTCCTAATCGCCGACGAACCGACCACCGCACTCGACGTCACCATCCGCGCCCAGGTGCTCGATCTGATAGATCGGCTACGACGGGAGAGCGGGCTTGCGGTGGCGATGATCACCCACGATCTCGCGGTGGTGGCGGAACGATGCGAGCGCATCGTAGTGATGTATGCTGGCGAGGTGGTTGAGGAGGGGCCGACGGCGGAAGTGATCGCCCGTCCGCGCCACCCTTATACGCGGGGCCTCCTCGCCTCGCTGCCTTCGCTCGAGGACCCCGATCGCCCAATCGACGCCATCCCCGGGCAGGTGCCAGACCTCACTCGTGTGGAGACCGGCTGCCGCTTCCGCAACCGCTGTCCGCTCGCGGTCGACCTCTGTACCCGACCGGTCGAACTCCGCGCCGTCGGGGCAAACCGGCGGTCGCGCTGCATCCGCGCAGAGGAGGTGACGTGAGCGCGTTGATCGAGGCGGTGGGGCTCGCGAAGTCCTATGAGCTTCATCGCAGCATCGGCCAGCGCCTGGCACGCCGTCCCGCTCCCGCCCTGCGCGCGGTCGCCGAGGTGGATCTTGCGGTACTGCGCGGCGAGACGCTTGGCCTGATCGGTGAGTCGGGCTGCGGCAAGTCGACTCTCGGACGGCTTCTGCTCCGCCTGCACGAGCCGTCCGCCGGCTCGATTCGGTTCGACGGCGTCGACATTACGCACGCCCCCGAACGAGCGCTGCGCCCGCTCAGGGCGCGGATGCAGATTATCTTTCAGGACCCTTATTCCTCGCTCAACCCCCGGCGCACCGTGCGCGAGATTCTCGCCCTGCCGCTTGCGTTGCATGCCGGGCTCAAGGGGCCCGAAGTCGAGGCGCGCATTCTCGCGATGCTTGATCGCGTGGGGCTCGCGCGCGCCCATCTCGATCGCTACCCGCACCAGTTCTCGGGCGGCCAGAGACAGCGCATCGGCATTGCCCGCGCGCTGATCCTCCGCCCCGATTTCGTCGTCTGCGACGAGCCAGTCTCCGCCCTCGACGTCTCGGTGCAGGCGCAGGTGCTGTCGCTTTTGCGTGCGTTGCGGGCGGAGATGGGCCTGACCCATGCTTTTCATCAGCCACGACCTCGCCGTAGTGGCGCATCTCGCGCACCGCATCGCGGTGATGTATCTCGGGCGCATCGTCGAGGAGGGCCCGCGCGACGCGATCATCTGGCGTTCCGCCCATCCGTACACGCGCGCTCTGCTTGCCGCCGTACCCAGGCTCGACCAGCCAAGGGCCGCGCGCATGCGCCATATCGGCGGAGATCTGCCCTCGCCGCTGAACCCGCCACCCGGCTGTCCGTTCCACCCGCGCTGTCCCGAGGCGGGCCCGCGCTGCGCGCGCGAGGTGCCGCGCCCGACGCTGCTGGAGGAGGGGCATCGCGCAGCCTGTCATCTGCTCAACGGCGGGGTCGCGTGAGCCAACTGATCGTTCTGGTAGGCGATCCTTACGCGCGCGGTCTGGCGCAGGCCCGCGCTTGCCCGGAGATGGCGGCCTTCGTGCGCGCGGCGATCCGCGATCGTCTCGCGGCCGCGCCGACTGCGACGCCAGCTGCGCGCGCCTTCCTGGCCGCCCAGCGCGACGCGACCGCGAGGCTCGCGCCCGAGGCGCTGGCCGAGATTGCCGGCATCGCCGAGGGGTTTGGGCTCGCCGCTGACGAGGTGTTCACCTTCTTGCACGCCAACATTCTCGCCGATCTCGCCGCGGCTAACGCCGTTACGGATGGCTGCACCGCGTTCGCCCGCGAGGGCGTCGTGGCGAAAAACCGCGACGTGTGCGTTAACCTCGCGCCCCTCCAGCGCCTGTTCGTGCTGTACGATCCAACCTGGCAGGGGCGGACCGTGCTGGCGCTCGGCTCGCTCGGCGCGCCGGGAGCATGGTCGTCGGGAATGAACAGCGACGGGCTTGCGCTTGCCGATACGCAGATCCCGACCGCTGACCACGGCCCGGGGGTTCTGCGCTACTTCCTGATGAACCGGCTGCTTGCCACCTGTTCGAATGTCGAGGAGGCACTCGGCGCGATCGCTGCCCTGCCGCACTCTGGCGGCGGGGCGCTCGTTCTTGCCGACGCAACGGGGGCAGCGGCCGCGGTGGAACTCCGCCACGGCCGCGTGGATGTCGAGCGAAGCGCGTGGGTCGCGCGCACCAACCACTACACCGCGGCGGCCGACCGCCTTTGCCCCGTGGCGCATTCCGCAGCCCGCCTCTCAGTTTTGCGCGATCTTCTCGCCGCCGGCGCCGCCGCCGAGGCCATCCTTGCCCATGGCGGGCCAGGCGAGCCGCTTTGCCGACCCGCCAGTGACGCCGCGCCCACGATTGCGGGCGCGATCTGGGATACGCGCGCCCTGGCTGCCCGCATCGCCTTCGGCCCGCCCGGTGCCGCACCGTGGCACAGCTTCCGGCTGCTCGACGGGGAATGGCGTGAAACGCACGCCTTAGCGTAGACTTCGCGCCAGAGTTGGCGGGGCTGGCGCCGGTGGCTTATGCGGAGCTGATCGGGGAACACGAGAGCATCAAAGCGTTACGCGCTTATTGCCCGCATCGCTGCGAGCCCGGTGCGGCAGGTGCTGCTCTACGGCGAGACCGGCACCGGCAAGGGGCTGGTCGCGCGCATGATCCACCGTCTGTCAGCGCGCGCAGCGCGACCGTTTGTCGACGTCAACTGCGCCGCGATCCCAGCGACCCTCATGGAGAGCGAGCTGTTCGGCCATGAACGCGGTGCCTTCACCGGCGCGCAAGGCGCCAAACCGGGGCTAATTGAGGCCGCGCAGGGCGGCACGCTTTTCCTCGACGAGATCCGCGAGATGGACCTGCAGCTGCAGGCCAAGCTTTTAACCTTGCTCGACACGCACGAGTTCCGCCGCCTGGGGGCGGTCAAGTCGACCCGCGTCGACGTGCGCTTCATCGCCTCGACCAATCGAATCCTGCTTTCCGAAGTCAAGGCCGGGCGTTTCCGCGACGACCTTTACTGGCGTCTGCAGGTGGTGGCGGTAAATATCCCGCCCCTGCGGGATCGCGGCGATGATGTGCTGTTGCTCGCCGAGACATTCCTGCGCGAGCACGGAGCCCGTGTCGGACGCACCATCAGGGGGCTGGAGCCGCGCGTGGTTGAAATCTTCCGCCAATATTCCTGGCCCGGCAATGTGCGTGAACTCGAAAACCTCATTGAGCGTATCGCCATCCTCGAGCGCGAGGACTTCGTGCTCGTGCGGCACCTGCCCGATCGTATCCTGCGCGAGGTTGATGGCCGCGCGCCGCCCGCGGCACCGGCGGCCGATTGCCTTGCGGCCGCCCTTGGCCGCGGCTTCCACGACGCGACGGAAGATTTCCAGCGTGCGCTGATCGCGGAAGCGCTGAAGCGCACGGGCGGAAGGCACGGGCAGGCGGCACGCCTGTTGCGCCTCTCGCGCCATGCGCTTCGGCACCAGATGCTGAAGCTCGGCCTCGCCACTGCCCAGGCCGCAAACTGATCGCTGGCACGACACGTGCAGGCACGTCGTCCGTATGCGCGGCGGCCGCCCCGGTCGCCGCGCGGAGGAGCCGCACACATGGACGCCGTCACCATCCTCTGCCCCACAGGGCATCTCGGCTTCACACCATTCGAAAAAGCCTCTTTCCTCGCCGGCTGTGACCATGGGCCGGATTTTATCGTCGCCGACTCCGGCTCCTGCGACATCGGGCCCTATCCCCTGGGTGCCGACTCGCAGGCCTCCCCGCCGGCGTGGCAGAGGCACGACCTGGAGGCGATGCTGCTCGCCGCGCGCCGACTCGGTGTGCCGATGATCGTGGGCTCCGCCTCCGATACGGGAACCGATCGCGGCGTCGAGCAGTTCGCTGCGATGATTCGGGACATCGCGGCCGAGCACGGTCTTGCCCCCTTCCGTCTCGCCACCATCAAGTCGGAGCAGACGCGTGAGTTCCTTCTTGGGCAGCTGGCTGCGGGCACGCCTATCAAGGGCCTCGATGGTCGGGCGGATGCGGACGAGGTGTTGCTAGCGCGGACGGATCGAATCGTCGCCGTGATGGATGCGGCGCCGATCGCAGCGGCGCTGCGCGACGGCGCTGAGGTAGTCATTGCAGGGCGCGCTTCGGACTGCGCCCTGTTCGCCGCGCCCCTGCTGAACGCCGGGCTATCTCCCGCCACCGCCTATTACGCCGGCAAGCTGATGGAATGCGCCTCGTTCTGCTGCGAACCCTTTATGGGGAAAGAATCGATCCTCGGTCAAATCGCCGAGGACGATATCCGTATCACCGCGTTGCATCCGGGGCAGCGGTGCACGCCCGCCTCGCTCGCCGGGCATGCGATGTATGAGCGGCGCAACCCATTCTACGAACACGTCGTCTCCGGCACGCTCGACATGCGCCACTGCCGCTACGAGGCAGTGGACGAGCGCACGGCGCGCGCCTCAGGCGCCGCCTTCATTCCTGCCCCGCAACCGATGGTGAAGCTGGAGGGTGCAGGCAAGGTGGGCGAACGGCGGCTCGCCGTGGTCGGCATCCGCGACCCTTACGTGATCGAGAACATTGATGCCGCGATCGCTTGGGCGAGGGCTCGGCTTTCCGAGCGTTTCGGCGCGCCGGACCAGGCCGGTTGGGCGGTGCACTACCATCTGTTCGGGCGAAACGGGGTCATGGGCGAGCTCGAAGCCGCCCCGCCGGCCCATCCGCACGAGCTTGGCATCGTGGTCGAGACGGTCTGCCGAGATGCCGGGAAGGCTGAGGAGGTCTGCGCGCTGGCGGCGCGAAACCTCTTCTACGCTCGCCTGCCAGAGGTGAAGGGAACGGCCGGGGCGGCCGCTTTGATGGCGGACGAGATCCTGGTCGGCAAGCCCGGTTACGAGTGGACGTTGAACCATGTGATACCAGTTCGCGACGCCTGCGATCTATTCCGCACGGAGTTCCACCTCGTCGACGGGCGCGCCAGGAGAGCTGCCTGAGATGCTGCGCAACCGCACCACGCTGCGCGACCTCGCCTCGACCATCCGCAGCAAAAACGCCGGTGTCGATCATATCACGTTCGACATTATCTTCAAAGATCCCGCGGCCTTTGAGAAGGTGCGTGATTCAGGTGTGCTCTCCCCCAAGACTGTCGCCGCGCTGTACGGCATTCCCCTCGACCGCATTACCGATTTCGTCGTTTTTGAACCTGCGAATGCGGTCAAATTCACCATCCGAAGGCGTCGCCCGTCCGGAAGTCCAGGCGAGTCTGACGTGTTCGGCTCGCAGCAGTACGCGCCGCTGTTCGGTATCGAAGTGGCCTAACGGCTGCGTCAGGGGGCGCACGCCGAGGTTGCAGACTTCCCCTAGCTCACGGCATCGTTTCGCCGCTGGGCGGAGGGATGCGGTGGCGAAGCAGCGTGGATCGTCAGAAGCGCAGGGGTTGTTCGTTAAGGCCGGCGCGCCGGTCATCCCCGACGGCGAGGCGCCGCCGGGGCATCTTGGCCATCGGGCTCGTCTTCGCGCCCGCTTTCTCAAGGGTGGGGTGGAGGCAGTCGCCGACTACGAGCTCCTCGAACTGCTGCTCTTCGCCATCCCTCGCCTCGACACCAAGCCGCTCGCCAAGGCGCTGATCGCCCGCTTCGGCTCCTTTGCCGGCGTGCTCGTCGCCCCTCCGGAGGCGCTCCGAACGGTGCCGGGGGTGGGCGAAGCGGTGGTCGTGGCGCTCAAAGTCGCGCACGCCGCAGCGCTCAAACTCGCCTCGGCCGAAGTGCGGGACGCGCCGGTGCTGGATGCCTGGGGCAAGCTGATCAATTACCTTCACGCCGCGCTAGCGCGCGAGCCGGTCGAGCACGCGCGCGTCCTCTATCTCGACGCGAAGAACCGGCTGAAAGCGGACGAGGCGCACGGCCGCGGCACGGTAAACCATGCACCGCTTTACCCACGCGAGATTGTCCGTCGTGCGCTAGAACTCCAGGCGACAGGGCTGATCTTGGTGCACAATCATCCTTCGGGAGACCCGACGCCGTCGCGTGCCGACATCGAGCTCACTCGTGAGATGCGTGAGGCAGCTGCCTTCTTCGGCATCACGTTGCATGATCACGTGATTGTGGGCAACGGCTGCGTCGTCTCTTTTCGCCAACTCGGGCTTCTCTAGCGGCCCGGCACTGGCAGCCTCCTCAACTGTTGCGTGTCTGTGGGGAAGGTTTTACAATTCACTCAGAGTTCATTGGTCTGCGCGATGCGACTGCTCCGACGTCTATTCGGAAGGCAGGCGGCGGAGCAAAGCTCTCCCAAGTCGGCTCTGCCGTATCCAAGTGGCTTTGCCGAAGCTCCTGCCGTCCTCATGCCCCCCTCAGCAGCCGGCGCTTCCACTAAGCCGGCGGCCGAGGCCTTTACGCCGCGGGCACCGGCCGAGGCTCCCTTCCCTTCTACAGGTCCGCACGGGCACCGCGCGCGGCTGCGCGACAAACTTCTCACGCGTGGCCCTGAGGCCCTCGCCGATTACGAGCTCCTCGAGATGCTCCTCTTTTTCGCCATGCCGAAGGGCGACACCAAGCCCCTCGCCAAGGCGCTGATAAACCGCTTCGGCAGCTTCGCCGAGGTTTTGGCCGCGCCGACCAAGGTGCTCCTCGAGACGCGCGGGCTTGGACCGCACAGCGTGGCGGCACTGAAGCTCGTCCACGCGGCTGCACTGAGGCTCGCCCGCACTCAGGCGGCGGAGAAGCCCCTTCTCTCCAACTGGACACAGTTGATTGACTACTTGACTGCAGCATGCGCCCGCGAGCCTGTCGAACAGTTCCGCGTCCTGTTCCTCGATCCGAAAAACCAGCTGATTGCCGACGAGGTCCAGGGCCGTGGCACAGTGAACCATACCCCCGTCTATCCGCGCGAGGTAGTGAGGCGGGCGCTCGAGCTGCACGCCACTGCCCTGATCCTGGTGCACAACCACCCATCCGGTGACCCGACGCCATCACGTGCCGATATCGAAATGACGCGCGAGATCGCCGATGCCGCGGGCCTGCTCGGCATAATCGTGCATGACCATGTTATCGTCGGTCGTGCAGGCTGGACCTCCCTGCGTCAGAAAGGCCTGCTCTAGCTGCCGTTGCCAACGCCTTCTAAATCCTCGATCCGCGCCAGAAGACGCGCGAGCCCAGCCCGCAGAGCTCGTTCCTCGGCCGCCGACAGCCCCGCGAGCATCTCGCTCTCCGTCTCTAGTGCCAGCGGAACAATCCGCTCATAGACCGTACGTCCGCGCAGGGTGAACGAGACGAGAGAAAGACGGCCGTCTGTCGGGTGCGGTGCCCGCCGAACCAGTCCCTTCGCCTCGAGCGACGCGAGCGCGCGGCTGACCTTCACCTTGTCCATCGCGGTCCGTTCGACGATGCCACTCGCGCTTACCGCTTCGCCCGCACCGATTACCGCCAGACAGCGCCATTCTGGAATGCTAATGCCGAACGCCTCCTCGTAGCGCCGTGCAACCAGCCGGCTCACCCGGTTCGCTGCCAGCGACAGGAGATAGGGCAGGAATGCCTCGAGGCGAAACCCACCCGCGCCCTTCTCTCTCCCCTCAGCGGCAACATCGGTAGCGTTGCTTGACTTTGGTTTCATATGCAACTATCAGCACGAGTGAGCCGCAGGTTGCAAGCCGGTTGCAGCATATTGGGGAGGGTTCCGCAATGAAGCAGTACATCCGCTTTCCGCGCCTCGAGGGGCAGACTTCACGGCAAGCGCATGCCGACCTGCCGGCCGGCACGTTCGAGCGCGAGATGGGCAAAGAGGGATTCTTCGGCCCTGCCACTCACATGTACCACCGCCATCCTCCGACCGGCTGGTCGTCATGGGAGGGCCCGCTTCGTCCGCGCGCCTTCGATCTCAACCGCATCAACGCTGAGCACGCCTCACCGTTCGATGCGCCCGACGTGCTCTTCAACCAGCACATCCGTCTGCGCTTCTGGCGCGCGCCGGCCACTATGGACCATCTCGCGCGGAACGCCGACGGCGACGAACTCATCTTCGTCCATCGCGGCGCCGGCCACCTGTTCTGCGACTACGGCCACATGACATTCCGCGAGGGCGACTACCTCGTGCTGCCGCGCTCCACCATGTGGCGCCTTGAGTGCACCGAACCTACCACCTGCCTGCTGATCGAGGCGACGGGCTCGACCTACATGCTCCCCGACAAGGGCATGCTTGGCCACCACGCGATCTTCGATCCTGCAGTACTCGAGACACCAGCAATCGATGACGCCTTCCGTGCCCAGCAGCACGAGAACACGACCAGAGTGGTGATCAAGCGCCGCAACGCGATCTCCGTCTGCACCTATCCCTTCAACCCGCTGGATGCGGTCGGATGGCATGGTGATCTCGCGCCGGTGAAGCTCAACGTAGATCAGATCCGTCCGCTCGTTTCGCACCGCTATCACCTTCCGCCCTCGGCGCATACCACCTTTGTCGCCAATCGTTTCGTGATCTGCACTTTCACTCCCCGCCCATTCGAGACCGACCCGGGCGCACTGAAGGTACCGTTCTTCCACAACAACGACGACTACGACGAGGTGCTATTCTACCACGCAGGCGACTTCTTCTCACGCGACAACATTCGGGCAGGGATGATGACGCTTCATCCCTGCGGCTTCACGCACGGGCCGCATCCGAAGGCTTTGGAGCGCGCCTTCGTCCAGCCGAAGCCGAGTACGGATGAGTATGCCGTAATGATTGACACGCGAGACGCGCTGGAGATCGGCGATGCAGCATTCGCCTGCGAGTTGCCCGACTACGCCGACAGCTGGAAGGTGAAGCGCGCAGCGGAATGACCTTTGGGTGTTGTGGCCGCGACGCAGCAAGGACACATAGGCGCAATATGCGGGAGGAAGGCTTGGTTCAGGATCCCACTCTGCTGTCCGGGCCGAATGGGGGCAGGCGATGAAACTGGCCAGCCTGCGAGAGGGCGGTCGTGACGGCCGCCTTCTTCTTGTCAGCCGTGACCTTGCCCGCGCCGAGCGTGCCAGCACCGCACCGACACTGCAGGCCGTGCTGGACGACTGGGCGTGCTTAGGCCCCGCCCTCGTAGCGGAATGGAACGCGTTCGAGAGCGATACCTCGCGCGGCGTTCCCTTCGACGCTGCCGCCTGCGCCTCGCCGCTGCCGCGCGCCTACCAGTGGGCGGACGGTTCGGCGTATCTCAACCATGTCGAGCTCGTCCGGCGCGCGCGCGGTGCGGAGATGCCGCCCTCCTTCCGTGATGACCCGTTGATGTACCAGGGGGGATCCGACGGTTTCCTCGGTCCTTGCGACGACATCCCGCTCGGCGACGATGCTTGGGGGCTCGATTACGCGGGCGAGGTCGCTGTCGTGCTCGATGACGTGCCGATGGGGGCAGACGAGGCAACCGCACGCGCCGCGATTCGGCTGTTCCTGCTCGTCAACGACGTCTCACTTCGCAACTTGATCCCCTCCGAACTCGCCAAGGGCTTCGGCTTCTTCCAATCGAAGCCAGCATCTGCATTTTCGCCCGTCGCGGTTACCCCCGACGAGCTCGGCACGGCCTGGGATGGCGATCGGCTGCATGGCGCAGTGCTCTGTTCCGTAAATGGAACGCTCTTCGGCCGCCCTGATGCCGGGCGCGACATGCAGTTCGGCTTTCCCCGCCTGATCGCGCATGCGGCGCGCACGCGCGCGCTCGGTGCCGGCACCATCCTCGGGGCGGGAACCGTCTCCAATCGTCACGAGGATCTTGCGCGGGCTACAGTCGATCAAGGTGGGGTGGGTTTCGCCTGCATCGCCGAGGCGCGCACCATCGAGACGATCTTGCACGGCGCGGCGCGCACCCCCTTCCTGCGCGCGGGCGACCGTGTGCGGATCGAGATGAAGGATGCCCACGGCCGGTCTATATTCGGCGCGATCGACCAACGCGTCGCGGCTGTGGTGACCCAGCGCAAGGCGGCATGACGATGAGCAAAGCCTTTGCCTCCACCGCCGATCTAGAGGAAAAACAGGTCAATTTCGAGGAGATCGGGCCGGGGCTCTACGCCTATACGGCGGACGGCGACCCGAACTCGGGTGTCGTCATTGGCGACAACTCCGTTCTGGTGATCGATGCGCAAGCGACCCCTGCCATGGCGGAAGGCGTGATTGCGCGCATCCGCGCGGTGACGGACAAGCCGATCCGTCACCTTGTACTCTCCCACTACCACGCGGTGCGCGTGCTCGGTGCCTCGGCCTATCGGGCGGATGCCATCGTCGCTTCGGACGCGACGCGCGCCCTGATCGCCGAGCGTGGGGCGGAAGACATGGCCTCCGAGATCGGCCGCTTTCCCCGCCTGTTCCGTGGCCGCGATTCTATTCCGGGTCTGACCTGGCCAACGATGACGTTCACGCGCGACGTGACGCTCTGGCTCGGGCGGCGCGAGGTTCGCATCATCCATGTCGGTCGCGCGCATACGGCCGGCGACACAGTCGTATGGCTGCCCAAGGAGCGGGTTTTGTTCGCCGGCGACACGGTGGAGTTTGGCGCCACACCCTATTGCGGCGACGCGCATTTCCGCGACTGGCCGGCAACCCTCGCCGCCATCCGCGCGCTTGGCCCAGAGGCGCTGGTGCCTGGCCGCGGGCAGGCTCTCGTCACCGGCTCGGGCTCGCGCCTCGCCATCGAGGAAACGGAAGCCTTCGTCACCCGTCTCTTCGCCCTCGTGCGCGCCTGCGTCAAGCGAGGCGCGTCGCTGAAGGAGACCTACGAGGCGGCGATGCGCGCGCTTCGGCCCGATTTCGGCCATTGGGTGATCTTCGAACACTGCATGCCGTTTAATGTGTCGCGCGCCTACGATGAGGCAATCGGCATCGATCGGCCACGCGTCTGGACGGCGGAGCGTGACCTCGCGCTTTGGCGCGCCCTGGAAGGCGAGACCGCACCCGCGCTGGAAGGTGAGACCGCACCGAAGACTGCCGATGTGCATGCCTGACGAGGCGCGGGACGAAGGGAGGAAACCGAAGAAAACGCCATGCCGACGACCTACACGAACCCGCGCTTCCCGTTCCGACGTCCGCCCGAGCTTGACGGCAAGGGTGGATCAGCCCGGGTCGTTATCGTTGGCGCTGGTCTCGTCGGTCTCACTTTCGCGCTCGACCTCGCCCGCCACGGCATCGCCTCGGTCGTCCTCGACGACGACGACACAGTGAGCTTCGGCAGCCGAGCCATCTGCTTCGCGAAGCGCAGCCTGGAGATCTACGACAGGCTCGGGCTCGGTCAGAAGCTGCTCGACAAGGGCGTAACGTGGAAGGTCGGCAAGGTATTCTTTGGCTCCTCACTTGCCTACGCCTTCGACCTCCTGCCGGAGCAAGGGCACCGCATGCCCGCCTTTATCAATCTTCAGCAGTACTACGTGGAGGAGTGGCTGGTCGAGGCGTGTATGGAGACTGGACTCGTCGATCTACGCTGGAAGTCGCGCGTCGTCTCGGTCGATCCTCGTGACGACAGTGTTCGTCTTGTGGTCGAAACGCCAGAAGGCGCCTATCTCCTAGAGGCCGAGTGGCTCGCCGCCTGCGACGGTGCACGCTCCTCCGTCCGCGAGGCCCTGGGCCTTCCCTTCGTCGGCCAGGTGTTCCGCGACCGCTTCCTGATCGCGGACGTCGTGCTGAAGACCGAGGTACCGTTCCCGGCCGAGCGGTGGTTCTGGTTTGACCCGCCGTTCCATCCCGGTCAGTCAGTGCTTTTGCATAAACAGCCAGACGGGGTATGGCGCATTGATTTCCAGCTCGGCTGGGAAGCGGACCCAGAGGAAGAGAAGAGGCCCGAGCGCGTGGTGCCGCGCATCCGGGCGATGCTTGGCAAGGATGTCGCCTTCGACCTCGAATGGGTCAGCGTCTACACCTTCCGCTGTCGACGTTTGGAGCACTTTCGGCACGGCAGAATTTTCTTCGTTGGCGACTCCGCGCACCAGGTCAGCCCGTTCGGTGCTCGCGGCGGTAATGGCGGGATCCAGGATGCCGACAACCTCGCCTGGAAACTCGCCGCTGTGCTGAAGGGGACGGCACTCGAGGGATTGCTCGACAGTTACGATGCCGAGCGGATCCCCGCATCGGACGAGAACATTCTGCACTCGACGCGGGCAACCGATTTCATCACGCCGAAGACAGAGGCGGCCCGCGCTTATCGCGACGCGGTGCTGCTGCTCGCGCGCGAGCACGCCTTCGCACGTCGGATGGTAAATTCCGGACGGCTGTCTTTGCCGCACAGCTACGCCAACAGTCCCCTGTCAACACCAGATCGGGAAGCCTGGGCCGGCGGACCTGCACCCGGCGCCCCTTGCGTCGATGCGCCGCTGGCCGACGGGTTCCTGCTCAACCGTCTTGGCAACGAGCCGGTACTGCTTCGTTTCGGAGACACGACAACTGACAGTGTGCCCGGCCTGCGCACCGTCACTCTCCCCGCAGATGGGATTGCGGCGGAGCGGTACGCCGCCTCCGCCGGCACCGCATACCTCGTCCGCCCCGACCAGCACGTCGCTGCCCGGTTCCAGGTACCCACCTTGGACCGCGTCGTTGCCGCTCTTGATCGTCTCTGGGGGCGCGGTAACAGCGAAGCTGCACGAGAGGCCGCCTGAGAATGCTTGACACCACCCCGAAACTCGCCGATCCAGATGCCACGTTCGTCACCCTGGTCCGCGCCCATCACGACCTCTCACCTGACGAGTCGCGTCGGCTGGACGCCGCCCTCGTGCTGCTCCTCTCGAACCACATAGGTGACGTCACAGTGCTCGAACAAGCAATCGAGCAAGCGCGGCGAGCGGTGCGTGCGCCGACCGGGGCAACCGAGGACCAAGGTACGCCTCCGTGACTCTCACCTTGCACGCCTATTGGCGCTCCTCGGCCTCGTATCGCGTCCGCATCGCCCTCAACCTCAAGGGCCTTTCTTACGCGATCGTGCCGATCAACTTATTACGCGAAGGCGGCGACCATCGGCGGCAGGAGTATCTTGCGCGCAACCCGCAGGGGCTCGTGCCCACCCTCGAGGTTGACGGCGTGCCGCTCACCCAGTCGCTCGCCATCCTGGAGTGGCTGGAGGAGGAGCACCCGCTTCCGCCCTTGTTGCCCCGCGATCCAATCTGCCGCGCCCAAGTGCGGAGCTTCGCGCTCGCCATCGCTTGCGAGGTGTCGCCTCTTTGCAACCTGATGGTGCGCGAGTATCTTGACCGAGTGCTAAAGCTCGATACGGCGCAGCAACAGGCTTGGCACACCCACTGGATTGCCCGCGGTCTTGCAGCGTGCGAGGCGATGGTTGCGGGCGGGACTGGTCCCTTCTGCTTCGGCGAGGCGCCGACCATCGCCGACTGCGTGCTCGTCCCCCAGTTGTACAACGCGCGTCGCTTCGGGATCGATCTCGCTCCCTTCCCTACTCTCCTGCGTTCGGAAGCGGCGATGCTCGCTTTGCCGGCCGTGCAGCGCGCAGCCCCGGAGGCGCAGCCCGACGCGGCGTGATATACGCGTCTATAGGGCGGCCGAACTCTTTCGCGAGTCTGCGGCGCAGATCCTCCTCGAGGCCGGTCAGCACGAGAGCGAGCGCCTGCGACAGGGCCGGAGCTCGTACCTCCGGCACGAGCCAAGCGGCGGGCACGCGGCGGTCATAGTTGCCACGGGCGAGGATCCGCGGCCGATCGCGTCGAGGCCGATGAGCAAAGTGTGCAGGTGCAGGCGCGTAGACGGGGCGCGCTGATCGCCGACCGCCGCTACGACAGCACCCCCCTTCCCCGCCGCGCTCGCCGAGGGGAGCATTGCCGCCTGCATTCCCCCGAAGAGGAACCGCAAGCAGCCCATCCCATACGACAAGCCGCTCTACCGCCAGCGCCACTGCATCGAGATCATAGTCAGCCGGCTGAAAGACGGTCGACACATCGCCGTGCGCGACGACCGATGCGCCACCACCTTCTTCGCAAGCCATCACCCTCGCCGCCACCGTCACCTCCCGGCCGAAACAATGGGCCGTGAGCCTAAGACATCCGTCTGGCGCACGTCGCCGAGCAGCCGCGTAACGAGACCCCGCCCTTCTGCGCCGGCAGCGGCAGTGACCGTTTGCCGCTGCGAGCTGCGAGGACGGGCCGCTGCAATTGAGGCTGTTGCCCGTGTCGTTTCGAGAACGTCGTGTCGGTTTCCCGTAGAGAGCGGGGACAATGGGTTGGCGCAGGCGAAGAGCGCGAGAGACGTGCAGAGGAGCGTACGGCGCGTCATCACGTGCCTGCCGGCAGGGTTGCGGCCGTTCCTGGCGGTGGCTCGCCGAACAGAAGCTGGCTCGGCTAGCGCCGCGCCTGCTCGATCAGCGCGCGCGGGTTGTCGGCGGCCAGGCGAAGATCGCGCAAGGCGGGACGGAGGTCGCGATCGGCCTCGCCGACCACCGCCTCGATCCGGCAGTGGTCTGCTCCGTTGCTGCCTGCATTCCCCGCAGTCGTGCGAGCGCCGAGCGAATTTCCGCTCTCGCTGCCGCGGTGTCATCGAGCGTAGCACGCAGATCGTCGCGCCATTCGGCGATCTCCCCCAGGCGGCGCAGTCCGCTCGGCTTCAGAAGCCACCGCCGCGACGCGGGGACCGACGCCATCGCCTCGCCGCCGCAATGAGGCAACCAAGTCTCCGCCTTTAACCAGGAGCCAATCGCCTTCGCTCACCGTCACGCCCTCCTCCCGTGCGTCCACGTGGGCGGCAATCCGCTAAACCACCCCGGGAAAGTCGACTTGTTCAGCCGCGCCATCAGCTGTTTGGCCGCGGACAGAGACTGTGCGAGCGTGGACGCTACGGCAGCGGTAACGGAACGTTTCGCCTTCCATGACGGAATCTGTGGAGCAAGGCCCGTTGTGTCGAGGAAATCCATCTCGACATCCAGAAGGCCCGTGAGGCCCTGCCTTGCCATCCGCAGCCAGAGCCCCGCGTCGCCTGGGTCGCGCAACTGATTGAGACTCTTCTCCACGATCCTGTCGCGGAAGAATTCGAACCGCTCGGCACCCAGCTGTGCCACCTCTGACCAGGGGATGCTGCCCCGCCTCGCCTCAGTAGAGAGAGCGGCGGCGATTGCAATCTCGCGCACTGTGCCGATGGCGACACCACGGGAGCGCACCTGTGCCCTGGTGTGGGATCTCTGCACGCTCGTGGCGAAGTGAGTCTCGAAGATAAAGCCGTGGCGACGGAACGTCTCGGCGCCGATCAAGACGATGAGGGCAAGCAGGGCCGCGATTCCGCCAAGGATCTTGAGACCAAGGCGGAAATGAAGCCCCCGTGCTCCATGCGCGGCCCCCCCGACGCCTGGGCAGCAACATCCGCGCGGTTGAAGAAGGCGTGCGCGACTGGATGTGTGGTCTCCTCCCTCAGCCGCCACAGGTCACCCTACGCGATTATCACTTTTGCCACCTTGTCGAACATGGTGACGCGGTCCGCAATGGTCATGATCGAGTCGAGTTCATGGACGACGCCGACGAAGGTGGTACCGAGATGTCGCGCGGGCGACATGGTCAGGAAGTCGAGCCCGGTAGAGATACTTGGATCGAGCCCCGCCGAGGGCTCGTCGCGGAAGACCAGCGGTGGGTCGAGCGGCACCGCTCGTGCGATCGCTGCTGACTTGATCATGCCGCCCAACAGCTTGGTCGGCATCCGCTCCGCGTCATCGATCAAGCCCATTCGGCCGAGCTTGATCCTCGCGATTCGCTCGATTGCCTGCGGCAGGAAGTGGGTGAAGGTTGGTGAGCGCCAGCATGACTTTCTCCAGTACGCTCATTCATCCGAACAACGCCCTTGCTGGAACATCATGGCGAAGCCGCGCAGGATGACGAACACCTCGCCGCGGTGGGCGGTGAAGCTCACATGCTCGAACACCGTGTTGGCGTCAAAACGTATCGCGATCCCGCGCATCTCGGCGGCGAGGTCAGGCACAGGGGGGAGTGGAGAACGTCCTCACCATCCCATCGCATAAAAGAAGACCGCGAAGCCGCCATCGAGCAGGATGGTAGCGATTATGCCGTCCACCACCGCCGCGGCCGTGCTCTCGCCCAACGCACGGGGCCTAACCCCTGGTCCCCATACCGCGCGCACAGCCTATGCCCACCATCACGGCGCCGAATACCAAGCCCGTGGCGAGCCCGCGGAACACATCGGAGGGAGTGCTCCAGGTCACCACCTGTGTGGAGAGGACGGCGAGAGGAGAGTCGAGTGAGGTCATCGCCGCAACCATCCCGGCAAGCGCGTTGAGGTTCATCGCCACGATCAAAACCACCGCCATCGCCACCGCGGCGATCAGCGGCGGAACGCCCAAAAAGCGCAATGGATCGAACCCCATTTCGGTCAGCGCATCGATCCCCTGGTTTACTTTCGTTGTGCCGATCTCGCCCGCAAAGACGGCGCTCAATGGCGCGTCAAGAATGGCTGAAATGAAAAGTGGACCGAGTTCGTGCAACACCGAAACGGAAACCAAGCTCGCGACATATCTTGCGGCGCCGCACTGAGCCGTCGGCAGCGCGAACTGCAGGGACAGGGTCAGACCGAACATGGAGCCAATCGGGGAGATGAGCGGGAGCACCCTGTAGCCGATTTCCTCCGCCCGACAAACAATCTCGCGCTGTCGCCGCGTCCCCGGTTGAACGATCGTGGACGCCATCGCGGCAGCCATACGGCCGAGGAAGGCGTGCGCATCGCGCCAACGTTCGACGCGCGCCACCACGGCCGAGCCGATGGTGACAGGCAGGCTCAGCGAGGGCTGCGGCGCGAAAGGCGAGCGTTGCCCGGCTACTCCGCGCCCGCGTTCGACGAACCAAGAAATTTTCTTCGCTGCCCCATGAGCCGAGCCTCCCGGCCCTTCCGCTCCTCCAAGGCGAGGATCAACGACTCCCCAGCGGTCTCGATTGCGCCCGTGGGGGAAAGGTTCAGTGTCAACTCCACCCCTGGCCCTGTGCGGGCGAGGAGCTGAGACCACAGCGCCGGCACGCTCGCGGCATCCAATCGCTCGGGCAGGATGACCGCGCGCGGCGCCCGGCCGTTCATCGCAGCGCCGCACTAGCGAGCCGGGCAGATCGCGCAGCGAGCAGCCGCGCCACCACGAGGAGCACCGTCGACGCCGCAATCAGCACAGTCGCCGCGGCAAGGATAGTGAGCTCGATCGTGTCCTTCAGCCCCGCGAACATCTGCCGCGGCAGGGTGCGCTGTTCCGGCCCGCCGAGGAACAACACGACCACGGTCTCATCGAGCGACGTGGCGAAGGCGAACACCGCCCCCGAAACGACACCAGGCAGGACCAACGGCAATAGCACGCGCCGGAAGGTTGTGATCGGCCCAGCCCCACAGGCCGAGGCCGCGCGCAACAGCGCGCGGTCGAAGCCGCTCAAGGTGGCGAGCACGGTGACGACGACGAAGGGCGCGCCGAGCGCGGCGTGTGCCAGGATCAAGCCCCAGTGGCTCGCCGCGAGACCGAGCGGCGAAAAAGCGAAAGTGAGCGCGACGGCGGTGATGATCACCGGTACGATCATCGGCGACAGGATCAGGCCGAAGATCGCGGGCCGGCCCGGCAGCGGCGCGAGCCAGAGCCCAATCGCGGCCAGTGTGCCGAGCGCAGAGGCAATCGCGGTCGCGGCCGCGCCAATGATCAGCGTGTTCACCCCTGCTTGGCGCCAGAACGGGCTCTGCCACAGCGCCTCGTACCAGCGCAGCGACAGGCCGGGCGGAGGAAACTCGAGAAACGATGAGGAGGAGAAGGAGAGCGGGACGACCACCAGCAGCGGCGCGACGAGGAACAGCGCCGTCGCGGCCGCCACCACCATCCAGAGCAGACGACCGATGGCACTCATGCTGCGCGGAATTGCGCAAGGCTGAGGAAGCGGCCGAACAGGGCAAGGATAAGGAGGGTGCCGACGAGCAGAAGGATGGAGAGAGCGGCAGCAAGACCCCAGTTCACCGTCTGCGTGGCGTAAAAGCCAATGAAATAAGGCAGCATCTGGTCGGCCCCGCCGCCGATCAGCGCGGGGGTGACGTAGAAACCGATCGCCTGGATGAACACCATCAGCGCTCCCGCACCCACTCCCGGCAGGGTCTGCGGCAGCCACACGCGCACGAGCTGTGCGACAGGTCCGGCACCGAGGCTCGCCGCTGCCCGCAGCTGCGCACGCGGGATCTGGCGCATCACTGCGTAGAGCGGCAGCACCATGAATGGCAGCAGGATGTGCACCATGGCGACGAGCACAGCCGTGCGGGTGAACAGCATCTGCACCGGCTCGACGACCAGCCCGAGCGCAAGGAACGCCTGGTTGATTATCCCCTCGCGTGCGAGCAGCACCATCCACGCCGCCGTGCGCACGATAAGCGAAGTCCAGAACGGCAGCAGGACGGCGAACAGAAGCAAGCCGAACAGGCGGCGCGGCACGAAGACGAGGGCGGCTGCGAGCGGATAGCCAAGCACAAGGCAAAGCAGGGTGACGAGCAAACCGATCCACACCGTACGCAGTGCGACCGCGCGGAACACGCGCTGCTCCTCTGGGACGGAGGTGATGGTTCCGTCTGCGGAGCGGCGGAGGTCGAGCGCGGCGAGAAGATGCGTATCGGTCGGTGTGGCGCCGGCGCGCCGCAAGGCGCCCCAGGTCTCGACCTCGCCCCAGGCCGGGTCGGCGGCGAGGATCGCGGCGCGCGGAGAGCCTTCCACACCGCGCGCCAGCCGCCTCGCGGTGGTGAACACGACCGTGCGAAGTCCAGGCGTGTCACTGTTAAGCCGCCCGGCAGCGGCGTTCAGAGTGCCCGCCGCACGCGCGGCGACAAGCTCGTCGGCCAGAGCGGCAAAGACCTGATCCCCCGGCAGGTTCCGCCCGTCCCAGTCAGCGAGCGCGGCGAGAGTGCGCGGGAACGCACGGGGAACTTCCATGTCGCTCACCCCGCGCCAGAGCATCGCAGCGATTGGGGCGACGAAGCTAGTTGCGATGAACAGCAGGAGCGGGGCGAGCAAGAGTGCAGCCTCGAGCTTTACCCGCTCACGCCCCATGATCGCCTTTTTCTGCCGTCCGTTGCTCAGCGCGCGAGCCACGCGTTGAACCGTTGCGACAGTCGATCGAGATGGTCCATCCAGAACACGTCATCGATCATCAGCGACACGTTGAGGTTCTCCGGGTTGGAGGGGCTCACCGCAAGGAGGTCAGCCGAAAGCCCCTCGTTTGCGCCGCGCGCTGTTCCGCCGTAGGGAATGAGCGCAAGCAACGATGCCTGCCGGAGCGGATCCTTGGCGAAATCGAGAAAACGGTAGGCAGCGTCGCGATTGGGCGACCCCTTCATGATCACCCAGGAATCGATGGTGAACAGGGAGTCGCGCCACTGGATGCCGAAATTACGGCCCTCGGCGCGGTTGGCGTTGGTGATGCGGCCATTATAGGCGGTGGTCATCGTCACTTCGCCCGCTCCCAGCATCTGCGGCGGCTGCGCGCCGGCCTGCCACCAGACGATGTGCGGTTTGATCGTATCGAGCTTACGGAAGGCGCGCTCGACCCCCGCTTCGGTGCGCAGCAAGGCATATACCTGATCACGCGGCACGCCATCAGCGAGCAGCGCGATCTCAAGCGTGAGCTTCACGCCGCGGCGCAGGCCCCGCTTGCCGGGAAAGCGATGCACGTCGAAGAAATCGGACCAGGTCGGTGTCGCCTGCAACCGGTTGCGGTCCCACGCGAGGACCACGTTGTACAGGATCGCGCCTACCCCGCATTCGTGAACGGCCTGCGGGATGTAGTGGTCCTTGCCACCGATGCGCTGCCAGTCGATCTTCTCAAAAAGGCCTTCGTCGCAGCCGAGCAGCAGTTCCTCGCTCTCCACCTGCACGAGATCCCAGGTCTGGTTGCCGGCCCCGGCCCGAGTGCGCAGCACGCCGATGCCGCCGTCCCACGAATCCTCGACAATGCGGATGCCCGTGGCTTGGGTGAAGGGCTGGAAATAGACTTGGCGCTGCGCGTCCTGGTAGGCACCGCCCCAAGAGACGATGGTGAGGTCGCGCGCCGTGCTCGCGGAGGAAAGTGCGGAAGTGACCGCTGCGGCAACAAGGGCAAGGGTTTGGCGCATCATCCATAACTCCTTTCGTTGGGTCGGGGCTCTGCTGCATGAAGCGTAGCGCCGTCCGCGCGCGTTCGAAACCGTCGGCACGCAGCCCGAGGGCTCAGGCGTGCCCCGCCACGAGCGGACGCCCTGAGTCGGCCTTGTCTGCTGGAAAAGCGATCGCGTGCTTGGCTGACCAGGCCAGTGCGACGCGCGCGCCGGGCTTCAGCCGTGCGTCGAGCGGGTAGGCAGGGCGCTTTACGGTAACAAGGCTGCCGTCGGCGAGGCGCACGCGGACGCGCACGTGATCGCCGAGGAACATGGTCTCGACGACGCTGGCGGCAAGCGCCTCGGCGCCGAAATCCTCGGCTTCGGCGTGCGCGAGCGCGATCCGTTCCGGGCGGACGGATAGGAGCACGCGGCGCGTCGAGGGCGGCACATCAACCGGCTCCGCCCACACCACTGCCCCCTCGGCGAGGCGCACGGCGAGCCTGCCGTCCTCGTCACGACCAACCACCTCGCCCTCGAGCCGATTGTTCTCGCCGATAAAACTCGCGACGAAGGGGTCGCGTGGGTGGTCGTACAACGTCTGGGGCGGCCCGATCTGGCGGATGCGGCCTTCGTTGAAGACAGCGATCCGGTCTGAGAGGGCAAGCGCCTCCTCCTGATCGTGCGTGACGTAGACAATGGTAACGCCAAGTTCGCGATGCAGCCGGCGAATCTCGGCTTGCAGTTCGGTACGTAACTGCTTGTCGAGGGCGCCCAAGGGTTCATCCATCAACACGAGCTTGGGTTGGAAGACGAGCGCGCGGGCAAGGGCGACGCGCTGTTGCTGCCCGCCCGAAAGCTGGGCCGGCCGCCGATCGGCGAGGCCTTCCAGCCTGACCATGGCCAGCGCGCTCGTCACGCGCTCGGCGATCTCGGCACGCGGCCGCCCCCGGACGGAGAGCGGGAAGGCGACGTTTTGCGCCACGGTAAGATGCGGGAACAGAGCGTAGGACTGGAATACGACGCCGATGTTGCGCTTGTGCGCCGGCACGCGGACGATATCGCGCCCCTCGACCAGGATGCGGCCGCGATCGGGCGCCTCGAAGCCGGCGAGCATCATCAGTGTGGTGGTCTTCCCCGACCCGGACGGCCCGAGGAGGGTCAGGAACTCGCCGCGCCCAACCTCGAAGCTGAGATCAGGGATGACGAGGGTGGCGCGGTCGTAGGACTTCGCGACGTGATCGAAACGGACGAGCGGGTCAGTCATGACGGACCCTGACCCTGCCAGGAGGACAGCGCGACCGCAACCGCAACGCGCCGCGTCTCTGCTGCGCCCTCGCCGTGTCGGCTCAAGCCGCCCTCTGGCTCGCCTCGTTGGTGCCGAAGTCGATCGGGCAGGCACCGCTGTCGCAGGCGACATGCTCGAGGCCGACCGCCTCGGGGGCGGAAGCGGCGGCGATGGCGGCGGCGATCACTTCGTACTGCGCCTTCGTCACCGGCTCCTCCGGCTGGTACTCGTAGGCGGTGGTGTCGGCTTGCGGCATCACGGAACAGGCGCGCACGGTAGGCTGCAGGGCAAGCACCACCGCCCGGAAAGCCTCGAATGAGACTCGCTTAGGGTCGTACTTCAAGGTGTAGGACACCTGGTTGCCGGTGTCGGGCTCGAGCGGCCGTCCTTGCTCATCAACGCCGCGGATCCAATACTTCTCGAGCAGCTGCAGGTAGCGGTACTGTTCCTCGGGGGTCGCTTCCCCGGCAGTGACGATCTTGTGGGTGAGGCCGAGCTCGTCGGCGAGACGCACGATCTCCGGCTTGGTCGGGAAGCCCACGACGGTGGTGCCGCGATAGGTGACGAGCTTCCTCACAGGGTAGCCCTTGGCACGGTACTCGCGCACCAGAGGGTCGTCGTTGCGGAATTGGACCCAGCGCAGGTACTCGCGCATCGACGGCAAGTGCGCGCCTTCGGTCAGGCCGAACAGCTTGCTCGTGGTGCCGGCGGGCTTGACGGTGGTGTCGGTGTGCGGAACGGTCATGCCGAGGGCAGTGGCGTAGCGCCGGGCCTCGTCGCGCACGGCGCGCTTGAAGCGCGCGAGCAGCATCCAGAATGGCTTGGCTCTCTCCTCATCGATAAGGTCGCGGAAGCCGAAGCCGAAGCGCTTCAGTGCCCACTCATGCAAACCGGTGATGCTGACCCCGATTCGGTTGGTGCGCTCGGTCTCGGGCCGATAAATACAGTCCATGCGGTTGACGCGGATCAGCGCGCGAGCGCAGGCGCGGAAGGCCGCCTCGGCGTCGTCGTCGTCAGCCGCGTGGTATGGCACGACGTCACCGATCACACAGTAGCCGCCGAGCATGAACAGACTAATCTCACCACAAGGGTTGGTGATCTGAGTGTAGCGCGAGGCGCGCGCGCGACGCACAAGGTCGGCGAGGAGAGGGTACGATTCGGCATCCGGCTGGTACTTCGCGCTGCCGACGAAGAGTTTGCCCGTCTCGTACGCTGCGAGGCCCGCATCGTTGGCGACGAGCTTGTCCTGATTGATGAAGCCGGGCTCTCCGGTCTGGTCTTCGTAGGCAGCCCGAACGGCGGCCTCAAACACGGCGTGCGCGTGTTCCCAATCCGCTTTCTTCGTCGCATCCCACGCGGGGTCGGGTTTGGGCCGGCGGACGTGGTGCCAAAACTCAGCATCCACCGTGATCGAGTTGTTGGAGGACCAGAGGAAACCACCGCGCTTGACCGAGATGAAGCCGAGTACGGAACGATCCCGCCAGGTCTTGGTGCTCATGCGAGCGGAACGGCGCGCGCCCCCGACCAGCACGCACTCGGCGAGGTAGTGATCGACGAACAGCGTGGCGCGCCAGGGCTCCATGCCTGAGCCACGCACCATGGCCACGCGCGCGAGCGCATGCATAAAGGGCCCTGGCCCAGAGGCGGGGCGGCCCTGCATGCCCATGATCGGCGCGCCCTTGGGACGGACACGCGAGAAGTCGACCAGCACCACCTCGTCGCGCCGGCCCTCGAAGGCGAGGCGTTCGATCACCTCCACCGCCTTAGCCCAGCCCTCGCGCGAGTCCGCCACCTCATGCACGACGATCCGGCCGTGCGCGGCGTAAAGGTGTTCGGCCTCGCGGCGGGTGAAGAAGCCGCCGATAAGGCCCGATTGCACATCTGCGTGGCTCCAGTCGATCACCGGCACCACCATCGGCATGTTCCGGGCCCAGTCGACCGCCATCATCGCGTCGTCGTAGGCGCGCCCCACCCCGGAGCCGTTTAGCAGCAGGAGGTAGAGAAGAAATGAGCTCGCCGCCGTCGAGCAGTTGGTGAAGACCTCCATGTTGCGTGAGGGCTGCGAGGCGTCGCCATGCTGCAGGTGCCGCCCCGAGAGCAGAACGCTCGCCTGACGTAGGTGGTGGCGCAGCGTGGTGCGCTCGGCCTCGCGCCACTCGGGCCTCGGTTCGAGCAGGGCGTTGCCGAGGGCCACCCGCTCGGCAACGTCCGCCCAGCACTCTGTCTCAATCCGCCCAATCGCCTCGATCCAGCCCTGGACGCGCGTCTCGTCGCCACGATCGACGTGGAAGACGCCCTCGTAGGCCCAGCCCTCGCGTCGCGCCCAGGCGGCAAGCTGTTGCTCAAGGGCGGTCGAATCGTCGCGCGGCAGGTCGAATGGGAGCCGCCGTGGGGTGGAGAAGCGGCGCACGATCCGGCGGTTGATGGTGCGATCCGCCACCGCCTGACCCATGCCCGGCGCGTAGGTGCGCGCGGGCGTCTCGCCCCACGGTAACAGAGGCTGGGCATGAGAGACGGGCGGGATCGGCATCACGGTTATCGGACTGCCTCGGCGGCTAGGGTTACGGGTCAAGGTTAGCAGGGCACGGCTGCCGACCGCCAGAGGACTCGTCTGGATGTTGGGGTCGCGTACGTCTGACCCACCACGTTTGGTGGTCAGCCGATCGGAACGCTCCAACATTGTCCGACCACGCTGCGGTTGCTAGGCGAGAGCGGAAAGTTGGGAGAGAGGGTGCATGAGCGAGACCACGGTTGCCGAACCGACCGTCCTCGCCGAGGTGTCAGGCGGTGTCGGGCGGCTTGTGTTGAACCGGCCGAAAGCGCTCAATGCGCTCGACCTCGCCATGATCCGCGCGTTGACGGAGGCGCTGGAGGCATGGCGCGAGGATCCTGCCGTGCGCCTTGTCACCATCGAGGGGGCGGGTGGGCGGGCCTTCTGCGCTGGTGGCGACGTGCGCGCGATCCGAGACAACGTGCTGCGCGGCGATGCTGCTGCCTCCGAAGCTTTCTTCGCCTCCGAATACCGCCTGAACCGGATCATCGCGGAGTATCCGAAGCCCTATGTCGCGCTGATCGACGGTATTTCGATGGGCGGCGGCATGGGGCTCTCCATCCACGGCTCGCACCGCGTGGTGACCGAGCATGCGGTGATGGCGATGCCGGAGACGGCGATCGGGCTCTTTCCGGACATCGGTGCCTCCCATTTCCTCCCTCGTTTGCCGGGGCGGCTTGGACTGTATCTCGCCCTGACGGGGGCACGAATTTCGCCAGGCGATGCGATCCACGTCGGGCTCGCCACCCACTACGTACCGCGCTCCGCCCTTGAGTCGCTGAAAGCCGGGCTTGTCCGCTCGGGCGTCGTCGCGCTTGAGGCGCACGCGCATCCTGCGCCCGACTCGCTGCTTGCCCGTGACCGCGCCGCGATCGACGATTGCTTCACACCCGATAGCGTGCCGGAAATCCTCGCTAGGCTGGAGGCTCGCGGCGACGCCTGGGCAAAGGCGCAGCTCGAGAGCCTTTCACGCATGTCGCCTACCAGCCTCTGCGTGACGGCGGAACTCCTGCGCCGCGGCGCCATGATGACGCTGCCCGAATGTCTCGCCATGGAACTAAATCTCACGCGCAAGATGATCGCACATCCCGATTTCGCCGAAGGCGTGCGCGCCCAGGTGGTGGACAAGACGCGCGACCCGAAATGGCGCCCTGCCACGGTGGCTGCGATCGATCACGCCGCCATCCTGGCCATGTTCGACTAACGCCTTAGCGGCAGAGCACAATCAGCACTACGCTCGCGACGACCAGGGTGAATCCCGCTAGCTTGGCAGCCGTGACACGCACGCGCAGGAAAGATCGGCCGAAGCCCAGGATGAACAGCATCTTCACAAGGCCAAGCACGCGCACAAACGCGTCGAGGCCGCGCCGAAGGCGGAAAGCAAGTCTGGCGCAGCGAGTCGCCGCGAGCTCGTGATCGTCAAGCCAAGCTGGTCGGCCCTAACAAGCGAGCCATAAGGCCATCACTCGAGTCTGCAGAATATCGAGACCGAACGCGAGGTGAGCGCGTCGAGCATGTCATCAGCGCGGCTGATCGCCAGCATAGCTGGCTTTGGAACAGCATCGCTGCAGCTGCTCAGCGGTCGCGAGAGTAGCAGGCGATGGACGACGACATACGAGAGGAGAAGAACGGCGGTGCTGCTGCCTGGCGACAACAGAGCTAGCATGCCAAGCGTGACCGAGGAGACGAGTACGCAGTGCACAGCCTCGATCTTGACGTGAGCTGTCACCAATGCGCAGCTACGCGTAGCGAAAGCAAGGATCTACGCCACTCCGCTAGGCCGAGGCCCCATGGATCGTGTGGTGCGACACGGCGCTGTGTGGGTCTGAGCGTGACAGAAGTTCCGCTAGGCTCAGCCTAAAGCTGCCTGTCCTACTTTGGCCCGCGCAGATACGCCGTCTGTCGCCGCCCTTCCCGCTGTCCCGTGGCGTCCCGCGCGTGGCTGACCGGCGCGTGCTGAGCGGCATCATCTCCGTCATTCGCCATCGCCTGCGCTGGCGTGATGCGCC
>CALFVI010000055.1 GCA_937928775.1 uncultured Elioraea sp. | reverse complement strand
GCCGAGGTGGTTGGGCGGGACCCGCGCACTGACCTCGCGCTTTTGAAAGTGCGAACCGAGAAGCCGCTGATCCCGGTCCGCTTCGGCAACTCCGATGCCCTGCGGATCGGCGACTGGGTGCTTGCCATCGGCAACCCGTTTGGGCTCGGCGGTACCGTCACCGCCGGCATCGTCTCCGCCCGTGGGCGTGACATCCGCATTGGGCCCTACGACGATTTCATCCAGACCGACGCCGCCATCAACCGCGGCAACTCGGGCGGGCCGCTGTTCAACATGGCAGGCGAGGTGGTGGGCGTGAACACCGCCATCTTCTCGCCCACCGGCGGGTCGATCGGCATTGGCTTCGCCATTCCCTCCGCCATCGCGCAAAGCGTGGTCAGCCAGTTGCGCGAACACGGGCGCATCCGTCGCGGCTGGCTCGGTGTGCGCATCCAGCAGGTGACAGACGAGATTGCGGAGAGTGTGGGGCTTCCGGGCGGGGCGCGCGGCGCGCTCGTCGCCGGGGTGAATGAGGGCGGGCCCGCGGACAAGGCCCGGCTGCAGAACGGCGACATCATCCTCGAGTTCAACCACCAGGAAATCCGCGAAATGCGCATCCTGCCGCGCGTGGTGGCCGACACCCCGATCGGGCTCGAGGTGCCGGTGGTGATCTGGCGCAATGGCAAGCGCGAGACAGTGCGCGTCACGGTGGGGGAGATGCCCGACGATGCGCAGCTCGCTGCCGCCACGCCGGGGCCGCAGGATCGTACCGGCCGGCCGGTCGAGGTGCCGGGAACGGGGCTTCGCCTGTCCGCCATCACTCCGGAGCTGCGCGAGCGCTTCGGCTTGCCGCAGGACGCGCGCGGCGTGCTTGTGCTCGAGGTCGACCCGAACAGCCCAGCCGCAGAGCGTGGCGTTCGCCCCGGCGACCTCATTCTCGAGGTTCAGCAGCAGACCGTGTCCAACCCCGCCGAGGTGCGGGAGCGGTTCGACCGCGCGCGGCAGACGGGCCGGCGCAACGTGCTTGTTCTGCTAGAAAGCCAGGGCGGGCAGGGCCCGCGCTGGGTGGCGATCCCGGTTGGTCGCGGCTGAGGCGGAGGCTGGCGGGGGCGGACGCCGGGCTGGGCTACGCCTCAGGCGCGTCGAACGTCGTCGGCCCGGTAGCCTTGCAGCCACAGGAGAGCGCGTAAATCGGCGTGACTGATGCGAACCCGCGCCGCCGCCGCCACAGCCGGTTTCGCTCGGAACGCCACGCCAAGCCCGGCTGCCAGCAGCATCGGGAGGTCGTTCGCCCCGTCTCCCACCGCGAGCGTGTCGGCAAGCGGCACGCCGTGCTCTTCGGCCAGCGCGCGCAGGCTTGCCTCCTTCGTGGTGCGATCGAGGATCGGCTCGACCACCCGCCCTGCGAGCCTGCCCTCCTCGATGATCAGGTCGTTGGCGCGATCGAGATGGAAGCCCAAGGCCTCGCGCACCCGAGCGGTGAAGAAACGAAACCCCCCAGAAACGAGGGCGCAAACCGCGCCGTGCGCGCGCATGGTGGCGACGAGCTCGGCCGCACCGGGCATGATGACGACCCGCTCCCAGGTCTTCTCGAGCGCCTCGACCGAGAGACCCTGCAGCATGCCAACCCGCTCGCGCAGCGCGCCTGCGAAATCGAGCTCGCCGGCCATGGCGCGGGCGGTGATGGCGGCGATACGCTCCTTCAGCCCGGCAAAGTCGGCGAGCTCGTCGAGCGTTTCTCCGACGACGATGGTACTGTCCATGTCGGCGACGAGGATCCGCTTGCGCCGGCCTACGGCGGGCAGCACGGCGAGGTCGAGCGGTTCGCCAGCCAAGGCGGCGCGGGCGGCTGCCTCGGCTGTTTCGGGGGCGAGGTCGGAAAAGGGGAGGTCTGCTGCTTCGCCAGGGGAGAGCCAGCTGGCGGGACGGACGGCCGCACCCGCAACGCGCAGAGCCGCCGCCGCCTCGCGGAGGTGGGACGCCTCAAGCTCCGGGCCGGCGGCCGGCGCGATCAGGGTCAGAACCTGGTCCATGGCTGGCTGGTGCGATGGCCGAAGCTGAGACGCAAGCCGCGGACGATGAAAGCCTGCCGCGCGCGCTGATCGTCTCGGGCCCAACCGCCTCGGGCAAATCAGCTCTCGCCCTCGCGCTCGCCGAACGCTACGGCGGTGCGGTGATCAACGCGGACTCAATGCAGGTCTATCGCGACCTTCGCGTGCTCACCGCCCGCCCCTCGGCTGAGGACGAGGCGCGCGCCCCACACCTGCTGTACGGCGTGCGCGATGCGGCTGAGGCGGCGGATGCGGCCTGGTTCCGGCAGATGGCCCTGGCTGCCATGGAGAAGGCGAGAAGGCTTGGGTGCGTCCCCATCCTGTGCGGCGGAACGGGGCTGTGGCTGGAGGCGCTGGTCCGGGGGATCGGCGAAATCCCGCCCGTGCCTGCTGCGATCCGCGCCGAGGCGCGGCGCCTTGCCGCGGAACTCGGTGCGCCCGCGGTGCACGCGCGCCTTGCCGAACGCGACCCCGAAACGGCTGCCGTCCTTCACCCCTCAGACACCCAGCGCGTGATCAGGGCGTGGGAGGTGCTGCAGGCCACCGGAAGGGGTCTTGCCGCCTGGTGGCGCGGGAGGGCGCATGCACCAGCGCCTTGGCGGTTCGCGCACATCCTGCTCGATCCGCCGCGCGATCGCCTGCGCGCTGCCATCGACGCCCGGTTCTTGGCGATGCTTGAGCGCGGCGCTCTCGACGAGGTGCGGCGTCTTCTCGCGCGAGGCCTTGATCCTGCCTTGCCGCTCATGCGCGCGCACGGGGTGCCGCCGCTCGCGGCTGCCCTCCGTGGCGAG
The DNA here is from genome assembly GCA_937928775.1 of uncultured Elioraea sp. Taxonomy (GTDB): domain Bacteria; phylum Pseudomonadota; class Alphaproteobacteria; order Acetobacterales; family Acetobacteraceae; genus Elioraea. The sequence continues at coordinate 14,108 of CALFVI010000055.1, read as the reverse complement.
ATCCCGCTCGCCGAAGCGGTGGCCAGGGCCCAGGCCCAGGTGCGGCAATATGCGAAGCGTCAAGGCACGTGGTTCCGGCACCGCAGGCTGGCGCCAGCGGAGCGGACACTAATCATTCGTTCCTGGCTTGGGGCCTCTGCGCAATTTTCAGCCAAGGACATGGCAGAGTTGTTTTCGTTTGTTGATGCTTTCCTGTTGACGCACCGCGGCGCGGCCAGGATAACCGCTCTGCCGCCCGAGCCTGCTGAGCCCGGGCAAGCGGAAGGACCATCGCCATGACCCCGACCGAGACCCTCAGTGGTGCCGAGATCGTCCTGCGCGCGCTGAAAGATCAGGGCGTGGACGTCATTTTCGGCTACCCAGGCGGGGCGGTGCTGCCGATCTACGACGCGCTCTTTCAGCAGAACGCCATCCGCCACATCCTGGTTCGGCACGAGCAGGCAGCGGTGCACGCGGCGGAAGGCTACGCGCGCTCGACCGGCAAGGTGGGTGTGGTGCTGGTCACTTCTGGCCCCGGCGCCACCAACGCGGTGACGGGTCTGGTCGATGCGCTGATGGATTCCATCCCGGTCGTCTGCCTCACGGGCCAGGTGCCCACGCACCTGATCGGCAACGACGCCTTCCAGGAGGCGGATACCACCGGCATTACCCGCCCTGCCACCAAGCACAACTACCTGGTGAAGGACGTCAACGCGCTCGGGCGCATCCTGCACGAGGCGTTCTACGTTGCCCGCTCCGGCCGGCCGGGGCCCGTCGTGGTCGACCTGCCGAAGGACGTGCTGATCGGCCGCGGCGTCTATCAGGGCATGCCCTCCACGCCGCACCGCTCCTACCGGCCGGTGGTGGACCCAGATCCGCTCGCGATCGCCCAGGCCGTGCGGATGCTGAAGAACGCGAAGCGCCCGATCGTCTATGCCGGCGGGGGGGTGATCAACGCCGGCCCCGAGGCGTCCCGCCTACTCACCGAGTTCGTGCATCTCACCGGCTTTCCGTGCACCAACACGCTGATGGGCCTGGGCGCCTTCCCGGCTTCCGACCCGCAGTTCTTGGGCATGCTTGGCATGCACGGCACCTACGAGGCCAACCTCGCCATGCACGGCTGCGACGTGATGCTGAACATCGGCGCCCGCTTCGATGATCGCGTCACCGGCCGGCTGCGCGACTTCTCGCCCCATTCGCTGAAGATCCACGCCGACATCGACCCCTCCTCGATCAACAAGAACGTCCGCGTCGATTGCGCCATCGTTGGCGACGCCGCGCGTGTGCTCGCAGCGCTGATTGCAGCCTGGAAAGCGGACCCAACGAAGCCCGACACCGGCGCGCTCGCCGCCTGGTGGAAGCAGATCGATCTCTGGCGGGCGCGCGACTGCCTGCGCTACCGGCAGGACGCCGCGCCGAACGCGGTGATCAAGCCGCAGCACGCGATCAAGCGTCTTTACGAGATCGTGCGCGAAACGGGACGCGACGTGTTCATCACCACCGAAGTGGGCCAGCACCAGATGTGGGCGGCCCAGTTCTGGAAGTTCGAACGTCCCAATCGCTGGCTCACCTCGGGCGGGCTCGGCACCATGGGCTATGGGCTTCCGGCTGCGGTGGGGGCGCAGATCGCGCACCCTGAGGCCCTCGTCATCGATATCGCGGGCGAAGCCTCGATCCTGATGAACATCCAGGAGATGAGCACGCTGGCGCAGTACCGGCTGCCGGTGAAGGTGTTCATCCTTAACAACGAGTACATGGGCATGGTGCGGCAGTGGCAGGAACTTCTGCACGGCGGCCGCTACTCCGAGTCCTACTCCGCTGCTCTGCCCGATTTCGTCAAGCTCGCGGAAAGCTTCCACGCCGTCGGCCTGCGCGCGAAATCGCTGGGCGATCTGGACGACGTCATCCATGAGATGCTCGCCGTCGATCGGGCGGTGATCGCCGACATCTGTGTGGACAAGCACGAGAACTGCTTCCCGATGATCCCCTCCGGTGCGGCGCACAACGAGATGATCCTCGGCCCCGAGGACAAGGCGCCCTACGGCGCTGCCCAGCCCGGCGTGACCGAAGAAGGCATGGTGCTCGTCTGAGCCGCCCACGCCATCCGATGACCCGCCGTCGATGCTGAAGGCGCTGAGCCCGGCCCACGACACCTCCACCCGTCAGGCGGTGATTGCCGTGCTGGTGGAGAACGAGGCGGGTGTGCTTGCCCGTGTCATCGGCCTCTTCTCGGGCCGCGGCTACAATATCGACAGCCTCACCGTCGCACCCGTGGACGAGGAGAAGCAACTGTCCCGCATCACCATCGTCACCTCCGGAACCGCGATGGTGATCGAGCAGATCAAGGCGCAGCTCGACCGCCTTGTGCCGGTGCATAAGGTGGCCGATCTCACCACGGAGGGGCCGCACATTGCGCGCGAGCTCGCGCTGATCAAGGTTGCGGGCACGGGCGAGAAGCGTGTGGAGGCGCTGCGCATCGCGGATGCCTTCCGCGCCCGCGTGGTTGATGCGACAACGGAAAGCTTCGTCTTCGAGATGACCGGCGCGACCGACAAGCTTGATGCTTTCGTCGCGCTGATGCGGCCCCTGGGCCTGGTCGAGGTCAGCCGCACTGGCATCGTCGCCATGGCACGTGGGCCGAAGGGCATCTACGGCTGAGCCGCCGCCCGGCCCCGCTTGCGGGGCGGTGCGACCGCCGCTACAGCCGGTTTTCCACGCCACGACACCGAACCGGAGAGGGAACGAAATGCGCGTGTATTACGACCGCGACGCGGATGTAAACCTGATCAAGACCAAGAAGGTCGCCGTCATCGGCTATGGCAGCCAGGGCCACGCGCACGCCAACAACCTGCGCGACTCCGGTGTCGCTGAGGTCGTAGTCGGTCTAAGGCGCGGCTCAGCTGGCGTTGCCAAGGCTGAAGCCGCCGGATTTAAGGTAATGGATCCGGCAGAGGCAGCGGCCTGGGCGGATGTGGTGATGGTGCTGACCCCCGATGAGGGGCAGGGCGATCTCTACCGCGAGAAGCTCGGGCCCAACATGCGCGAGGGTGCCGCGCTGATGTTCGCGCACGGGCTGAACATCCATTTCAACCTGATCGAGCCGCGCCCGGACATGGATGTCGCCATGGTCGCGCCCAAGGGCCCGGGCCACACCGTGCGCAGCGAGTACCAACGCGGCGCGGGCGTGCCGTGCCTTGTGGCGGTGGCGCAGAACGCCTCAGGCAACGCGCTCGAACTCGCGCTCTCCTATGCCTCGGCGATCGGCGGCGGGCGCGCCGGGATCATCGAGACGACCTTCAAGGAGGAGTGCGAGACCGACCTCTTCGGCGAACAGGCTGTGCTCTGCGGGGGCCTCGTCGAGCTGATGAAGGCAGGCTACGAGACCCTGGTGGAGGCTGGCTACGCCCCCGAGATGGCCTATTTCGAGTGCGTGCACGAGATGAAGCTGATCGTTGACCTCATCTACGAGGGCGGGATCGCCAACATGAACTACTCGATCAGCAATACCGCCGAGTACGGCGAGTATGTCTCGGGCCCCCGCGTCATCGGCGAGGCCTCGCGCGCGGCGATGAAGCAAGTGCTGGCCGACATCCAGTCAGGCCGGTTCGCGCGCGACTGGATGCTCGAGAACAAGGTGAACCAGGCCTCGTTCAAGGCGATGCGCCGGAGCCTCGCCGCTCACCCGATCGAGCAGGTTGGCGAGAAGCTGCGCGCGATGATGCCCTGGATCAGGAAGAACGCGCTGGTCGATCGGAGCCGAAACTGAGCAGGTCCGACCAGGTCTCTCCCAACGCTCACTGCGCTGCCGGGCAGGGCGAAGGCGGAGGCGCCGCCGTCATTCCGTTTCGCGCCCGCACGGCGCGTTTCGAGCCCGAACGCGTCGAGGTCGGCGGCCTTGAGCTGCTGCGCGCCGGCGAGGGAGGCGGCGGGCCGGCGATCTTGTTCCTGCACGGCGCGTCCGCCGCCGCCTGGGTGTGGGCAGAGCACCTGATGCAGCCCCTGGCGGAGGCCGGGTGGCGGTGCGCTGCCCTCTCCTTCCGCGGCCATGGCGGGAGCCGAGGGCGGTCGCTCCTGCACAGCTTCGGGCTTCTCGACTACGTGCTGGACGCGCAGTCTGCGCTCGCGTCGCTGGATCGACCGGTGATCGTCATCGGTCACTCCCTTGGTGGGCTGGTCGCACAGATGCTGCTCGGCAATCCCCGCTTGCGTGGCGTGGTGCTGCTGGCACCCGTGCCTCCTGAAGGTCTGGCGGTGGCGAACTTCACGCTGGCTCTCTCCGATCCCGATCTTTGGCGCGAGGTGGCGCGCATGCCCTGGGCGGAGGCGATGGAGACGCCGCCGCAACGGTTGCGCCGCGCGCTGTTCTCCGAAACACTTCCCGAGGCGCGCGCCTGGTCGCTCCTGCAGCGTTTCCAATCCGAAAGCCTGCGCGCGCTTGCCGAGGCGCAGTGGCCGCGGCCGGTTGCCTCGGCCCGCCTGCTCGGCCTGCCCGCGCTGGTGGTATCCTCGCGGATTGACCCGCTGGTGCCTGCCGATGCCGTTGCGCGAACGGCTTGGTTTCACGGCGCCGACCATGTCGTGCTCGATACGGTGGCGCATGCGATGATGCTGGATCACGCCTGGGGCGACGTGGTTCGCACCCTTCTGGCTTGGCTCAACGCCCGCTTCGGCTGAGCAGCTGTATCGGGTCGCCCCGCTCAGGCGGTCGTCGCCTGTCCTTGCGCGATCGCGATCGCCTCCTTGAAGTCGCGTGCGAGCACGAAACCGGGCGTGGTCTCCGTCAGTCCCATCCGGCGCATCACCGCAAGCGGCTGTGGCTGCACCCCGGTCACGATCACCGTCGTGCCACGCAGGCGGTTGCGGCGAACGAAAGCGTCTAGGGCGGCGACACCGCTCGTGTCGATGAACGGCACCTCGCGCATGCGCAGGATGAATGCGCGCGGCCGGCCGGGGCTGAGGTCCATCACGTCGGCGAGCCGCCCGGCGGAGCCGAAAATCAGTGGCCCTGACAGCTTGAAGGCTTCGACGCTCGCAGGAAGCGCGTCGATCTGAATCGCGCGGTCGTCAGCGGGGCGGGTGAAATCGTCGATGTCGCGGGCCACGATCTCTGCCCCGTCACGCGAAAGGGAAACCGCTTCGGCCATGCCCTGCATGAACAGGATGGCGGACAGCACCACACCCACCTCGATGGCGGTGGTGAGGTCGACCAGCACCGTGAGACCAAAGGTTCCGAGAAGCACCAGCCGTTCGCCCATGGGTGCCGTGTGCAGGATGTGTCGCACCCGATCCTGCTCGCTCATGTTCCAGGCGACGACGACGAGCACCGCGGCGAGGGCAGCGAGCGGGATGTGGCGGGCAAGCGGCATCGCCACCTGCATCGCGATGAACAGGAACAGGGCGTGGAAGATGCCGGTGAGAGGGCTGCGCGCGCCGGCGCGGATCGCGGTGGCGGTGAGCGCGATCGCGCCCGTCACCGGCAAGCCGCCGACCAGGGCGGAGCCTGCATTGGCGATGCCTTGCGCGACGAGTTCGCAGTTCGAGCGATGGCGCCGTCCGGTCATCCCGTCCGCCACCACGGCGCAGAGGAGGGATTCGAGCCCGGCCAGGAAGGCGATGGTGAAGGCGGGGCTGAGAAGGTCACCGAGCTTGTCGAGCGGGACGTGCGGCAGCGCGGGCGGGGGGATGGCGCCGGAGACGGTGCCGAACCGGCTGCCGATCGTCTCCACCGGAAGCCCGAACAGGGCGGTGGCGGCAGCGGCCCCGATGACGGCGATGAGGAAACCCGGCGCGCGAGGCGAGACGCGCCTGAGGCCGAGGATGACGACGAGGCAGACGAGGGAGAGCACAGGTGCGGCGACGGCGATCGTGCCCCGCGCCTCCCAATACGCCTGCCACTGCCCGGCCACCCCGCCCGGCAGTTTCGCGATCTCGAGCCCGAGGAGGTCGCGCACCTGACTCGAGAAGATGATCACCGCGATGCCGGCGGTGAAGCCGACCACCACCGGCTCCGGGATGTACTTGATCCAGGTGCCGAGGCGGAGCACACCCGCCGCGACCAGCATGGCGGCCGCCATCAGTGTCGCCACGATCAGGCCATCGTAGCCGTGTTTCTCGATCACCCCGAAGACGACGACACCGAAGGCGCCCGTCGGCCCGGAGATGTTGAACCGCGCGCCGCCGAGGAGGGAGGTGAGGAACCCCCCGACCACCGCGGTGACAAGGCCCTTCTCAGGCGTGGTGCCTGAGGCGATGGCAAGCGCCATGGCAAGCGGCAGGGCGACGATGGCGACCGTCAGCCCCGCGACCAGGTCGGCGCGCAGGTCGCCAAGCCGTTAGCCTTGGCGCAGAACGGTAATGGTCTTGGGGACGAACAGATGCCAGGTGGGAGAGGCGGCGGCCGGCTGGGTCTTCGCCGCCTAAGGCGCGGCAGTGTGCATGGCGAAATGATTGCGAAGCCATCGCGCCGCAACAAGAGACGTCTCAACATGGCTTTGCTGCGCCCGCCTCGCCTGACGCGCGCACCCCTGGAAGATCCAGCGGCGGCGAAAAGCAAAGGGCGGCCCGTGGCGGAGCCGCCCTTTTGCCCGCGTGAGCCGATGCGCGGTCAGACCGAGTAGTACATCTCGAACTCGACCGGATGCGGGGTTTGCTCGAAGCGGTACACCTCCTGCCACTTCAGCGCGATGTACGACTCCAGCTGGTCCTTGTTGAACACGTCGCCCTTGAGCAGGAACTCGTGATCCGCCTCGAGCGACTGCAGCGCCTCGCGCAAGGAGCCGCACACGGTCGGGATGCCCTTCAGCTCCTCCGGCGGGAGATCGTAGAGGTCCTTGTCCATCGCATCGCCCGGATGGATCCGGTTCTGGATTCCATCGAGCCCCGCCATCAGCATCGCCGCGAAGGCGAGATAGGGATTGGCGGAGGGGTCGGGGAAGCGAACCTCAACGCGCTGTCCCTTGGGGCTCGTCGCGTAGGGGATTCGGCAGGAGGCGGAGCGGTTGCGCGCCGAGTAGGCGAGCAGCACCGGTGCCTCGAAGCCCGGGATCAAGCGCTTGTAGGAGTTGGTGGTCGGGTTGGTGAAGGCGTTCAGAGCCTTCGCGTGCTTGATGATACCCCCGATGTAGTAAAGCGCGAGTTCGGAGAGATCGGCGTAGCCGTTGCCGGCGAAGAGCGGCTTGCCGCCCTTCCAGATCGACTGGTGCACGTGCATGCCCGAGCCGTTGTCGCCATAGATTGGCTTCGGCATGAAGGTCGCGGTCTTGCCGTAGCTGTGCGCGACGTTGTGGATCACGTACTTGTAGATCTGCATCTGGTCGGCCATGCGCACGAGCGTGTTGAACTTCATGCCGAGCTCGTGCTGGCTCTGCGCCACTTCGTGGTGGTGTTTCTCGATGATCACCCCCATCTCACCCATGGTGGAGAGCATCTCGGCGCGCAGGTCACTTTCGCTATCGACCGGCGGAACCGGGAAATAGCCGCCCTTGACGGCGGGGCGGTGGCCCATGTTGCCCTCGGGGTAATCCTTCAGGCTCGCTTGCGGGCCCTCCACGCTGTCGAGCTGATAGATGCCGTAGTTGCCGCCGGTGCCGAACTTGACGCTGTCGAAGACGAAGAACTCCGCTTCGGGGCCGAAATAGGCGGTGTCACCGATGCCGGTGGACTTCAGATACTGCTCGGCCTTCTTCGCTGTCGAGCGCGGGTCGCGCGTGTAGGCCTGCCCCGTAGAGGGCTCGTAGATGTCGCAAAACAGGATCAGCGACGGCTTGGCCGCGAACGGGTCCATGCAGGCCGTAGTCGGATCCGGCATCAGGATCATGTCGGACTCGTTGATCGCCTTCCAGCCGGCGATCGAGGAGCCGTCGAACATGATGCCGTCGGTGAAGGTGTCCTCGCTGATCGTGCTCACGTGCTGGGCGGTGTGCTGCCACTTGCCGCGCGGATCGGTGAAGCGGAGATCGACGTATTCGACAGAGTGCTCCTTGATCATCTCGAGCACTTTCTTGACGTCTTCGGTCGCAGCCATTGTCCCCATGACCTCTCGGGTTGCAGTGCCGTGGAAGGTTTGGGCCGGATCTGGCCCGGTGGTCAGGCCGAACCGACGCGGCGTCCGCGCCTTGCGCCCCGTCCCGGTTCAACCCTTGCCCGCCACGTCATGCACATCGCAGGCCGAACGGCGCAAGCCCCCCGCGCAGAGCCGAGGGGGGTCAGATCGCTTCCTCGCCGCGCTCGCCGGTGCGGATCCGGATCGCCTCCTCGATGGTGGTGACAAAGATCTTGCCATCACCGATGCGCCCGGTGCGCGCCGCGTTCATGATCGCCTCGATGGCGCGTTCCACCATCGAATCCTCGCACACGACCTCGATCTTCACCTTGGGCAAGAAATCGACCACGTATTCGGCGCCGCGATAGAGCTCGGTATGGCCTTTCTGGCGGCCGAACCCCTTCGCCTCCACCACAGTGATGCCCTGCAGACCAACCTCGTGCAGGGCGTCCTTCACGTCGTCCAGTTTGAACGGCTTGATGATGGCCTCGATCTTCTTCATGGCGACCCGATCGCCGCGGGGCGTTGACGTTGCTCGCTCCGGCCCGCCGCAGCCCGGCGCCGGACCAGGGCTTCCTCGCATGCCGGGGGAGGGCCGGGCAAGGGCGCTGGACCAGCCCTGCTCACAGAGCATTTGCCCAAATTTTGGGCAGGGCTTGCACGACCCTCGTCACCCGGTCACGATCAGCAGGCGGGAGGCCTCGCCCCAGGACGATGAAGCCCCACAATAGCCTGCTCGCCGCCACCGGCACGACCATCTTCACTGTGATGTCGGCGCTCGCCGCGCAACACGGCGCGATCAACCTCGGCCAGGGCTTCCCCGACGAGGAGGGGCCGGAGGTGGTTGTGCGCGCCGCAGCCGAGGCCCTGCGCGATGGCCGCAACCAATACCCCCCGCTCACCGGCGTGCTGGAACTGCGCCGCGCCGTGGCCGAGGCAAATCGACGGTTCTGGGGCATCGCGGTCGATCCCGACAGTGAAGTGGTCGTCACCTCCGGTGCGACCGAGGCCATCACCGCCTCGCTGATGGCGCTGGTCGATCCGGGTGACGAAGTGGTGCTGATCGAACCGCTCTATGACACCTACCTGCCGGTGGTGCGGATGCTGGGCGCGGTACCGCGCCTTGTGCGGCTCGAGCCACCGCGTTGGGAGCTTCCGCGCGCCGCGCTTGCCGCAGCCTTCGGCCCGCGCACCAAGCTGCTGCTGTTGAACACACCGCACAACCCCACCTCGAAGGTGTTCACCGCGGCAGAACTCGCCTTCCTCGCCGACCTGCTCGCGCGCCATAATGCCTACGCCGTTTGCGATGAGGTGTACGAGCACATCACCTTCGACGGCTGGCGGCATATCCCGCTGATGAGCCTGCCGGGGATGCGCGAGCGCACTGTCCGCATCGGCAGTGCGGGTAAGACCTTCAGCCTCACCGGCTGGAAGGTGGGCTACGTCACTGCCCCAGCCCCGCTCGCCCGCACCATCGCCAAGGCGCACCAGCTGCTGACCTTCACCACGCCTCCCAACCTGCAGCGCGCGGTCGCCCTCGGCCTCGCCCTCCCCGACGACTACTTCGTGGGCCTCGCCCAAGGGCTCGCTGCCAAACGCGACCGCCTGGCGCGTGGTCTTGCCGATCTCGGCTTCGAGGTGCTGGAGGCGAGAGGGTCCTACTTCGTCACCGCCGACATCCGACCGCTCGGCATCCCGCTCGACGATGCGGCCTTCTGCCGCTGGCTCACCGAAACGGCGAAGGTGGCCGCAATCCCGGTCAGCGCTTTCTACGCCGACCCCGCGACCGCGCCGCGCCATCTTGTCCGGTTCGCTTTCTGCAAGCGCGATACGACGATCGACAAGGCGCTGCATCGGCTGGCTGCGGCCCTTGCCGCGCACAGGTCGGGCACTGTCTCCGAGACGTTGACGGGCCGCGCGGCGAGGGCGTAGGAAGCGCGCCGCAGCGGCGGCCTTAGCTCAGTTGGTAGAGCGCCAGGTTGTGGTCCTGGATGTCACGGGTTCGAGTCCCGTAGGTCGCCCCATGTCGCGTCACGCCTGCAGCAGCACGAGACGCCCGACCTGGGCTGCGTAGGCCGCGACCAGCGCCGCCCCCAGCGCCCGCACGACCCGGCCCGTGACGAGAGCGGGCAGGAGGAACAGGGCGAAGGCAGACATGACCCACATCTCGACGCGCACGATCTCGGGCGCGATGGGCACGGGCGCGATCAGCGACGCCACCCCGAGAATGGCCAGGATGTTGTAGATGTTCGAGCCAAGGATGTTGCCGAGCGCGATCTCCGGATGGCGGCGGACCGCAGCGACGACCGAGGTCGCGAGCTCCGGCAGCGAGGTGCTGACAGCAACCAGCGTGAGGCCGATTACCAGCTCGCTCACTCCGAACGCGCGCGCGATGTTGACCGCCGCCGCGATGATCAGCTCACCGCCCACGGCAAGCAGGGCGATGCCGCCGACCACCATCACCACGGCGAGCCAGAGGCGGAGCGGCACCGCCCCCACCTCCTCGGCTTCCGCCGCATGCAAAGAGGCTGAGGGGGTGTCACCGCGGCGCTCCTGCACATAGGTGAGGACGGTCATGCCGGCGAGCAGACCGAGGCAGAGGAGCCCGTGCCACCAGAAGAGGCGATCGGCGGTCAAGGCGATGGCAAGGAACACCGCGGTGGCGGTGAAAACGAACCCACCGTCGCGGCGGATCGCCTGCGGGCGGATGGCGATTGGGTGGATCAGCGCCGCGGCACCGAGGATGAGCCCGATATTGGCGATGTTCGAGCCAACCACGTTGCCGATGGCGATGCCGCCCAGGCCCTTCAGCGCCGCCTCGATGGAGACGACGAGCTCTGGCGTCGAGGTGCCCCAGGCGACAACGGTGACGCCGATCAGCAGCGGGTTGACGCCAAGGCGGCGGGCGAGCGCGACGCCGCCGCGCACCAGACCCTCCGCCCCCAGGACAAGCAGGACGAGCCCCAAGATGAGCCACACGAGATCCATCGGACACCCTCTTCGACACGGTCGAAGCAGTCCGACATCGAGCGCCGTGCGGGGCACGCCAGAGGGGCCCGGACCGTCCAGCCAGCAGGGAGGTGGGAGCCTCGTTGGGCGCGATCAAGCCCTGGTTCACAGGTTCACAGGTTGACAGGTTGTCAGGTTGACAGGATGCCGCTTCAGGCAATCAGGCACGTAGCGCAAGCGCGTTCACAGGTTGACAGGTTGTCAGGTTGACAGGATGAGCCTTGCCGTGCGGCAAGCGGGTGCGTGCTCGACCTCTTCCTCTACGCCTTCGTTGCCCTCCTGGTGATCCTCGACCCGCCAGGGACAGCAGCGATCTTTCTCGCCATCACGCCGCGCGACACGGCGGAGGAACGCCGCGCCCAGGCCCTCAAGGCGTGCCTGATCGCGGGGATTGTCCTCGTCTTCTTTGCGATTGGCGGGGAGTTCCTGTTGCGCGCGCTCGGCATCGGGCTCTCCGCCTTCCAGGTCGCGGGCGGCGTGCTTTTGTTCCTGCTTGCCGCCGACATGGTGATGGTGCGGCAATCCGGGCTGCGCACGACCGAGCGCGAGCAGGCGGAAGCGGAGGCCGCCGATCACGACATTTCGGTCTTTCCGCTTGCCATTCCCTTGATCGCCGGGCCGGGGGCGATGACGACCATGGTGCTGTTGCGCGGCCGCGCCGGCGACGACCTTCTGCTGCTCGCCGTCGTGTTCGCCGCGCTGCTGCTCGCCCTCCTTGCCACCCTCGCAGCGATGGTCGCTGCAGTGCCACTCATGCGTCTCCTTGGGCGCACGGGGGCGGACGTGATCAGCCGCGTGCTCGGGGTTGTGCTCGCCGCCCTGGCGGCGCAAATCACGCTGGATGGCGTGCGCGCGTTCCTCTTCGAGTGAAAAGGTTCAGGCGAGGATCCGTTCCGCCAGGGAGGCGTACCAGGAGGCGCCAATCGGGAGTGCCTCGTCGTTGAAGTCGTATTTCGGGTGGTGGACGACGGGGTCGTCGTCCGTGCGTGCGGTGCCGAGCAAAAGATACGATCCCGGAACCTTCTCCAGCATGAAGGCGAAGTCCTCCCCGCCCATCGAGGGGCGTGGCGCCTCCATCACCTGTGCTTCGCCCTGCACCGCGACGGCGGCCTCGCGGGCAAGCGTCGTGGCGTGGGGATCGTTCACCGTCGCGGGATAGGCTCTTTCAAAGGTCACCTCGGCGGTCGCGCCGAAGGCGGCGGCGACATGCAGCGCGGTTTCCGCCACCCGGCGCTCGATCAGTTCACCCGTTTCGGGGGTGAACCAGCGTGCGGTGCCGCGCAGACGCACCGTTTCCGGGATGACGTTGTGCGCGTCTCCCCCCTCAAGCCAGGTGATGGAGACCACCCCGGCATCGGTCGGTTCGAGGTTGCGCGAAACGATCCCCTGCAGGGCCGTGATGACATGGGCCGCGGCAAGCACCGGATCGACGCCCAGATTTGGCATCGCGCCGTGCGCGCCCTTGCCACGGATGAGGATGTCGATGCCCGCCACTGCCGCCATGACCGGCCCATTCCGCCACAGGAACAGGCCGAACGGAGCGCGCGGCCAATTGTGTAGCGCGAACACGTGCGCGACGGGGAAGCGTTCGAACAGCCCCTCGTCGATCATCACCTTGGCGCCACCCAGCATCTCCTCCGCAGGCTGGAAGATGACGTAGACGGTGCCCGCGAAGTTGCGCGTCTCGGCGAGATATTTTGCGGCGCCGAGCAGCATGGCGGTGTGCCCGTCATGGCCGCAAGCATGCATCACGCCGGGCCTGGTCGAGGCGTGAGGCAGACCAGTCTCTTCGTGGATCGGCAACGCGTCCATATCGGCGCGCAGCCCAATCGCCCGCTGGCCAGGGCGTGCCCCGCGGATGACGCCGACCACGCCCGTCTTGGCGAGCCCGGTATGCACTTCATCGACCCCGAACGACTTCAGTTTTTCAGCAACGATGCGACTTGTGCGTTCCTCCTGGAAAGCGAGTTCCGGGTGTGCGTGGAAATCGCGCCGCCACGACGTCATTTCGGCATGAAAAGCAGCGATGCGGTTGTGCACAGGCATGAAAGGATCCTCCCTTACCTTGATAGATCAAGATGTGTGGGTGCACGAGAACTCTGGATTAGCGAACGCGTCTTTTGCCGCAGTGAGTTGGTCCGATGCGAGGAAGGCGCACGATGCGGCCATAGTGTAGCCCGGTGCTGTCCGACTGTGCACCCCTCGAGGGGCACCGCGTGGCCGCGGCGCCAGGCGACGGGGCGATCGCCTCGAAGGCCGGCGCCAGACCGCGGCGCGCAGCAGAGCCCTGCATCCATCTTGTCACCTTGTCTTCCGCTTCGCTGCCCGCGTCTGCGACGCCCACGCACGCCCATCGCGCGTGCGCGTCCGGCTGCGCGCCGAGATTCGAGCGAGGCGCACCCCGCCGGTGCGCCTTCGCTCTGCGATGGTACCTTGAGAGGAGGGATCAGCGAGTCATGAGCGTATCATACGGCGGGTCGAGAGGCTGGTGAGACCCAGGCCGACCAAGCCGCCAAACAGCAAAGCCAGTGTCTGTGGTTCGCTGATCGCAACCGGGCTGTCGGCAGGAGGAGCACGGAAGGTCGCATCGCCGAGGATTGCCTTCACCTTGACTTCCTTCCAGTCGCCCTCGGCGACGAGGGTGCCGGAAACCGTGAACGGCGCCGTGATCGCAATCCCGCTCGGCCGGGCGAAGTAAAATTTGGCCTCGGCTTCGTCGTCGATCTTGCCATCGCCCGTTTGGAACGGCGCCGTGAGTGCGATCGGATCCGTAAATCCCTCACCGTTGAACCTGAGGTCGGAGAGGTTCAGCACGGCCGTTCTCGTCAGGTCCTTGCTCCTGCTCGTTACCTCAAGCGCCAATTCGAGCAACCGTGGCGTCGCCACGGCTGGGCTTGCGGTCAAGACGAGTGGCTCCAGAGACCAAGAACCAACGGTCACGGAGAGCGAGAGGCCGCTATCCGCGGTCGGCGAAGCCGCAAATAGGAACGCGACCCCCCCAAGCTCATTCCAGTTTTGCTTCTTTTTATGTTCAAATTTTTGCTTTATACCATCGACAAAAATCTCTCTCTTTGCTTTC
>CALFVI010000054.1 GCA_937928775.1 uncultured Elioraea sp. | reverse complement strand
AGGGCGGCGACGAAGCCCTCGGCCTCCGCCCGCGCATGCGGGGCGAGCAGCAGCCGACCGCCGTAGAAGCGTCCCTTGGTCGCGATCGCTTGCGCCACCTCCAGCGCCTCGCCGTCGACCCTGATCGCGAGACGCGGGAAGGGCCAGGCGAACATCTGCCGCACCGTCTCCAGAACATAGGCGCTTTTGCCGAGGCGGCGCTTCAGCCCGCCATCGAGAGACGCCACCACCGCGGAATCGAGCCCCACCCCCAGCATCTGCAGCACGAGCCGCGCCCTGCCGTCGCCGAAGCGGGCGAGGAGGGGGCGCATCGGGCGCGTGCGGCTGGCGGCAAGCGCATCGGCAATCGCCTCGACCGCGAAGGGCAACCCCCATTCGTGCGCGATCACATTTGCCGTGCCGAGCGGGATCACGGCGAGAGCCGCGTCCGACCCGGCAATTCCGTTCGCCACCTCGGCGATGGTGCCGTCGCCGCCGGCGGCGACCACCAGCTGCGCGCCCTCGCGCACCGCGCGCCGGGCGAGGGCCTCGGCATCGCCGGGTGCAGCCGTCTGTGCGATCGTGACCGCGACCCCCTTCGCGGCGAGGGCGCGGCACACCATGTCGAAGTGGCGGCGGCGGCGTGCCCCGGCAGTCGGGTTGAAAATGACAAACAGACGTGCGCAGGCGCTCGGCGAGTGGGTCGAGGTTCTGACTGTACGCAAAAACGATGACACTCTGATGACGCTGGGCGGGCCAATTGTTTAAACGATCGCGTTCGCTTTTTCATGAAATGTTCATGGCCAACCCCGATGGTCGCGCGTAGAGGGCTGAGCAAGACCGTCTTGCAAGGACCGATTCGGGCATGAACGCCCCCCTGCAAACCCGCTCCTACCGCACGGTGTTCATCTCCGACCTGCATCTCGGCACGCGCGGTTGCCGGTCGGAGTTCCTGCTCGATTTCCTCCGCCGCACCCGTTGCGACCACCTCTACCTCGTGGGCGACGTGGTCGATGGCTGGCGTCTGCGCCGGTCCTGGTATTGGGACGAGTCGCACGACGAGATTGTGCGCACCATTCTCGCCAAGGCGCGCGCGGGAACCCAGGTCACCTACATTCCAGGCAACCATGACGAAATGCTCCGCGCCTGGCTGCCGATGGAGTTCGCCGGCATCCGGCTGCGCGGCTCTGCCGAGCACGTCACCGCCGACGGCAGGCGGCTGCTCGTCCTGCACGGCGACGAGTTCGACTCGGTCGTCCGTTACGCCAAGTTCCTTGCCCTGCTGGGCGACTGGGCCTACGCTTCAGCTCTCGTTATCAACCGCTGGTTCAACGCGGTGCGCCGCCGGCTCGGCTACCCGTACTGGTCTCTGTCCGCCTGGCTGAAGCTCCAGGTGAAGGAAGCCGTGAAGGCGATCGACCGCTTCGAGACGGCGCTGGCCGCCGAGGCGCGGCGGCGCGGCTGCGACGGCGTGGTGTGCGGCCACATCCATCATGCCGCGATTCGGGACGTTGACGGCGTGACCTACCTGAACGACGGGGACTGGGTTGAGAGTTGCACGGCGATCGTCGAGCACTTCGACGGCCGGATCGAACTCCTCGACTGGGCGGCCGAAAACCGGCTTTCGTTCTGGCAGGCTCCGCACCGGTCGCGCACGGCTTCGGGGCAAGACATCCCGGTCATTGAAGCCGCCTGACTGGCTTGACGAAGAGGGTCTGCCGTTCCGCAAAGCCGCTGGGCCCGTGCGAATTCTGATTGTCTCAGACGCCTGGACGCCGCAGGTGAACGGGGTGGTGCGCACGCTCGCCACCGTCGCCTTCGAACTGCGCGCCATGGGCAATACGGTGGAGGTGATCGGGCCCGACCGCTTCCGCACCATCGCCGCGCCCACCGAACCCTCCGTCCGGCTTGCCCTGTTTCCGGGCCGGCGCCTGCGTCGGCTGATCGACGACTTCCGGCCCGACGCCATCCACATCGCAACCGAAGGCCCCCTCGGCCACGCCGCGCGCCGCCTCTGCCTTGCGCGCGGCTGGCCGTTCACCACCGCCTTCCACACCCGCTTTCCCGAGTATCTGCGCGCCCGCCTCGGGCTTCCAGAAAGCCTGACCTGGCGGCTGATCCGACGTTTCCACGCCCCCTCCGCCGCCGTGCTGGTCGCCACCCCCTCCCTGCGCCAGGAACTCACGGCACGCGGCTTCCGCAACGTGACCGCCTGGACGCGCGGGGTCGATCTGGGCCTGTTTCGCCCGCGCGAGAACCGCACTGGGTTTGGCCTGCCGCGCCCCGTGTTCCTTTATGTCGGCCGGGTGGCGGTGGAGAAGAACATTGAGGCCTTCCTCACCCTCGACCTGCCGGGCTCGAAAGTGGTGGTGGGAGATGGTCCTGCGCGGGCCGCACTCGAGACGCGCTTCCCCGCGGCGCACTGGCTCGGCGCCAAGTTCGGCGAAGAGCTCGCCCGCGCTTACGCCGAGGCCGACGTGTTTGTCTTCCCCTCCCGCACCGACACGTTCGGCCTCGTGCTGATCGAGGCTCTCGCCTGCGGAACCCCCATCGCCGCCTACCCGGTGCCGGGGCCTCTCGACGTGATCGATGGCGCCCCCGTTGGTGTGCTGGATGAAGACCTGGGCCGGGCAGCGATGGCAGCCCTGGCGCTCGATCGCGCCGCCTGCCGCGCCCACGCCGAGGGGTTCAGCTGGCGCCGCTGCGCCGAGATGCTGCTCGAACGCCTCGCCCCGATCCCGCACGCCGTGCCGGCCACCAAGCCAGTGGCGGCGGTTTGACCGTTCTGGTCGCCAGCGCCGGCGCGTGCTAGCCCGAGGGGCGTGATCCACGCCCCTCTGCGCTGACCTCGCCCCGCACCGCGACCGCCCGCGATGCTGAAGCGTCTCGCGCGCCATCCCGCGACCCTCGCCCTTGCTGGACGGCTGCTCGCCGCCTGGCTCAGCCTCGTCCATCGCACCACCCTTTGGCGCACGGAGGGGCGCGAGCATGCCCGTGCCGTCTGGGCCACGCGCCGCCCCGCCATCGGCGCGTTTTGGCACGAGCAAATCCCGCTTGCCCCCGCGCTTTGGACGCACCGCGAGCCCGATGACCCCGACCCGGGGCCGATGCGCTGCGTCGTGTTGGTCAGCCGACACCGAGACGGGCGGCTGATAGCCGACATCGCGCGACGCCTTGGGGTGGACGCGACCTTCGGCTCCTCGACCCGCGGCGCTTTGGAAGGCTTCCGCGACCTGCTTCGCCTGCTCGAGGCCGGGCATACGGTAGCCATCACGCCTGACGGGCCGCGCGGGCCGCGCCGGATCGCCCAGCCTGGCGTCGCCCGCCTCGCGATGCTGTCAGGGCGGCCGGTGGTTCCGCTCGGCGCCGCCGTCTCTCGCCGCAAGGTCCTGCGCAGTTGGGACCACATGGCCTTGCCATTCCCCTTCTCGCGCGGCGGGCTCGTCTACGGCGAGCCCATCACTCCCGCGGCCGGGGAGAGCGAGGCGGCACTCCTCGCCCGCATCGCCGAGGGCCTAGACCGCGCCGCCGCCCGTGCCGAGGCGCTGGCCAGGGGAGAGCCATGACCGCCGCCGCCACACTCTGGCGCCTTGCTGCCTCCACCGCCGCGCCCCTGCTGCCCGCCTGGCTTGCTGTTCGCGCTGCGCGCGGCAAGGAGTTTCCGGCACGGCTCCGCGAACGACGGGGAGAAAGCCCAATTCCCCGCCCGGACGGCCCCTTGCTCTGGATCCACGCCGCTTCGGTGGGGGAAACCCAGTCCATCCTGCCTGTGCTGTCGCGGCTTCGCGACACCCGTCCCCATCTCTCCATCCTGCTCACCACCACCACCGTCACCTCGGCGCAGCTGATCCCGGCCCGGCTCGGCCTCGCCGGCGACCCCGCACGGTCGGGCGCCTTCGCGGACGCGCCGTGGCTGATCCACCAGATGGCACCGCTTGATGTGCCGGGCTGGATCGCGCGCTTCCTCGACCATTGGCGCCCAGACGCGGCCGCCTTCGTGGAAAGCGAGCTGTGGCCGAACCTGCTCGGCGCCGTGTTCGCGCGCGGCATCCCGGCGGCGTTGGTGAATGCCCGGCTGTCGCCCCGCTCCGCCGCGCGCTGGCGCCGCGCGCGCAGCCTTGCCGCCACGCTGCTTGGCCGTTTCGCCATTGTCCTGCCGCAATCGACCGCAGACGCCGAGCGGCTGATTGCACTTGGCGCCCTGTCCCTCGGCCCCGCCGGCAACCTGAAGTTCGCCGCCCCTCCTCTGCCGGCCGAGGAGAGAGAGTGCGCCCGGCTCTCCACTCTCTTCCGCACCGCCCCGGTGTGGGTCGCCGCCTCCACCCACCCGGGCGAGGAGGAGCAGGTGCTGGCCGCCCACGCGCTTGCCCGGCGCGCCCTCCCCGACCTCCGCCTGATTCTCGCCCCGCGCCATCCGGAACGCGGCGCGGAAGTGGCTGCCTTGGCGCGCGCTTGGGGGTTCGCGCCGACCAGGCGGTCTCTGGGCGAGGATCCCACCACCCCTGTCTGGGTGCTCGACAGCCTTGGCGAACTCGGCCTCGCCTACCGGCTCGGGCTCGGCGCCTTCGTCGGTGGCTCGCTCGTGCCGAAAGGCGGGCAGAACCCGCTCGAACCCGCCAAGCTTGGGCGTCCCGTCGCCTTCGGGCCGCACACCGAGCATTTCGCTGACATCGTGTTGGGTCTCCTCGCCGCCGGCGCGGCGAGCCAGGTCCACGACCCGGCCTCGCTCGCTGCCTGGGTGGGGAGGCTGGTTGGGGATGCACCGTGGCGCGAGGCGTCGGGCAGGGCTGCAGCCGCCTTTGCTGCACCGCACCAGCGCGTCCTGGACCTGACGGTGGAGGCCCTGCTACGCCTCCTTCCTTGGGAGACGGAAGGCTGACCTGACAAGCAGAGGCTCGATGCTGCGTGCACCCGAGTTCTGGTGGCCGGGTGGCGGCGGACTCCCCGCCCTGATCCTCTCGCCTTTCTCCGCCCTCTATGCCGGTGCCACCCGCCGGCGCGTGGCGCGACAGGGCTGGAAGGCGCCGGTGCCGGTGATTTGCTGCGGCAACGTGACCGCAGGCGGGGCGGGCAAGACCACCGTCGCCATCGACCTCTTGGTGCGCCTGCAGCGCCGGGGGGTCGCCGCCCACGGCTTGCTTCGCGGCTATGGCGGGCGGCTGAAAGGCCCAGTACGGGTCGATCCCGCTCGCCACACCGCCTACGACGTCGGCGACGAGGCGCTGCTGCTCGCCGCTGTCGCGCCGACCTGGGTCGCGGCCGATCGCGCGGCCGGAGCACGCGCGGCGGTGGCGCAAGGGGCGGGCGCGATCGTGATGGATGATGGGCTGCAGAACCCAACTCTGGAGAAGACGCTCTCCTTCCTCGTCATCGACGGCAGTTTTGGCTTCGGCAATGGCCGCATCATCCCGGCAGGGCCACTGCGCGAACCAATCGCCGCCGCCGCTGCGCGCGTGCAGGCGGCGGTGCTGATCGGCCCAGACGAGACAGGCGCGGTCGAGGCGCTTCCGCCCGATCTGCCCGTGCTGCGCGCCCGCCTCGTGCCCGGGCCGGAGGCCAAGGCGCTCGCCGGCCGCCCCGTGCTCGCCTTCGCTGGCATCGCCAATCCGCGCAAGTTCTTCGACACGCTCTCCGAAGCGGGCGCCATCCTGGTCGGGCGCGAGACTTTCGCCGACCACTACCCCTATGACGAGGACGACCTGCGCGCAATTCTCGCCGAAGCGGAGGCGCTGAAGGCCGTGCCTGTCACCACCCGTAAGGACATCGTGCGCGTTCCGCCCGCCTTCCGCCAGCGCGTGACGGTGGCCACCGTGGGCCTCGTCTGGGAGGACGAGACCGCCCTCGCGCGCTGTCTCGATCCCCTCTTCGAGAGCGCCGAAGCGAACCCGGTTCCCGTGCCGGCGTGAGTGCTGCTTCCCCCTGGCTCCGCCTGCGCTGGCGGGCGGAGGCATATCTTGTGCGCGCGCTCTTTGCGCTGATGCGCGCCTTGGGTCCCCAACGGGCTTCCAACCTTGGCGGTTTCGTTGCCCGCGCGATTGGTCCTTGGCTTCCCGTCAGCCGCATCGCACGGGTCAATCTGCGCCTCGCTTTTCCCGACCACGACGAGGCGTGGCGGACGGACGTGCTGCGCGCGATGTGGGACAATCTCGGGCGGACGGCAGCGGAACTCGCCTGCCTAGACGAGATTGTCGCCGACCCGGCGGCGGTCGAGGTCGTCGGGGCTGAACAGGTCGACGCTGCGGCACGGTCAGGCGGGCCCTGGATCCTGGTCTCTGGCCACTTCGCCAACTGGGAGATCGAACTGCCCATGGCAGCACGGCGCGGCGTGGTTCCCGGCGTGGTCTACCGCGCCATCGCCAACCCTCACCTCGATGGGCTGATCGCGGCGATCCGAACCCGGGCGATGGGCGGGCGGGCGGTGATGCTGCCGAAGGGCGCCGCGGGCGCACGGGCCACACTCGCCTACCTCAAGGCAGGCGGCGTGGTCGGCATGCTGGTCGACCAGAAGATGAACGACGGCATCGCCGCCCGCCTGTTCGGCCGCACCGCCATGACGGCACCGGCCGCTGCCCATCTCGCTCTGCGTTTCGGCTGCCCGCTCATTCCCGCCCGCGCGGTCCGCCTCGGCCCGGCCCGGTTCCGGATCGAGGTTCTGCCCCCGATCCCGCTGCCCGAGGCCAAGGACCGCCACGCTGCTGTGGCTGAGGTCACGCAGCGGCTCAACGATTTGATCGAGGCCTGGGCGAAGGAGCGCCCCGCCGAGTGGCTTTGGCTGCATCGGCGCTTCGACAAGGCGCTCTACGCGCGGGGGCCTTGACGGGGGCGCGAAGCGAAGGGAGAGGGCAGGGCCGATGACCCAGGACACCACGGCCCTTCTGCTGCGCCTTGTTGAGGCGCTCGAACGCCTCGCCCCGCCCCCGCCTCCAGCGCCGGACCTCGCCCGCGCCGATGCCTATGTCTGGCACCCGGAGCGCGGGCGGCTCGCCCCGGTGCCGCAGGTCGCCGCTCTCCCTCTCTCCCTGCTCAAGGGTATCGAGCGCCAACGCGACCTCTTGCTTGCGAACACGCGACGCTTCGCGCAGGGGCTTCCCGCCAATAACGCTCTGCTGTGGGGCGCGCGGGGCATGGGCAAGTCCTCGCTGGTGAAGGCGGTGCACGCACAGGTGAACGCGGAGACGCGCGCGATGGGAGGGCTCGTGCTGGTCGAGATCCATCGCGAGGACATCCGCACCCTGCCCACGCTGCTGGCGGCCTTGCGCGAGGCCCCCCGACGTTGCCTTCTCTTCTGCGACGACCTGTCCTTCGACCCCGGCGAGACCGACTACAAGAGCCTGAAAGTCGTGCTCGAGGGAGGGGTGGAGGGGCGCCCCGCCAACGTCCTGTTCTACGCCACCTCGAACCGCCGCCACCTGCTTGCCCGCGAGGCGATCGAGAACGAACGCGCTTCCGCCCTCAACCCAGGCGACGCGGTCGAGGAGAAGGTATCGCTGTCGGATCGTTTCGGGCTCTGGCTCGGTTTCCATCACTGCGACCAGCCGACCTACTTCGCCATGGTCGAGGCCTATGCGCAGGCCTTCGGCGTTCCGGTCGATGCCGAGACGCTGAGGCGTGAGGCGGCCGAATGGTCGGTCACGCGCGGGGCGCGCTCAGGCCGGGTCGCCTGGCAGTTCGTGCAGGACCTGGCGGGACGGCACGGGATCCGGATCCCCTGACCTCAGGTTTCGGGCCGGGGCGGCAGTGCGGTCTCCGGGTCGAGCGGCGTGCCGCGCCAGCCGATCTCGAAATGCAAATGCGGCCCGGTCACCCGCCCCGTCGCGCCGACCGCGCCGATCACCTCGCCCTGCGCCACCCTCCCGCCCACGCGCACATCAAGGCGCGAGAGGTGCATGTAGGTCGAACTCAGCCCGTGGCCGTGGTCGAGCACGATCGTTCCGCCAGGGAAAAAGAGATCGGCTTCGGCGAGCCGCACGATCCCCGCGCACGCGGCGGCAACCGCGGTGCCGGCCGCAGCGGCGATGTCGAGGCCGAAATGCGGCTGGCGCGGCTCGCCATTGAGGATGCGGCGGGAGCCGAACACGCCGGTGATTCGTCCCGTCAGCGGCCAGAGGAAGCCTTCCGCGAAGAAAGCCTCGGGCGTGTCGTACCCGGCCCGCGCCGCACGGAGCATCTCCCGTTCGCGCGCGATCCGCTCCAGGAGCTCCGGCGGCGGAGTCACCTGGGCAGGCGGCAGCCCATCAATCCTCTGCTCGAGCCAAGCCCGCCGCGCCACAGCGAGCAGGCGGCTCTCGCGCGCCCCTGACGGATGGGTGACGACGAGCCGGGCCGTCTCCTTCGCATCGCGCCCGAAACCAAAGGCGAACAGCCCGTCGCGGGAGACGCGCACGGGCGTTCCGTCAAGCGCAAGCCGGGTGCCCGGCTCGGTGCGGCCACGCACGAAGGCGCCCTGCTCGAGCCTGCCCTCCAGCACCACCGCGCCCGCGGCGCGTGCGATCAGCACGGCGGGGGCGGCGAGCAGGGCGCGCCGCCGCATCACAGGAGCCGCTCCTGGCCGGGCGCGTTCATGTCGCGGGCCGATCGTTTCGTTACCGTAGCGTCCGCCGTCGCCCCAACCGCGCCGTCGGCGAAGCGGAGCGCGAGCCTCTGCCCCGGCGCCACCTCGGCCGCGCGCATCACCGCATGGCCAGCGCGATCTGTCACCAGAACGAAGCCCCGCTCCAGCACCGCCTGGTAGGAGACGGCATCGAGGCGGGGCGAGAGCGCGGCGAGCCGACCCTGCGCGCGTTCGAGGGTCCGCTCCACCCCTGTCGCAAGCCGTTGCGCGAGTAGATCGAGCCGCGCACGGCGGGCGGCGATCGCCTCGCGCGGATGGGGAAGGCGGGAGGCGAGCCGGGCCAGCGCCACCTCCTTCGCCCGCACGAAGGCCGGCAGCGCCTGATCGAGCCGGGCGGAACGGTCATCGAGCCTCTGCCGCGCGGCGGCGACCAAGGCGGGCAGATCGGGCATGCGCGCCGCCGCCCGCTCAAGCCTCAGCCGCTTCTCCTTCAGCAGCCGGGCGAGGGCGGAAACCAGGCGCGCCCGTCTCTGTTCGAGATCCCGCACCAGGTCGAGCCGGACCGGCACCGCCATCTCGGCCGCCGCGGTGGGAGTCGGCGCCCGCCGATCGGCCGCGAAGTCGATCAAGGTCGTGTCCGTCTCGTGGCCGACGGCGGAGATGAGAGGGATCGCGCTCTCCGCTGCCGCCCGCACCACCACCTCCTCGTTGAAGGCCATCAAGTCCTCGAGCGACCCGCCGCCGCGGGCGACGATGAGCAGATCGGGGCGGGGGATGGGGCCGCCGGGAGCAAGCGCATTGAAGCCGCGGATCGCCCGCGCCACCTGCTCCGCCGCCCCAGGCCCCTGCACGGCGACCGGCCAGACCAAGACCTGGCGGGGAAAGCGATCCTCAAGCCGGTGCAGGATGTCGCGGATCACCGCCCCTTCCGCCGAAGTGACGACGCCGATGACCTCGGGGATGAGGGGGAGCGGCCTCTTGCGCGCGGCATCGAACAGGCCCTCGGCGGCAAGGCGCCTCTTCAGCGCCTCGATGCGCGCGAGCAAAGCCCCCTCGCCGGCATACTCGAGCCGCTCGATAACGAGCTGGTAGCTCGCACGGTCGGCATAGGTGGTGAGCCGGCCCGTCGCGATTACCTCGACCCCGTTCTCGGGCACAAGCCCGAGCCGGGGCACGGCGGACCGCCAGACCACCGCCGCCAGCTTGGCGGAGTCGTCTTTCAGCGCGAGATAGACATGGCCGGAGGAGTGGCGCTTGAGCTCGGTGATCTCGCCGCGCACGCGCACACGCCCGAAGGCGCCCTCGAGCGTGCGACGGATGGCCGTCGACAGCTCGCCCACCGTGAATTCCGGCACGTTCTGGCCGGCCGAA
>CALFVI010000053.1 GCA_937928775.1 uncultured Elioraea sp. | reverse complement strand
CCTCCCCGACGGCCCTCCGGAGACGATCGGGCAGGAGCCCGTCACCCGCGCCGAGGGGCCGGAGCGGATCCTCCCCGCCTGGTGGCTCCCGCCCGCCGGCCAGGCGTGGCGCGACTACTGGCGGGTGGAGACCGCCTCCGGCCGACGGCTCTGGGTGTTCGCCACCGGCGAAGGGGGCTCCCGCGCCTGGTTCCTGCACGGCCGTTTCGGCTGAGCCCCGCTGCCCCCGCCATGACTTCTTACGCCGAATTGCAGGCCCTCTCCGCCTTCACCTTCCGCGAAGGCGCCTCGCACCCCGACGAACTCGTGCTTACCGCGCGCGCCTTGGGTCTTGCCGCGCTCGCCATCACCGATCGCAACACGGTGGCGGGGCTGGTGCGCGGCCACCTCGCCGCCAAAGCGCAGGGCCTGCGCTTCCTCCCCGCCGCCCGGCTCGATCTGACAGATGGTTCCTCCTTCCTCTGCTATCCCTCCGACCGCGCCGCCTGGGGCAGGCTCTGCCGCCTCCTGTCGACCGGCAAGCTGCGCGCGCCCAAGGGCGAGTGCCACATCGGGCGCGAGGACCTGCTGGCCCATGCCGAGGGCCAGGTGCTCGTCGCTCTGCCTCCGCCCTCCCTCCCAGACCGGGCTTTTGCGGAACGCCTGCGCGCGGAGGCGGAAACGTTGAGTGGCCGAACCGCTCTTCCCCTCCTGCTCGGCGCTTCGGTCGGCTTGCGCGGCGACGACCAGCGCCGCCTCGATGCCCTCGCCGCGCTCGCCAGCGAGGCGGGCACGCCCCTCGTCGCCCTCGGCGACGTGCGCTACCACGCCCCCGAACGCCGCGCCCTTGCCGATGTGCTCACCGCCATCCGGCTCGGCTGCACGGTGGAGGAGCTCGGCTTCGCGGCCGAGGCGAACGCCGAACGCCATCTCAAGTCGCCCGAGGAGATCGCGCGTCTCTTCGCCCGCCACCCTGAGGCGGTCGCGCGCACGCTGGAGGTCGTCGCCGCCACCCGCTTTTCGCTCGATGATCTCCGCTACGACTACCCAGACGAGATCGTCGAACCGGGCCGCACGGCGCAGGAAACGCTCGTTGCGCGCACCTGGGAGGGGGCAGCCCAACGCTGGCCAGACGGCGTGCCGGAACCGGTACGAGCCCGCATCGAGCACGAACTCGCGCTGATCGCCGAGCTGAACTACGCGCCCTACTTCCTCACCGTGCACGAGATCGTCCGCTTCGCCCGCTCCCGCGGCATCCTCTGCCAGGGGCGCGGGTCGGCGGCAAACTCGGCTGTCTGCTACGCCTTAGGCATCACCGCCGTCGATCCCGCCAGGCACGATCTCCTGTTTGAACGCTTCGTCTCCGCCGCGCGACGCGAACCGCCCGACATCGACGTCGACTTCGAGCACGAACGCCGCGAGGAGGTGATCCAGTGGATCTATGCCCGCTACGGGCGCGACCGGGCGGGGCTTGCCGCCACGGTGATCCACTGGCGCACGCGAATGAGCGTGCGCGAGGTGGGCAAAGCGCTCGGGCTCTCTGAGGACGTCACCGGTCGCATCGCCGAGGCGACGTGGGGGCCCGGGCGGGAGTCCTCCCTGGCCGAGATCGCGCGCGCGCAAGGGCTTGACCCCACCGAACCCCGTCTTGCGCTTGCCCTGTCGCTCGCTGAACAGCTCACCGGTTTTCCGCGCCACCTTTCGCAGCATGTGGGTGGCTTCGTCATCACCCGCGGCCCCCTGGTCGAACTCTGCGCGGTGACGAATGCCGCCATGGCCGGCCGCACCACCATCGAGTGGGACAAGGACGACCTCGACCGCCTGGGCATCCTCAAGGTCGACGTGCTGGCGCTCGGCATGCTCACCTGCATCCGCAAGGCCTTCGACCTGATCGCCACGCATCACGGCCGGCGCCTTTCTCTTGCCACCGTGCCGGCTGAGGACCCTGCCGTCTATGCCATGCTCTCGCGCGCGGATTCCTTGGGCGTGTTCCAGGTCGAAAGCCGCGCCCAGATGGCGATGCTGCCGCGGCTGAAGCCCGCCTGTTTCTACGATCTCGTCATCGAAGTGGCGATCGTTCGCCCGGGCCCCATCCAGGGCGACATGGTGCACCCCTACTTGCGGCGGCGCAACGGCGAGGAGCCGGTGTCCTTTCCATCGCGCGCCCTCGAGGCGGTGTTGGGGCGCACGCTGGGGGTGCCTCTGTTCCAGGAACAGGCGATGAAGATTGCCATCGTCGCCGCGGGTTTCACAGCTGAGGAGGCGGACCGGCTGCGCCGCGCCATGGCCACGTTCCGCAAGGTCGGCATCATCCACGAGTTCCGTACCAAGCTCGTGGAGGGCATGGTGGCGCGCGGCTACGACCGCGACTTCGCTGAACGTTGCTTCCGCCAGATCGAAGGGTTCGGCACCTACGGCTTTCCGGAAAGCCACGCTGCCTCCTTCGCCCTCCTCGTCTATGTCTCGGCTTGGCTCAAGTGCCATTATCCGGCCGCCTTCGCCTGCGCGCTGCTGAATTCCCAGCCGATGGGGTTCTACGCGCCGGCGCAGATCGTACGCGATGCGCGCGCGCATGGCGTGGTGGTGCGGCCGCCCGAGGTGAACGCGTCTGATTGGGACAGCACGCTTGAGCCTTGCGCGGAAAGTGCGGGCGGTGTCGCACTTCGCTTGGGGCTTCGCGAGGTGAAGGGGCTGGCCGAACGGGAGGGTCGGGCCATCGTTGCCGCACGCGCGCACGGCAACGGCAAGCCCTATGAGAGCCTGGAGGAGATCGCCCGTCGCGCCGGGGTTGGGCGGGGGGCGCTCGAACGCCTGGCCGAGGCCGATGCCTTCGCCTCCTTGGGCCTTTCCCGCCGGGCAGCGCTGTGGGCGGCGCGCGCTCTCGCCGCACCACCCCCCCTCTTCGCCGCGGCCGAGGGCGATCTTTTCGCCGAACCCGCCCCCGCCCTGCCTGCCGCGCGGCTTGGCGAGGAGGTGGTGGCGGACTACGCAGCACTCGCCCTCTCCCTGCGCGCCCACCCGCTTGCGCTTCTTCGCCCTGCTTTGTTTCGCCTCGGCTGCCGCGACAGCCGTGCTCTTCTTTCTGCGCGCGAAGGGGTTCGCGTGCGGCTCGCCGGGCTCGTTCTCGTTCGGCAACGGCCTGGCAGTGCGAAGGGCGTGGTGTTCGTCACGCTGGAGGACGAGTTCGGCCAGGCGAACGTCGTCATCCTTCCGCCTGTGCTTGCGCGCTATCGCAGCGCGATCGTCGCTGCCCGGCTGATGGTGGTGGAGGGTGTGGTGGAGCGTCAGGACTATGGAGCGGCGCCGATCATTCACCTGGTGGCGAAGCGGGTGTTCGACCGGTCCGGCCTCTTGGCAAGCTTGCGCGCGCGCGAGGGAGACGATGGGGCGTGGGCACGCGCGATGGCACGGGCGGATGAGGTGCGCCGGCCGAATGGTCGTGACACGCGCACCTGCCCGCCTCGCCGCCGCTTCGGCGAGGACCCGGCCGCGTTCCTGCCCGATGCGCGCGATTTCCGCTGACGAGATTTCCCGCTCACGGGCATTTCGTTCTGCCACAAGATCTCGTCCTCGGGGCAAGGTCGGACATAGACTGGATGCGCCAGCGCGGCTGGCACGGGGCGACCATGGCATGGTGGCGCATGTTGGCGGCGACGGCTCTGGCGAGTCTGTTTGGCGCCGCACCGGCAGCGGGCGGCGAGGTGCTGCCGCGGGTGATCAGGCCATCCATCGCCCCTGCGTCTGCCGTCGTGCCGCGCGTGGTGTTTCGCCCGCTGCCACGCCCGACACGTCTTGCCCACGCCGCTTGCGTGCCAAACGCCCAGTCTCCCGACTGAAGCCTGGGCGAGCCAGCGATCCGCGACGCCGAGCGCGAGCACGACCTTGGCAAGGCGGGATGGAGGATGACCGGCGGAAGGAAACGCGCACGGTCACCCTCGAGATAACGCAGCGCGAGGCGGAAAAGGTCATGGTCGCCTCGCGTCTCGAACGCCTCTCTCTCTCTCTCTCTCTCTCTCTCTCCGTTCGCTCCGCCTCGAGTTGGGCGCCGGCCACGGCTGAGGTGTCACTACCCGTTGTCTCATGGGGTGGCGACGTGTCGAACGCGTTGCGTGGGCGAAACGCGCAAACCGAAACCCAGCCGCCGGCCACCATTCGCGTGGTCCAGGGACAGCGCCAAGAGGAGTTCCGGTTCTGATGTTCACGGCAGTTCTGATCGTTGCTGGTCTGACAACGCGCGTTGCCTGCAGCGTCGTGATCATGGCGACGGCCTGGGCCGTGTTCGCCCCCGTCACCGCCCAGCCCGCAGGACCCGGGGCCACGCAAGTCCTGCCCGAGGGCCCGTTCCCGCCGGTGGGCAATCGACTGGGGCAGCAGCTCAGCATCGAGGCGGGGACGGGGCGTGTGGTGAACATCACGCGCGCTGCCACCACGGTCGTCGCCGCCGAGAGGTTTGCCCGGCAAGCCCGACCAGCCTCTTCGTCTTCGGTGTCGCGCCGGCCCGCACTACGGTGGCCGCGTTTGACGGCGCCGGAGCGCCGGTGGCGCAGATCGAGGTGACAATCTGCCCCTCTGCCTACACCGCAGGTGAAGTGGCTGGAGCCGCACGCAATCCTTCCAGTCGCGGCGTCCAGGTCGTGCCAAGCGGCAACGGCGTGGCGTTGTTTGGCGAGGTCAATACGGCGGCAGAAGCGGAACAGGCCGTGGCCATCGCGCGCACCGGGCGCTTCACCTTCAGCCTGCTCAGCAACCTCTCAAGCCTGATTGGCGCGCCCGCCATCCTGGGCGTCGGCTACGCCTCCACCTCGTTCACCGCTGACGCGCTGATCGACGTCCTCGCACAGGACCGTTTGGTCACCATCCTCGCTGAACCGAACCTGACGGCAAAGTCAGGCGAAGTCGCCTCTTTTCTCGCTGGTGGTGAATTCTCCATGCCGATCGTGCAACACGAGGGTCAGATTTCGGTCGCGTTCCGCCAGTATGGCGTCACCCTCGCCTTCGTGCCGACGGTGCTTGCGGAGAACCGCATCGTGCTGCGTGTTCGGCCCGAACTCAGCGATTTGACCGACATCGGTGCGGTTCAGATCACAGGGTTTCAGATCCCTGCCTTCACCGTGCGCAGGGCCGAGACCACCATGGAGCTCGGCAGCGGGCAGTCCTTCGCTATTGCAGGGCTTCTCTTCGACTGAGCCCGAATGGTCGGCCGCGCCATCCCCGGCATCGGCGAGGTTCCCGTGCTGGGCGCTCTGTATCGCTCAGACCGCTTTCAACGCGCAGAGACCGAGCTCGTCATCGTGGTCACGCCCTTCGTCGTCCGCCCAGTCTTGAGCCCGACGGCGCTGCGCCTGCCGACGGACGCTTAGGTGCTGCCGACCGGCGATCTCGATCGGGTCCTGTTCTGCCGCCAGCGCGCACGGTCAGCAGGAGCACCGCCGATGGCACCGCCGGGCGCGATCGGTTTCGTTCTCAACTGAGTGCGGCGCGGCAGGCAGATAGTGGCGACGATGCACAGGGATTCCCTCTCGATCCTCCTCGCGGCCACAGCGTTGGCTGGCTGCGGGCCCGCCTTCGACCCCTACCAGGCGGCCGGGCGTTGGTGTCCCTCGGGCGCGAACGAGGCCAATCTCCGTGCCATGCTCGCCGAGCCGCGCGACCTCGTGGCGGGGCGCGGCACCGCGCAGGCGAACGGGCATCTCGCGGCCGCCGCTGTCGGCGGTGCGTGCCGGCCTGCGGGACACACTCGGCGCGGACATGCTGCTCAAGCGAGGGGATGTGCGTACGGCCATGCGCGAACTGAGCCGCCTGCCCACGCATGCAAACCTGGTCATCGACATCTCCGGCCATCCCAACTCGCTTGCTGCACTGGAGGATCTTGCCCAAGTGGTCGAGCCCAGCGTGCAGGTCATTGTGATCGAAGACCGCAACGATGTCGGCCGGCACCGCCAACTCACGCGTGGGCTGGGCGTGGCCGAATATGCGTTCAAGCCGCTCACCGCGACCATGCTGAGCGAGACGTTCGGCCCCCTTCTCAGCGACCGATCAAGCGCGGACTTCACCATGCGTGGCGGACGGGTGGTAGCGCACTGCGGAGCACGCGGCGGTGTCGGCACCACCACGCTGGCGGTCGCCCTTGCCTGGTATCTCGGCGAAGCTGCCAAACGTCACACCGTCCTGGTCGATGCCGACCTGACGCGAGGCACCGCCGTGCTTCTCCTCGGCCTGAAGCCCTCAAGAGGGCTTCGGTCGGTGCTCGACGCACCCGAACGCATCGACGAGACTCTGATCGAGTGCACGGTGCAGCGCCTCGGCGAGCGCCTGCATGTGCTCGAGTCACTCGAGCCGCTCGGCGAGACGCTTGACCCATCACCCGGCACAGCCGACCCCCTGCTGCACTGCCTGCAGCGGCGCCACAACTTCGTCATCGTCGACCTGCCCGGACTGTCTCTGCTCCCGCATCAAGAGGTGTTCGAGCGCGCTCACCACAGGGTCGTGGTGATGGACCCATCCCTTTCTGCGCTCCGTGACGCGCTTCGGCTGACGCGGTTGCCGCTCGGGCCGAACCAGGCGCGTCGGCCGGTGGTGGTTCGCAATCGTGCAGACCGACGAGGTGGCCTCGCTCGGCGCCAGCTCGTCGAGGGACTTGGCGGCGAGCTGGATGTGGTAATCGAGGATCTGCCCAAGCGGGTCGACCGCGCCGCCTTGAACGACGAGCCGAAGGAGCTGGCGCGCCGGCGGCTGTCGCGTTCGGTCGCTGAGCTCGCCCGAGCCATCGGGGCGACGGCACAGCCTCAATCCCGGCAGCGCTTCGTGTTGCGCTTCGGCGGCTGGCTCGGCTTCTGAGCGACGCGGGGCGGGGCGTGAGTGCAGACGGTCTCGCACCGACGGCAACAGTGGGTTCTCCGCAACCGGGACGGCGCGCGGCATTCGGCCGCCTGGTCGAGACGTCCCCCGCCGCCAGCTCGTCGCGTCGTCCGTCCAGCTTTGCGCCGTCTGACCAGCCCGCACAGGCTGGCTCGCCGCTCGGCGAACTGCGCTCGTTCTGCCTGTCCCGCATCGACCCAAGCGCCATCGCCAACCTGCCTGCGGGGCGTCTGGCGGAGGAAATCGAACGCCTGGTCGGCGAGGCCGCCGCCGAACTGCGTCTGCAGATCAATGCCCGCGAACAGCGCCAGCGCGCCATCGAGCTGGTCGACGACATGCTCGGATTGGGCCCGCTCGAGCCCCTCCTCGACGACGACACCGTCACCGACATCATGGTGAACGGCCCTGACCGGATCTATGTCGAGCGGCGCGGCAAACTCGCGCTTTCGGGTCTGCGCTTCCGCGACGCTCAGCACGTGGTGAACATCGCGCAGCGGATTGCCGCCGCCGTTGGGCGCCGGGTTGACGAGGCGTCGCCGAGGGTCGACGCGCGGCTGGCCGATGGCAGCCGAGTGGACGTCATCTTCCCTCCGATCGCGCTGGATGGGCCCGCATCTCCATCCGCAAGTTCGCGCGCTGGCGTATCGATCTCGCCCGCCTCGTCGAGCTCGGCTCGCTCTCCGTCGCCATCGCCCGCCTGCTCGACCTCGCAGGGCCCGCCCGGCGTAATTGGCTGATTTCGGACGGCACGGGCAACGGCAAGACGACATTGCTCAACGCAATCAGCAAGGTGATCGACCTGGGCGAGCGGATCGTCACCATCGAGGATTCTGCCGAGCTTCATCTGCTGCCGCCCCATGTGGTGCGTCTGGAAACCCGCCCTCCCAACCTCGAGGGGCGGGGCGAGGTCACGCAGCGCGATCTGGTGCGCAACGTTCTGCGCATGCGGCCAGACCGGATCATGGTCGGTGAATGTCGCGGCCAGGAGGCCTTCGACATGCTGCGGGCGATGAACAGCGATTACGACGGCAGCATGACAACAATCCACGCCAACTCCGCCCGCGATGCGCTGACCCGGATCGAGAACATGGTGTAGTAGGCAATTTCGGGCTGCCACTGCGGGCCATCCGCACACAGATCGTGAGCGCCCTCGACCTCGTCGTGCATCTCGAACGCCATCGCGACGGGTGTCAGCGCGTGGTCCAGGTCTGCGACGGGATCGGAATCGAGGGCGATGCGATCGCTTTGAACGAGATTGTGCGCTGGGAGCCGACGCCGGCGGGCGAGGGCGGGCACGGCAGACAGTGGCAGCTGCAGCCGGTTCAGCCTTCATTCCAGGCTCGCCTTGCCGACAGCGGGCTCGAGCGGGCATGGGCCGGTCTGTTCGTGGCTGAGGCCTGCACAT
The DNA here is from genome assembly GCA_937928775.1 of uncultured Elioraea sp. Lineage (GTDB taxonomy): Bacteria > Pseudomonadota > Alphaproteobacteria > Acetobacterales > Acetobacteraceae > Elioraea. The sequence goes on along the minus strand of CALFVI010000053.1, from coordinate 44,199 downwards.
GATGGAGTGCGCGCCGCCCTGGCTGCTCCCCGGCCTCGCTGCCAGCGGGCTCCTGCTCAGTCTCGGCTCCCTGATCGGGCTGCGCACGCATGCGCGCGAGCAACGGGTCGGCGCGCGTCTGATGGCGGTGATCGCCGAGAGCAGGAGCTCGGCCGCAGGCGATGCCGAAGCTGATCGCCCCTGCTCCCGTCGCCGGGCTAGATCGGCTGCTCAGCGCCCTCGCCTCGCTTTGGGAAATGGATCGCCGCCCCATCGCAACCTAAACGCTGCCTTGGTGGCTGGTGATGCGCGTCACCTTCGCTGCCGCGCGCATTCCGCTCGGCTTAATCGGCACCCTGGTCAGCGACTAAATCGTCTGGCTCACACCTTTGCTCTCGCTTCTTCTCGCGCGGTGGATCTTCGCCCGCTTCGATGATCGCAGGCGGCACGAACTCTATGAGCACTTCCCTCACGCTCTTGCCGCCATGTCGCGCGGGTTGAAGGTTGGGCTTCTGGTTGTCGAGGCGTTGCGCGGTGCGGAGCGCACCATGCCCGAACCGACCGGGCAGGGCTTCCACGAGATGGTCGATCGTCTCGCTCTCGGCATGACATAACCGGAGGCGATCGACGAGGCCGCGCAGCGCAGCGGGCTGATCGAATATCGCTTCCTCGCCGCCGCTGTCGTGCTGCAGGCACAAACCGGCGGCGGGCTCGCCGAGACACTCGACAATCTCGCCGATCTGGTGCGTCGGAGTCTCGCTCTGCGCAAGCGTGCGATCGCCCTCACCGGCGAGGCGCACGCCTCAGCCTGGATCCTGGGCGTTCTGCCCTTCGTCACCTTCGGCACCCTGCTGCTGACCAGCCCCGACTATGCCGGGATGCTGCTCACCGATCGCTCGGGTCAGCAGGTGCTTGCCGCGGCGATGGTGCTGCTTCTGCTCGGCCTGTTCTCAATGCGCCTGTTGATCCGGCGCAGCCTCGCATGAGCGAGCGCGAACTGCTCACCGCCTTGGGTCTCGCTGGCGCGTTGTTGGTCGCAGCAAGCGCGCACTCGCGCTCTTCCTCGGCGCGAAGGTCATCGCGGTCATCGTCATCCCGCTCGGCTTCTGGTTCGGCTTCGGCGCCAGCGGCGCGGACGGGTTGACCCTGACTCTGGTCAGCGCGCTCGGCGTGATCATCGGGCTTCTCCTGCCCGATGCTGTGGTGACGCGGTTGCGCACGCGTTACCTCGTCCGGCTCGAGCGCGGCCTGCCGGACGGCCTCGACATGATGGTCATTTGCGCCGAAGCGGGGCTTGGGATGGGAACTGCCCTTGCGCGGGTGGCGGAGGAGATGCGGCCGGCCAACCCAGTGGTGGCGGAAGAATCCCGTCTCACTCTTGCCGAGATGGCGGTTCTGAACGACCGCCGCCAGGCGTTGCTCAACCTCGGAGAGCGGACGGGACTGGACACCCTGAAACGCTTCGCCGCCACCCTGGCGCAGGCGCTTCGCTACGGCACCCCTCTCGCCTCCGCCTTGCCGGCGCAGGACGTCGCCCGTTACCTCGATGGTCCTGCACCGCTCTACTTCGTCGCCGCGTAGGCGATCGCCAGCGAAACCATGCCAGTGACCACCGCTTCGGGCACAACGGTGCTCACGCCTCTTGCCGGCGAGGAGGTCGGCGGCACGCGGCGCAATCGCATGGTCTGGCAGTGCCGGCGCGGCTTGCCCTCATTCCCGAGCCGGTTCGACAAGCCGGCCAACATCGACCCCCTCCCCGGCGGCTATCGGCTGGCCTCAGGGACCACAGCGGTTGCGGTCGAGGTGGTGACCGAGACCCGGCTTTGGTGGTTCTCGCGCGCTCTGCCTGCGTGGTTCGGCGGCGGCGGACCGAGGCGAACGGACATCTACAGCTGGGCCGTGATGCCTCAGCGCTACGGCACCTTGATGCCGGCGCCGGACGTGACGGTGTGCGGGTGACGGCGCCGGTACGAGGACGATGGAACGGGGAACGACGCATGGTTGGCAGAGTCGCAGCGGACAAGGACGGCGTGAGCGGCGAGCGCCGCGCCGGTCGATCTCCTAGGCTGCACGGACGGCGCCGTGGCGCGATCGCGGTGGCAACGGCACTCACTCTGGTGCCGCCGATCGGCGCGGTCGGCGTCGCGGACGATGGCGCTCGCGCCGAGCGGTCGATGTGCGACACCGTCCGGGCCAAGGTCTGCGGCGTGGCAGGCATCGCGCCGGCGGCATGTTGCGAGGCGCAGACGCGGGATGTGCGGGATCCTGACACGGCGACGACCACCCGCGCCCTGAGCATCGCGGCGCACGCGTTCACGCACGACCCGCGCAGGCCGGCCGCGGACTGCTCTGCGACATCCCTGATCTCGGTCGTGACGCTCGCCCTCACCGTGAAGATCAGCTGCGACAGCGACCATTGCGCTGACTTCGACGCCATCCGAGCAATGAGCAGCGCCAACGTCCATGGTCTGCACGTCACCGCTGTGCGGCTACTTCCGCTCTCGTGAGTTTGAGGAGAGAAAGACCTACGCCATGCCGCACCTCTTCGCGCGCCTGACCGCCAGGGCTTGCCCGCTCGGCTCTGTCGTTTTGGCCACCGTCCTTCTGGCCGGCTGAGCGACGCAGCAGCCGCAGCAAAACGCCGCGCTCTCGCTTGCGGCCCGGCTGCGGCTGGCGGAGGCGATGGAGCAGGCAGCACCTGGAAGTCAGGCCACGCTCGAACTGCTGCGGGCGGAGACGGTTCGGTCTCTAAACGATCCTGACGTGTGGGAGCGCTTTGCCATCCGTCTCGAAGAGGCAGGTCGATCCACCGAGGCAGCGGAGGCCATGCGGCGCGCCATGGCGCTGCGCGGGCCGTCTGCGGCAGGCCTGATCGCTGTCGGGCAGCTCGAACTCAGGCTAAGCGATGGCAGCGCCGAGGCTGATGCCTTCGAGCAGGCGCTGCGCTAGGCCCCCGCCAGCGCCGAAGCCTTCGGAAGTCTTGGGCTGGCGCGATCTCGACCGCCGGCATGAGGATGCGAAGGCAGTCTATTAGCGCGCCGTCGTGCTCGCTCCCAGCAACGGGGCGCACCGTTCCAACTTCGCTCTCTCCTACACGATGGCGGGTCAGCCAACTCGGGCGGCGGAGACGCTTGCCGAAGCGGAATGGCAGCCGACGGCGCGCGAGGAAGACGCGAGACCGAACCAACGTCAGGGGTCAACGATGGACCCTGACCGTTCACGATTGCTGTGCCGCCGAACCGCTGCCTCTCACGAACCAGTTTCTCGTTGCCGGAGGCCACGCGGTCGGCGTGGAAAACTTATGCTTGCGGCCGTCAGTCGCCGCGCAAGTCCTCGGCCACTTCGTCCATCTGCCGCTGCAACGAGAAGAGCAGATTTCGCGGGTTCTTCATGCACCCCATTCGGACCATCGGCATGATCATCTCGGCGAACGCTGCCTCGTCCGCGGAACCGCGAGTGGCGCCATCGGCAAAGACAAGCCGGGGCGGCTCGCGCACCTGCGATACCGGGGTCGAGGTTGATCCGTTCACCGCGTCCATCGTCGATCTCCTTGTCGATCTTCCTTCGCGTTCGCGTTCTGTTCGTCCAATCGGGCTGCCGCCCGCTCAGCGCTGGGCCGCAGCGTGCCAGCCCAGCACCAGTCGCGTTGCGGCGTCTTGCGGGCCATCGATTCTCTGTGCCTCGACCTCCGCTGCCTCCTCCGCGCGTCCGGCAAGACGCAGGATGAGGGCCAGCAGGCTCACCGCCTCGCGCCGCGCCACTCTGGCTCGGGTGCCGTGCTGGCGCAGTTCAGAGATCGCGCCAGCGAGAGAGCCGGGCCGCAGCTGAGCGAGCGCGCGACAGATCAAGGCAGCGTCGTGATGCGGGGCCGCCCCGCCGGCCCGATCGGTTCTTTCTCAGAAGTTCCCGCAGCACTGGGTCTTCCAGTCACCGCCTCGCACAGCCGCTTCTTCTGGCGCCGGCTCTCTTCCTCCAGCGTCTTCAGCCGCATCGCCTGCCACAGCTCAGACCGCCAGACTTTGCCACCAGGGGTCCAGCATTCTCTCGGGTCCAATCGCTAATCGCGTGCTTCCGGCACACGTCCAGCGCCGACCGTCCCGCCACCTGGTCCTGCATTGGGTTGCGGAACTCACCCTCCGCGAGCCGGCTCCGCCGCATCGTCCTCTGCTGTTCCGCGGCTCGAACTCAGCGCTGGCTGGACCGACCGGGAGCACGTCAGTCGCCCCCGTGCCGGGTCATGCGGCCGTCGAGCATCGAGCGCCGGTCCTTGTCCGCCACGTGCGGTGTAAGCTTGAGCTTCCAGCAGCCGTCGTTGAAGGCCTTGCTGTCGCAGCCCTTGTTGGCCTCGACCGTGACGCGTGTGCTCCAGTTGCCCCGACGCGCCAACATGGCCAACGGCGCTTCGCGCTTGGCTGTCCTCTGGCGTGGGTATCTCTATGTCCAGCACCAGCCCTTGGCGGTTGTCCGTGAGGATGCACCCTAAGTGGCATAGGCGAGAACTGTCGCCCGCTGCTGTGTTGGGCAGCTGGACATCGACCTCCGTCGTGCTCTCATCGATGTCCTTGCAGCGTCGCCACCCCTTGAAGTCCAACTCTGGGTTGCATCCGGGTGGTAGGCTGCTGTCATCCATTTTGCGCTTGAAGCTCCTCTGCGAAGCCCAGGCGTCGATCAGCGTGCTGTCGACGCTGACGTGCTCGTCGCCAATCAGCTTGGCCGAGCGGCGGTGTGCGTGACCCCGCTCGACGAACAGGCGGGCCAAGTCTTCGTTGAACAGGCTTGGGCGGTTGGCGCTGAGGGTGGAATGGTGCCAGACCTTGTCCTCGAGGTGTAGGCCCACGCATCAGCGGTGCCGTGGGTTGTTGTCGATGGCCTCGACCAAGGGCTGGATGAACATCGCCCTTGGCAACCTCTCTCTGCCTGCCCCCCTTCCTCGCCTGCTCACTCGTCCTCGGCTCAGCTCGCCTGGGACCGTCAGAATCTTTCGCCGCTGGACAATGTTTTAGTGGCTTGCCAGGGCGCGACAGAGCTCTTCCCCAGCGTTTCTTGCCGCACTGCACAAGCCTATTTGACGGGCCGTTCCGGCCCCGCTAGGACCGGCACGGTTGCCGGTCGCGCAAGCGATCTGGCCAGCCGAGACGACCCGCCACACGAGGAGCCAGCGCCGATGACGAAGAAGCCCGAGACGGTGTTCGACATGGATTTCACCAAGATCATGGCCGAGTTCAGGCTGCCGCAGGTCGACGTCGAGGCCCTTGTGGCGGCGCAACGGAAGAACATCGAGAGCCTGTCCACCGCCAACAGGCTGGCTTTGGAGGGCATGCAGGCGGTGGCCAAGCGCAACATGGAGATCATGCAGTCTACGCTGGCCGACCTTATTGAGGCGATGAAGACTCTCGCCGCCGCCGAGGCGCCGCAGGCGAAGGCCGCCAAGCAGGCCGAGTTGATGAAGGCAAGCTACGAGAAGGCCATGCAGAACATCCGCGAGCTGCAGGACATGATCCAGAAAGTGTCTGGCGAGGCGATGGATGTGCTGAACAGGCGCGTTGCCGAGGCGCTCGAGGAGTTGAAGGCCATGATGGAGAAGGCAAAGGGCTGAGAGCTGGTCTAGCTTTGCGCTCGTCACGCTAGAGCGTCTGCGGTCGTCTGGCGTGCCTGCCGGATCAGGCGGGGAGCCTAATCCGCGCCCTGAGCCCGCCGCGGGGGCTGTCCTCGAGTAGGATCTCGCCGCCGTGCGCGCGCACGATGTCGCGCGCGATGGTGAGTCCGAGCCCTATATGGCCCCCGCCTGAGCCTCCGCCGAGGCGGACGAAGGGGCGAAACACCTCTTCGCGTCGGTCCGGCGGGATGCCGGGCCCATCATCATCAACCGTGATCTCCACCGCCTCGCCGCCAGGCCGTGTCACCCGCCTGGCTGCCAGCCACACACGGTGGGCGTGACGTTGCGCATTGTCGATCAGGTTGGTCAGGCAGCGGCGCATGGAATCCACCCGCACAGGCAGCACGATGGGTCCCGCTGCCGCGACCTCAATCGCAGCACCGGCACTGCGTCCCTTCTCCGCCGCCTCGTCCAAGAGTGCGACGATGTCGGTCGGCTGCGCCTGTTCCGCCGCTTCGCCGCGCGCGAAGGCGAGGTAGCCCTCGATCATCCGTTCCATCTCGGCAACGTCCTGTTCGAGAGCGGAGAGTTCGTCCGCCTCCGCAGGGTTGCGGCGGGCGAGCATGGCGAGCGCAAGCCGCATACGGGTGAGCGGCGTGCGCAGATCGTGGCTTACTCCGGCCAGCATCTCGGTGCGCTGGGCGAGGAAGCGGCGGATGCGCTCCTGCATGCGGTTGAAGGCCGCCGCAGCTTGGCGCACTTCGGTTGCGCCCTCAGGCTTGATCGGGCCCGGATCCGCCCCCTTGCCGAAGGCTTCGGCGGCGGCAGCCAGGCGGCGCAAAGGTTTCACCTGGTTGCGCATGAACAGGACGGCGATCGCGAACAGGATCGTCGCCGAACCGATCAGCCAGACGATGAACACGGTGACCGTTCCGGTGAAGAGCCGTTTCGCTGGCGCCTCGACATGCAGGATCCCCTCCGGCAGCTGCACCTGGATGTGCACCTCGCGATCGGTGCGGCTCGACCAGTCGATGCGGAACGGCAGGCGGAGGCGTTCAGCAAGGGCGGCGCGCAGCTCTGCCTCCGTCGGCCCCTCGAGCACGTCGGGCGGAAGGGCTTGCAGCGTCTCGCCAGGCGCGACGCGCAGCGCAAGATCGGTGCGACCGAGGAACTCCCGCGTCAGCCACTCCCGGTCGGCCTCCCCCGAAAACCGCTCGAGAGCGGCGGCGGCAAGCGCCACGTCGCCCGCCACGGCATGCGCCAGTCGCCGCGATACCACCTCCCAGTGCGTGCCGTAGAACATCTGCAGGGCGATGGCCTGCAGCACAACGAGCGGTGTCACGATAATGAGAACGCTGCGCCCGAACAGCGAGCGCGGCAGGACGCGTTTCAGCGCCGTCACGACGGCCTCAGCACATAACCCCGTCCGCGCACCGTCTGCAGGAAAATCGGCTCGCGCGGATCGGGCTCGATCTTGCGGCGAAGTCGCGTCACCTGCACGTCGATCGCGCGCTCGCCGGCCTCCTCCTGGCCGAGAGCGGCGGCGAGCTCCTCGCGGGTGAGGATCTCCCCGGCGCGGCGGGCGAGGGCGGCGAGAAGCGCAGCCTCGCCACCGGTGAGGCGGATGGTCTCCTCCCCGCGGGTGAGCGTGCCGCGCGCGGGATCGAACACCGCATCGCCGAGGATGACGGGCGCATCCGCCGCAGCGGAGCGCGCCGTCCGGCGGCGCAGGATGGCGCGGATGCGCAAGGCGAGTTCGCGAGGTTCGAACGGCTTGGCGAGATAATCCTCCGCCCCGTGCTCGAAGCCGGCGATCCGGTCCTCCGGCGCGCCGCGCGCGGTCAGCAGCACCACGGGAATGTCGTGCGTGCGGGCGAGCCATTCGGTGAGGTCGAAGCCGCTCTCCCCCGGCATCATCACGTCAAGCACGATGAGGTCGAAGGCAAGCCCCGACAGTTTCGCCCGCGCCTCGGCGGCATCTGAGGCCACCGTGACCCGGAACCCTTCCCCCAGCAGGAAGCGGCGCAAAAGGTCCCGCAGCCGCGGATCGTCGTCCACCACCAGGATGTGCGGCGCATCGGGAGACGGCGCGACGTCTCGCATCGGCGGCGCCAGGCCTCGCGGCCGCTCCCTTCAGGCGACCTTGCCGGCCACGGGCGCGCCCGCTCCAGAGACGCGAAGCCCGACCCGCGCCCGCGCCTCCGCGCCAAGAAGGCCCAGCATCACCTTGCGGAACCCCTCCACCGCCGGGCCGCCGGCGTCGCGGAAGGCACGCGCGAGCAGCGCACGCTGGCTTTCGAACAGGCGCCGCTCCAGCGCCTCGCCGGCCGAGGTGAGCGAGAGCAGGCGCTGGCGGCGATCGGACCGCCCGCGTGACTGCACCACGTAGCCCCCCGCGATCAGCGGCTGCAGCACTCGCCCAAGCGACTGCTTGGTGATGCGCAGGATGGCGAGCAGTTCAGAAACCGTGATGCCGGGATGCCGGCCCACGAAATAAAGAACGCGGTGATGCGCTCTCCCCATGCCGAGTTCGGCCAGGATCGCATCCGGGCCAGCCGTAAAGTCCCGGTAGCCGTAGAACAGGAGCTCCATGGCGAAGCGGATCTCCTCCTCGCGCAAATAGAGAAGCCCCGCCGTGCCACGACCATCCATGCGGATCCGTCTCCTCTGGGTTCTGCTTCCGGATACGTCAGTGTCGTTGACATATCAAGCCGCGCCCCCTAGCGTGCCAAGGCGTTGCGCATGACGCGACCGGCACGCAAGAAGTTTGCGAGGAATCGCCGCCATGGCTCTTGTCCCCTATGACGATCGCGACGGGCTCATCTGGTACGATGGCGTGCTGAGGCCGTGGCGCGAGGTCAAGCTGCACGTGCTGAGCCATGGTCTGCACTACGCCTCCGCCGTGTTCGAAGGGGAGCGCGCCTACAACGGCCACGTCTTCAAGCTGCGCGAACACAGCCAGCGTCTGGTCGACTCCGCCCGGTTGATGGACATGGCCCTGCCCTGGACGGTGGAGCAGATCGACGAGGCGACCAAAGCCACCCTCGCCGCCTCCGGGCTTGCCGACGCCTATGTCCGCCCCATCGCCTGGCGCGGATCGGAGATGATGGGCGTGTCGGGGCAGAAGAACACCATCCACCTCGCCATCGCCGTCTGGTCCTGGGGCGCCTATTTCGGCGACGACCGCATGAAGGGGATTAGGCTCCTCACCGGCACCTGGCGCCGCCCCCATCCGCAAACCGCACCCACCGCAGCCAAAGCGGCCGGGCTGTACATGATCGCCACCCTCAACAAGCACGAAGCGGAAGCGAAGGGCTACAACGACGCGCTGATGCTCGATTGGCGCGGCCAGATCGCTGAGGCGACGGGGGCCAACATGTTCCTCGTCATCGACGGTGCCCTGCACACGCCCACCCCCGACTGCTTCCTCGATGGCATCACCCGCCGCACGGTGATGGCACTCGCACGCAAGCGGCAGATGACGGTGGTGGAGCGTGCAATCTGGCCGGAGGAGCTTGCCAAGGCGACCGAAGTGTTCCTCACCGGCACCGCAGCCGAGGTGACACCCGTGGCAGAGATCGACGGCCACCGCTTCACCCCCGGCCGGATCACTGAGACCCTGCTGCAGGACTATGAGCGGCTGGTGCGGCTGCCACCCGATGAGGTGGAGCGTCTCGCCGCTTGACGGGATGGCGACCCTGGCGGAACGCCGCGCCTATCCTCGACACGACGCGCGCTGACTGATCGGGCCGGTGAGCGGGTCGACGCGGCCCGTTCACCGGAGGGAGAGGCGGGCGCATGACGTAGTGTATTGACGTGCCGGCGCCGTTGGCGGCCCTCGCATGCTCTGCCACACACTGTGCTGTGCCGACCCTCCTCGCCGTCCTCGCCCTCACCCTCGTCCGCCTGCTCTGGCTCGGGCTGAACGAGCCAAACCTCTACGCCGATGAGGCGCAGTATTGGATCTGGGCGCAAACCATCTCCGGCGGCTACTACTCCAAGCCCCCCCTGATCGCCTGGACCATCGCCGCCTTCACCGCCCTGTGCGGCAACTCCGAGGGCTGCATCCGCCTCTTCTCTCCCCTGGCCCACGCGGCGACCGCGCTGATCCTTGCCGCCACCGCGAGGCACCTCTTTGACCCTCGCGTCGGCGTCTGGACAGCGATTCTGTACGCGACGCTCCCTGGCGTCTCCGTCTCCTCCGCCATCGCCTCGACGGACGCTCTTCTGCTGCCGGCCTGGGCAGCGGGACTGTACGCTTTGGTGCGCCTGCGCGAGACGCCCTCTCCAGTGTGGTGGGCAGTCCTCGGCCTCGCGGTGGGGGTGGGGCTGCTCGCCAAGTACACGATGGCAGGTTTCCTGCTTTCCCTCGCCCTCTGGTGGCTCTTGGATCGCGGACCGAAGCCGGCGCTGACGGGACAGGGGCCGTGGCTCGCCCTCGGCCTCGCCCTCCTCGTCCTCTCCCCCAACCTCGTCTGGAACGCGATGCACGGGTTCGCCACCCTGCGCCACGTCGGCGAGAACACCAACCTCGCCCGAGGCGCCTCGTTCAACCCTCTGAAGGCGGCGGAGTTCCTCGCCGCCCAGTTCGGCGTGTTCGGCCCTCTCACCTTCGGCCTTCTGCTTTGGATCCTCTCGCGTCGCGACACCTGGCGCGACCCGCGCACCCGCCTCCTTGCTCTGTTCGTCGTGCCCCTGGGCGCGCTGATGCTGGGCCAATCGTTCCTCGCGCGGGCGAACGCGAACTGGGCGGCCCCAATCTACGCCGCCGGCACCGTTCTTGTTTCGGCCTGGGCCGTGGCGCGGGCGCGCACCCTTGTGCTGCGCGCCTCGATCGCGCTGCATGTCGCCGCTGCCCTCCTGATCTTCGCCGGGCCCCCTGCCGTTGCCGCCCTGGGGCACGACCTTCCCCGCCGCTTCGATCCCTGGATGCGCCAGCGCGGCTACGACGTGCTTGGCCAGGCGATCGCGCGCGAGGCCGCACCCCACCCTGGAGCGCGGTTCCTCTTCGACCAGCGCCGCGACATGGCCAATCTCATCTATTACATCCGGCCGCACCCGTTCGACGCCCGCATGTGGGAACCGGACGGCGTGGCGCGCAACAGCTTCGAACAGACGGCACCGCTCAGGCCCGAGGATCGCGGCCCTTTCCTCTACGTGACGCGACGTGACAACCCAGCCGATGTGCTCTCCCGCTTCGAACAGGCCGACCGCCTCGCCCGCCTTGTCGTGCCTACTCACCGTGACGCCGCGCTCCGCTACACGCTGTGGCGCCTGGAGGGTTTCCGCGGCTATCGTGACTGACTTCAGCCCCGCCTGCCCGTCTTGAAAGCAGGATAGGGATTTCCCACACCTTCAAATGGTTGCGCCCCGTCCGTGGGCGCCCTTGCCCGCAGGCGGGGTGGCAAACGAGACGAAGGAGACGCATGCCATGACGGACTCGAGGAAAGCCCTGTTCAGCGGCCAGATCCTCGTCGGTCTGGCGCTCGCGATCACGCCCTGGCTGTTCGGCTTTAGTGGCGACACCGTGCCGGCCTGGACCGCCTGGGGCAGCGGTGCGGTGATGGCCTTGAGCGGGGTCGCCGCCCTCGCCTGGTTCGCCTTCGCCGCCTCCTGGGTGGCGCTGGTGGCCGGTGTTTGGTCGATCGTCGCGCCGTGGTTGCTCGCCTTCTCCGCCCAGACGGCGGCGATGTGGGCTCACGTGGCGGCCGGCGCACTGATGGCGATCTCCGCCGCCGCGGCGCTGTGGTCTGAGTATCAGCCGCGCAAGCCAGCGCAGGCTTAAGCAAGCTCGGATCCGAGACGGTGGGAGCAGGAACGTCCGTGCGGGTCACCCTGCACGGGCGTTTCGTCTGTTTGGCGCCTACTCCGCCGCCGCCCGCCGCGGCGCCAGCCAGCGCGCAGCCGCCGCATCATCCTCGGCGCGGGCGGCAACCCAGGCAGCACCGCCATCACGGAACTCCTCGCGCTTCCAGAACGGCGCCTTGGTCTTCAGCCAGTCGATCAGGAAGGCGCAGGAGTCGAGGGCCGCCGCACGGTGCGCCGAGGCGGTGGCAACGAGCACGATGGGCTCGCCGGGAACGAGCCGGCCCACGCGGTGGATCAGCGTGCAGCCGAGGAGCGGCCAGCGCGCCTCGGCCTCGGCCGCGATCGCAGACAGCGCCCGTTCTGTCATTCCTGGGTAATGTTCCAGGGTCATCGCCGTGATCGGCCGCCCACCCGCGGCATCGCGGACAACGCCCAGGAACAGGCCGATCCCACCCACATCCGTCCGGCCCGCCGTCAGCCGGGCAAGCTCGGCCGCGGTGTCGAACGGCGCTTCCTGCACAACCACCCGTGCCATCGTTTCCCTCCGCTCAGCCGCCCGTCACCGGCGGAAAGAACGCGACCTCGTCACCCGGGGCGATCGGTGTCTCCGGCCCGGCGAAGTCCTGGTTCACCGCGCAGCGGACAGTGCTGAGGTCGGCGAAGGCCGCGGCATGACCAGGGGAGCGGGCGGAGAGCCAGGCGATGAGATCGCCCACCGTGCGCACGCTGGCGGGCGGTGCGACCTCCTCCTCCGCCGTCCCGGCCTTCTCGCGAAGCCACGCGAAATACAGGATTTTCATCGCGGCGCCGGCACGGTGCGAATGCGCCCATCCGCCCCCATCAGAGTCATCGTGCCGCCCTCCTGCAGTGTGGTACCGCTGCCGGCCGGCCCGCCGAAGCTGCCGATGCGCCCAGTTCCCCCCGTTGTCACCGTGCCCGGATCTGTCCCGAGGATCGCCTGGCCACGTTGGTCAACGGGAGGTGACGCAAGCGCCCGCGGCGGCACCCGCGCCTGCAGCTCGACCGGATCCTGCGCTGTGATGGTCTCTGCGCCAGGGCGGGTTGAGGACGCTCTCGGCGGACTCTCGCGCCGCTCGCGCGCCGTGTGATCCCGCTCGGTTTCCAGGAGTGGCCGCCGGTCCAGAGTGAGGCGGGGCCAATTGACGGCCTCGTCGACCATGAGCGGCGGAACCCCGTCGTCAAGCCCGATGAGACGGCGACCGGTATAACCGTCGGCGGCAAGCGTGGGGCGAGACGAGGCGCCGAAACCGCCAAACCCTTCGCCTGACCCGGCGAAGCCGGCACACCCCGCCAGCATCAGGCCCCCGACCAAGAAGGCCATGAGCCCAACCGCGCGCATCCCTCGCCCTCTCCTCATCCGTGCTTCACTCTGCGCGCTCGCGTCACCCCTGTCTACTCCGCCGCCGGAGCGCTGCGCACGTGCTTCAGCCCTGCAGCCACATAATCCCAACCCGTAATAAGCGTGAGCGCGGCCGCCACCAGCAGCAACCCCTCGCCGGCGAGCTCAACCGGGAGCCAAGCCAAGCCCAAAAACTCGGCCGAACCGTCTCCGGCGAGGAGCATGCCGAGCGCCGTCATTTGCACGCCCGTCTTCCACTTGGCCAGACGCGTGACGGGCAGCCCATGCGCGAGCCCAGCGAGATACTCTCGGAGGCCCGAGACCAGGATCTCGCGCAGCAGGATGACGACGGCGGCGATCAGGCCGAGGTCGGACAGCCGCCCCAGCCCGGCAAGAAGCACGATGGTCGCGCCCACCAGAAGCTTGTCGGCGATCGGGTCGAGCATCCGGCCGAACTCCGACGTCTGCTGGCGGCTGCGCGCGAGGTGCCCATCCAGCCAGTCGGTAACGGCGGCAAACACGAACACCACGCAGGCCGCAAGGTCGCCGCCGGGAACGCGGATCAGCCCGAACAGGAGGATCAGGGGAATCGCGGCGATCCGCGACAGGGTGAGCAAGTTGGGCAGATCGCTCGGCACGGGCTCCTCGGGCTCAGCCGCGTGTGCCGACTGTACTCGGCGCGGCCCCGGGATGGAAATGCTCGTAAATCCGCCGTGCCAGCGCCTTGTCGATCCCGGGGCAGGCCTCGAGCGCGGCAAGCCCGGCTTGGGCGACGCCGCGCACGGAGCCAAAGTGGTTCAGAAGAGCCCGCCGCCGCGCCGGCCCCACCCCCTCGATTGCATCAAGCCCCGACCGACCGAGCGCCCTCTGCCGCCCCGCACGATGGGCGGCGATGGCGAAGCGATGCGCCTCATCTCGCAGACGCTGCAGGAAATAGAGCACCGGATCGCGCGGGGGAAGCTGGAAGGGCTCTCGCCCCTCCTGGAAGAAACGCTCTCGCCCGGCGTCGCGGTCAGGGCCCTTGGCGATGGCGACGAGAGGGAGGTCGTCGATGCCGAGCTCCTCGAGCACGGACCGCGCAGCGGAGAGCTGACCCGCCCCCCCGTCGATGAGCACGAGATCCGGCCACACGCCCGGCTCGCGTGCGGGATGTTCGCGCAAGGCCCGGCCGAAGCGGCGGGTGAACACCTCGCGCAGCATAGCGATATCGTCGCCGGGCTCGATCGCGCCCTTGATCGCGAACTTTCGGTACTGCGCCTTGATGAAGCCTTGCGGCCCGGCGACGATCATCACGCCGTAGGGCTCGCGCCCCATGGTGTGCGAGTTGTCGTAGACCTCGATCCGTTGGGGCGGGGCGGGAAGACCGAACAGGCGGGCAACCCCATCCAGCAGGGCGGCCTGGGCGGTGCTTTCAGCGAGCCGTCGTTCCAGGGCCTCGCGCGCGTTGCTTAGAGCATGCTCGACCACCGCGCGCTTCGGTCCCCGCTGCGGCACAGCGATCTCCACTTTGCGGCCCGCCCGCAGCGAAAGCGCCTCGGCGACAAGGTCGATCTCCGGGATGGGATGCGAAAGGAGAACGAGGCGCGGCGGCGGCTTGTCGTCGTAGAACTGCCCAAGAAAGGCGGCGAGCACCGCGCCCTCCTCATCTGCCTTGGCGTGGGTCGGGAAGTGAGCGCGGTTGCCGTTGTTGCGCCCACCGCGGATGAAGAACACCTGCACGCAGGACTGACCGCCGGCGGTATGGCAGGCGATAACGTCGGCATCGCCAAGTTCGGCGGGGTTGATCACATCGCTGGACTGGACGTGGGTGAGGCCGCGGATGCGGTCGCGGATCACCGCCGCGCGCTCAAAGTCGAGCGCCTCGGCGGCGGCCTCCATGTCACGGGCGAGTTCGGCCTGTAGGGCCGCGGTGTCGCCCTCTAGGAAGCGGCGCGCCTGGCCGACCAGTTCGGCATAGGCGGCCTGATCGATCCGACCCACGCAGGGCGCGGCACAGCGCTTGATCTGGTACAAGAGGCACGGCCGCGTGCGGTTGGCGAACACCGTGTCGCTGCAGGTGCGCAGCAGGAAGGCCCGTTGCAGGGCGGTGATCGCCTGGTTCACCGCCCAGGCCGAGGCGTAGGGACCGTAGTAATGCCCCTTCCGGCTCTGGCTGCCGCGGTGCTTGGCGAGTTGCGGGAACGGATGGTCGGCGGTGAGCACGAGCCAGGGGTAGGACTTGTCGTCGCGCAGGACGATGTTGAAGCGCGGCTTCAGACGTTTGATCAGGTTGCTTTCGAGAAGCAGCGCCTCGGCCTCGGTATGGGTGGTGACCACCTCGACCGCGACGGTCTCGTTCACCATCCGCCTCAGCCGTTCGGGGAGCCGCGCCGGCTGGGTGTAGGTCGCGACGCGTTTGCGCAGGCTCTTCGCCTTCCCGACGTAAAGCGCGTTCCCCTCTGCGTCGAGCATGCGATAGACGCCGGGGGCGAGGGGGAGGGTTGGCAACGCGGCTTCGATGGCCGCAACGCCGGTCGCCCGCGTGTGTTGGATGGTAGATCGCTCGCTCAAGGGTGGCTGCCCGTCATCGCGTCACGACCGGCAAGCTGGGTTGTCTGATCCACGACTGCTGTGGATAACCTTGGGGAGATTTCCGCACGGCGCCGTGCAAGCGGGCTTTCCACTGCGATTTGAGAGGTTTGCCCAACTTTTGGGCATATTGCGTCAACCCATTGTTTCCAAAGGATATCGCCGAACGATTGCGAAACAAAAAGCCACGGGGTCGTGTCAACCCCTTGACAGGCTCAACAGCACGCAGGCGAGGGTCGGTCGGTGGACAACTTGCAAAAGGGCACAACCCCCACGTGCGCCGGCCGCCTGGCCAGCCTGGACAAAGGTCACTCCTCCGGCGCCGCGCCGGAGGCTGCCGCCCACTGCAGATGCTGCCCACCATCAAGAGCGATCATCTGCCCGGTCATCGAGGGCAGGGCAAGAATGGCCATTACGGCGCGCGCCACTTCGGCGGGCGAGGTCGGCCGCCCGAGCGGCACGGAGGAGGCTTGGCGGGCGAACTGCTCCTCCGTCTGCCGCGGGCTCGGCAGGGCGGGGCCTGGGCCGATGCCATTGACCCGAATGCGGGGCGCGAGCGCGAGCGCGAGCGACTGCGTCAGCGCCCACAGCGCTGCCTTGCTCACCGTGTAGGAGACGAAATGCGGCGTGAGGCTCCAGACGCGCTGATCGAGGAGATTGATCACCACCCCCTCCCGATCGGCGGGCAGGGCGCGCGCCATCGCCTGGGTCAGCACAAAGGGCGCGCGCAAGTTCGGCTCGAGATGGCGGTCCCAACTCGCGCGCGTCACGTCGTCCCACGAGTCGCGCTCGAACACCGAGGCATTGTTGACCAGAACGCCGATCGGTCCAATCGCCTCGCGCGCCGACTGGGCAAGGCGCACCACCTCCTCCTCGCGCGCGAGATCGGCCGCAAGGGCAACCGCCCGTCGGCCTCGGCTGGTGATCTCTGCCACCACCTCAGACGCATCGGCGGCGGAGGTGTGGAAATGCACCACCACCTCAAACCCGGCCTCAGCGAGGGCAAACACGATGGCGCGGCCAAGGCGCTTCGCGCCGCCTGTGACGAGGGCGGTGCGCGGAATGGTGGCAGGGATCGCGTCGGAAAGTGTCATACCTGGGAGGTGAGCCGAAGCGCCCGCCTGCCAAGACACTGACGGGCGGCATTTGCGGAAGGCCGGTATGCGCTCCTCACCCGACTGCGCGTTTACGCGGCCGCTGCGACCGGGCATGAAACGCGCATGCGCCTCGTTCCGTTCGCGCTGGCAACCGCCCTTGCCCTGCCCAGCCTCTCTGTCGCGGCTCAGGAACGCAGCGTTCGCATCGTCAATCGCACGGGCGAACCCGCGATCGGTCTTCGCGTCGACGGCGGGCGCAACCTGATCGCCGGCCGCACGCTCAGCGCGGGGGCGTCCGTGGTCCTGCCGGTGCCCGCCGGCTGCCGGGCGGATCTTTCCCTGGTGCTTGCTTCGGGTGCTGTGCTCGTCTGGCGCGGGGTCGATCTCTGCGCCGCGCCGGAGGTGTTCTTCACCCGCGGCGCGCCGGGTCGCATGCCGGATGGCGCTCCTTCCGCCGCGCCGGAGGCGAGCCTCGTCGCCGCACAGCGGACGCTCTCTGCCCTCGGTTACGACCCGGGCCCGGCGGACGGTATTGCCGGCCCGCGCACGCGGCAGGCGCTCGCCGCCTTCCAGCGCGATCAGGGCCTGCCGCCAACCGGCCTGCTCGATGGCCCCACCCTCGCCGCCTTGCGCCTCGCCGAGGCTTCATCGCGTCCGCCCGTGCCGCAGATCGCCGGCAAGCCACCATCTGGCCCAGACCGTGCACAGCGCATCCCGCCTGACAGCACCTCCGCCCCCCGGCCGCCCGTCTCCGCACCATCGCAGCAGGCGCAGCGCCGCGCCGCGACGGGCACCGGCTTCATCGTCGCCGAAGGCAAGGTGCTGACCAATGAGCACGTCACCCAGGGCTGCGCCCGCATGGTCGGCGTGCTGCCGGACGGACGGCGCGTCGACCTTGCCATCATCGCGCGCGACGCCTCGCGCGACCTCGCCCTGCTCGCCGGCCCGCGCGACCTCGGCCCCGCGCTTGCCTTCCGCTCCACCCCGCCGCGGCGCGGAGACGAGGTGGTCACCTACGGCTTCCCTCTGGTCGGCATTCTCGGCACCAGCCCGTCCCTGACCACCGGCGAGGTTTCCGCGCTCGCCGGCCTGCGGGGCGACCCGAACATGCTGATCACCTCGGCGCCGGTCCAAGCGGGCAACTCGGGCGGGCCGCTCCTTGATCGCAGCGGGAACGTGATCGGCGTGGTGGTGGCGAAGCTCGCCGCCCTTCGGGTGGCCGAGCGGACCGGGGGCGATCTGCCGCAGAACGTGAATTTCGCCATCCAAGGCCCTGTCGCCATTGAATTCCTGCGCCGGAATGGCGTGACCCCGCGAATCGCCATCACCACCCAAGCCTTGCCACCCGCCGAGGTCGGCGAAATCGCCCACCCCTCGACCCTCCTTCTTGAGTGCTGGCGCTGACGGGCCTCAGCCACCCGCGCCGCCTGCCCCCTTTAGCCGTACCGCAAAAGCCGCGCGCCATTCGCAGCAAGCCACGCCTTCGCCGCCTCACCATGCGGGGTGAGCGCGCGCACGACGGCCCAAAACCGCGGCGAATGGTTCATTTCAACAAGATGCGCCACTTCGTGCGCCACCACATAGTCGAGCACCCAAGGGGGCGCGAGCACCAGCCGCCAGGAAAAGGCCAGCGTGCCGTCAGGCGCGCAGGAGGCCCAGCGCGTGCGTGGGTCCTTGATCGCGATGCGCTTCACCGATCGCCCCACCCGCGCGGCATGGTCGAGCGCGCGCGGGGTGATCTCCCGCCGCGCCTCCGCCCGCAGCCAGTCCGCCACGCGGCGGGCGAGAAAGGCAGCGTCGCCGGAAACCCGGATCTCTCCCCCTTCACGCCAGACACCGCCGACCCCATCAGGCTGGTGGCGAATCGGGTGCGGCTCGCCCAAAAGGGGCACCACAGCCCCATCCTCGAACGCTACCCGCGGCGCGAGCGCCCCGAGCCGATCCGCCACCCAACGGCTGTGCGCCTGCAGCAACGCCATGCCCTGCCGGCGACCGGCGCGCGGCGGCAAGGTGACAACGACGGCGCCGCGGGCGGGATCGATGCGTAGGCTCACGCGTCGCGCGCGGGGGCTGCGACGCCACACCACAGGGGCGGTCCCATGCGGAAGGGAGAGGAGTTCGCGATCGGACACGGGTGGGTCGGCCATCATGGCGGGAGCATGGCGCGAGCGGCCTGCACCATCAATCACGTGGCTGAGTGCCGGCTCTGCCCCCTTGCCCGGGCCTCGCACCAGCCCCTAACCCTCCGCCCATGCGTCAGCCCGACACGCCACCCCTCGCCCTGCCGGACGACCGGGCGGAGGACCGCGCCCGGCTCGCCCGCTGGAGGCTTTACGCCGGGGCGGCGATGGCGGCCGCGCTTGCCGCCACTGTCGGTCTCTACCTCGTCGAACCGCCTCGCCACTGGTGGCTCGACCTTGCCCACGCCGCCGCCAAGGCCGGCTTCGTCGGTGCCGTTGCAGACTGGTTCGCCGTCAATGCCCTGTTCCGCTACCCTTTCGGGCGCTGGACAGGAATCGGCGGGCTGATCCCGCGCGAGAAGCAGCGCCTCGCCGGCGGCATGGGCCGCTTCGTCGCCCGCCAATTCTTCACCCCAGACGCCATCCGCAAGGCGGTGGAGGGCGTCGACGTCGCGTCCGCGATCGCGCGCTGGCTCTCCGACCCTGCCTCGGCGCGCCGGGTGGCGCTGGCAGTCGCCCCCTTCGTGCCGCGGCTGATCGAGAGCCTCGCCGACGGCCGAGCCCGCACCACCCTGCAGCGACTTCTGCCGCGAGTCGTCGAGGGGCGCGAGACAGGGCGTCTGTTCGGGCGTCTCCTGCGCACCCTGCTCGATGGCAACGAGCACCAAAAGGTGTTCGGCTTCGCGCTCGCCCGCACCAGGGAGGTGCTTGCCCGGAACGAACAGAAGCTCAAGGCCGTGATCGAGGCCAGGGTGGCGGAAGAAGGCGGACAAGTTGTGGGCTTCGTCGCCGGAGCGTGGATTGCGCGCCGCATCCTCGCCGCCATCAACGCCGAACTCGCCCGCATCGAACCCGACGATTCCGACCTTCGTGCCGCCTTCGACGCCTGGATCGAGCACGAAGTGCGGCGCCTCGAGCGCGACCCCGCGCGTGCTGCCAGCATCGGCGAAGCGCTGAGCAACATCTTCGGCCATGCCTCCGTCGCCGCCTGGCTCGAGGACTCCTTGCTTCGCCTCTCGCAGCTCGCACGCTTCGACATCGAGCACGACGAGAGCCGGATCGTCGAGGCTCTCGCCGGCTTCATCGGTAATCTCGGCGCCACCCTCGCCGAGGACGAGACCGCCCGTCGGGGGCTCAACCGCATGATCGAGGAGATCGTGGCGGGCCTGGCACCGGCAGCGCAGGCACGCATCGAGGGCTTCGTCACCGCCAAGGTCGCCGGCTGGTCTGACCGGGACCTGGTGGAGCGGATCGAGCTCAAGGTGGGGCGCGAGCTGCAGATGATCCGGCTCAACGGCACCATCCTAGGCGCCGCGGTCGGGGCGGTGCTCTATGCCCTCCTTTCCACGCTGTTCGGCCGCGTCCCGCTCTGAGGGGGCAGCGCGCCCCAATCAGACGGCGCCGACGGGGCGAAGTTCGTCGAGACGCTCGAACAGCTCCGCGCGAGGAAGCCGCGTATAGTCTTTTGCGACCTCCTCGCGCACCTTCGCCGCCAGCGAAGCCGGCATCAGGGCGCGCAGTTCGCCGAGAAACTTTGGAGGGGCGACGAGCACTACCGCCTCCGCCTCGCCAGAGGCGATGGCTGCCTCGAGCTCAGCGACGAGTTCGCGAGCAAAATCCTTCTTCGCCGCTTCCTTCGGCGTCTCGCGCGGCTCCATTGCACTCCGTTGCGGGCCGAGGCTGTCAAAGGCACGGCCAGGCCTGTCCTCGCCGAGTTCCGCGTCGCGACGATGAGCATCGGGGTTCTCCCAGGTGCGCACCGTGTCGTAACCGGTTTCGCCACGGCGCTTGATCAGCGCTTCGGCGCGGGCGGCATCGGCGATGACGAACCAAGTGGGGCGAAGAGGCATCCGGCCCTCCAAACCATCACGAACGACGCCTTCGATGATACCCTGACTCGCCTGCGGGAAAACCCCGGCCCGTCAGCGTCCGCGCGCCGCCCGCCACTTCATGCCGAGCCAAGCGATCAGCCCCGCGCCGACCGCGACTGGGACGGCGATCAGGGCGATGGTGGCGGCAAAGGCGAGCATCATCGCCAGAAGGCCGATCGCGCCGGCGATGATGGCGATCGAGACGAGTGTGCGGATCAGCCTCGACCCGGCAGGCGCGGCCGACCCTGAGCGGACATTCGGTGTGGCGGAGACGATCTCGACCTGCCAGGCCGTCTCGCGCTGCTCGGCGACGGGACGCTTCCGTTCCATGAGGTGCAGATCGCGACGCGAAGGGTCGGTTTCAAGCTCAAGGGGGTGACGGGGGGACGAGTCCCCCCGCTCATCTCTATTGACCCCGTTGACCCCGCCCGGTTGTCGCCGGCTCAGAGAGGAACGTCGATGCCGCGCAGCCTCGCGGCGATGAAGGTGGCGTAGGGGTCGGTCATGCCGGCGGTGGCGTCGATCGCGGAGCGGAGGATCTCCTCGCGCGGCCACTCAGGGTCGGGGCGATAGTCGCCGAAGATCGCGAGCGCCTGGCGGTAGCGCCGGGGCAGTTTCTCGGCCTCGCGCGCTTCAGCGAAGGCGAGCGCAGCGGGGAAGAGTAGGTCGAGCAGGGTGTCGATGATCTCGTTCGCGGCGAGTTCGAAGCCAACCTTGCGGTCGTGGCCGTAGACGCGCGTTTCGTTGGTGCGGCGGGCGGCGTGGAAGGCCTCGCCCAGGGTGGGGTCGATCGCATGGAGATCATCGAGCAGAGCCCCGCCGCGATAGGGCGCCCCGGCCAGGATCTCGTCGATGCGGAGAGCGAAGAGTTCGGCCGCGGCATCGATGAGCCGACCGATCGCCTGCCCGCGCAGCGAGGCGACGGAGCCATGGCTCCGCCCGGCGATCGGCCCGATGAGCTCGACGAACTCGCGGGCGGAGACGATTCCGAGATCGACCGCATCTTCAAGATCAGCGACCGTGTAGGCGATGTCGTCCGCGGCCTCCATCAGCCAGGTGGCGGGGTGGCGAGGTGCGAGCGCAGGGTCGTCGAGCCCATAAAGATGGCGCACGACATCGGCGAAGGCCGGGGCTTCGGTGGCGAAGACACAGAACTTGCTGCCCTGGCGCGACCGCTCATCGAGCGCTCCCCACGGGTATTTCAGCATCGCGCCCAAGGTGGCGTAAGTCAGGCGCAGGCCGCGGTCCATCCGGTGCATGTCGATCTTGGTGACGATCCGGAAGCCCTGCGCGTTGCCGTCGAAGTGACAGAGATCGGCGGGGGCGTCGTTGACGCGGTATTCGGCAAGCAGGCGGGTGAGCGCGGCGGCGATCGCCTCCTCGCCGGCATGGCCGAAGGTGGGGTTGCCGATGTCGTGCACCATGCAGGCGGCACGCACCACCGCACCCACCTCCTGCGGCGTGATGCCGGCGGGCTCCAGCAGGTGTTCGATGCGGCCAGCGGCAAGCACACCGAGCGACCGTCCGACCGAGGCGACCTCGAGCGTGTGCACGAGGCGGTTGCGCACGTGGCTGTCGTGCGGGAGGGGATGCACCTGCGTCTTCGCCTGCAGGCGGCGGAAGGGCCGAGCATAGGTAATGCGGTCCTGGTCGCGCTGAAACGCGTCGCGGTGCGGCTCATCGCGCGGGGCGGTTTCCCCGAAGCGCACGCGGGAGAAGGCGCGGGCGAGGTCGAGCATGGGGGCAGGGTGTGGCGGAGGCGGCCAGTCTGGGCAAGCCCGGGCGGGATCACGCTCCGGCTAAGGGGTCGCGGCGAAGCCGCCGCGCCGTGGCCGCGATGCGCTTTGACGCACGCCGCAAGACGGTTCCGAAGACGGTTCCCTTGCCAGTTCCCCCGCCAAGCGATGCATGGCCAACCGAGGAGGGTTTTGCAGCTGTTGAGGGGGGCCTGGTTGATCTTCGCGCCGCACCCCTTCGGCGCCGAAGCCCCAACTAGCCCCTCAGCCGCGCGATGGTTGCCGTGGTGGAGTTGCCGGGGAGAAGGTCAGCAAGCAGCACCCGCCCGCCCCAGCTTCGTACCAGATCCGCTCCCACCACTTGCTCGAGCGTATAATCCGCTCCCTTCACCAGCACGTCCGGCCTGAGGAGGCGGATCAACTCAAGCGGCGTGTCCTCGTCGAAGATGGTCACAAGGTCGACATCGGCGAGAGAGGCGAGCACGGCGGCGCGCGCCGCCTCCTGTTGCACGGGGCGGCCTGGCCCTTTCAGCCGGCGGACGGAAGCGTCCGAGTTCAGCCCGACGACGAGCCGGTCGCACGCCGCACGCGCCTGCTCGATGAGATGGACGTGCCCGGGGTGCAAGAGATCGAAACAGCCATTGGTGAAGCCGACGCGCCAACCCTTACGCCGCCAACGCTCGACCTGTTCGGCAGCCGCTTCGCGCGAGACCACCTTGCGCAACGCCCCCGTTGCCGGCGCGATCGCTTCCAGGAGTTCCGCCTCGCGCGCCACTGCGGTACCGATTTTGCCAACCACAATGCCGGCCGCGATGTTGGCCAGCCGCGCCGCCACGCCAAGCCTCAGCCCCGCCGCGAGACCGAGCGCAACAACCGCGACGACGGTGTCCCCCGCGCCGGAAACGTCGTACACCTCCTTTGCCTCGGCCGCGTAATGGGTTACGAAAGCACCCTCGGGCCCCTCGACAAGGGTCATTCCATCCTCCGAGCGGGTGCACAGCACCGCCCGAATGCCGTGCGCGCGCATCAGCGCCCTCGCCGCCTCTACCACCTGCTCGGCGGTCTCGGTGGGAAGCCCGGTTCCGTCAGCGAGCTCGCGCCGGTTCGGCGTAACAAGGTCTGCCCCAGCGTAGCGGGCATAGTCGCGGCCTTTCGGGTCGACGACCACCAGCCGGCGCCGCTCCTGCGCCGCCGCGATCAGCCGCGCCGCGGTCTCGTTCGCCACCACCCCCTTCTGGTAGTCGCTGATCACCACGACCCGGCAGGCGGCCATCGCATCCGTTGCGATGCTGACCAGCCGGTCGGCGAGCTTGGGGTGGATCGGCTCCACCGTCTCGCGATCCGCCCGCAGAAGCTGCTGCCCGGCAGCGATGTAGCGTGTTTTCACCGTCGTCACACGCCCACCTTGCACAAGGAGCCAAGGCTCGACATGCAGCTGCCCGCCGATCAGAGCGGTGAGGTCCGCCCCCGCCTGGTCGTCGCCGACCACGGTGACGAAGGCAGCCGAACCGCCGAGTGCAGTGATGTTGCGCACCACGTTGCCCGCCCCGCCCGGCATCGCCACCTCGCGCTCGACTGTGACGACGGGGATCGGGGCCTCAGGGCTCACCCGCTCGACCGTGCCGTACACGTAGCGGTCGAGCATCGCATCGCCCACCACCAGGACCGACCCTCGCTTCAGGCTACGAACGGCAGCGGCGAGATCGGGCTGGGAAAGCTCGTTCATGACACGTCGCTTAGCGGCAACGTTTCGGACCAGCAAGGTCGCAGGTCAGACATGAAGAAAACGCATGCGGTCCGCCCACAGCACCAGCGCCGTAAGCCGTCCACCATAGACAGCGCCCGTGTCGATTCCGATGCGGTTCGGCCGAACTACCGGTTCGCGCGTGGGTGTGTGGCCGTGCACGACAACCGCACCGTGGTCGTCCGGCGACGAGAGGAAGGGCTCGCGAATCCAGAGCAAGTCCTCCTCATCCTGCGCGGCGACCGGCACGCCGGGGCGGATGCCAGCATGGACGAACAAGTAGCCGCCCGCAGCATGGCACTTGGCGAGGCGGCGCAGGAAGCCGCAATGCGCCTCCCCCACCCGTTCCCGCCAAAGCGCAGGGGGTAAGTTCGGATCCGCGCCATAAGAGGCGAGCGTAGCGAGAGCGCCGTTGGCGATCCACAGCGACACCGACTCCTCACCGTCCAGCCGATCGAGGGCGGCCAGCATCATCGCCTCGTGGTTACCCATGAGGGCCACCGTCTCAGCCGCAAAGGAGAGGGGAGCGCGCACCTGCTCGACCACAGCCCTGCTATCCGGCCCGCGGTCGACATAATCGCCGAGGAAGATCAGGTGACGTGCCGACTGCGGGGCAGTGGCGGCGTCCTCGGCGATCAGCTGAAGAAGCCGCGCAAGATGATCTGCGCAGCCATGCACATCGCCGATCGCATAAAGGCGCAGCCCCTCCGGCAGGGAGGCAGGGGCGGGGCGCTCTTCCGTCCGTTCCGGCCGCACGGCGCAGAGGGGGCTGGCTTAGCGGTCGCGTCCCCCATCGTTGGCGGGAGCAGGCTCGGCCTCATCCTTGGCCCGCGTCTGCGGCTTGGCCTCATTCGCTGCCGGCTCGCCGTCCTCGCGCAAGACGGAACTGATCGTGTTCTTCACCACCGTCACCCGCACCTGAGGGTTCTTCGCCACCTCCACCACCACCTCGTCGCTGTCGGGTGCCACCCGCACCACGGTCGCGATTACCCCGCCCCCGGTGACGACGCGATCACCCTTCTTGAGCGCCGCCAGCATCTGCCGATGCTCCTTTGCCTTCTTTTGCTGCGGGCGGATGAGGATGAAATAGAAGACGACGAAGATGAGAACGAGCGGCAGGAGCGACATCAGCCCGCCCGTCGGGTCGGCACTCTGCGCATGGGCAGGGGAGATCAGCATCGTGGTCTCGGCAACCAGGGTTGGCGGAGGGCGCGGACCATAACAGGGGGGGAGCTGGGGTGGAACCCCGGGCGGCCGTCCCCGGCGGGGCAGGGCACTTGCGCCTTCCGGCGATAGCCCGATTGTGCGGGCCATGGATGTTGCCATCAGGGCCGAGGGCCTGACCAAACGCTACGGTGAAGTGCTCGCTGTGGCGAGCCTCTCCTTCACGCTCAGCCGCGGTGAAACCTTGGGGCTCCTTGGCGGCAACGGGGCCGGCAAGACCACCACCATTGCGATGCTCCTCGGGCTTTTGATCCCCGATGCCGGCCTGATCCAGGTGCTCGGCCATGACATGGCGACCGACCGGTTTGCCGCCCTGGCCCGGATGAACTTCTCCTCGCCCTACGTTTCCCTGCCGCATCGGCTCACCGTGCGCGAGAACCTCCGCGTCTACGGCCATCTCTACGGCGTTGCGAAGCTCGAGGCGCGAATCGAGCGGCTCGCCGCCGAACTCGACCTTTCTGGCCTGCTCGATCGGCCGTGCGGCGAACTTTCGGCCGGCCAGAAAACGCGGGCTGCTCTCGCCAAGGCGCTGATCAACGCGCCGGAGGTGCTTTTGCTCGACGAACCGACCGCCTCGCTCGACCCCGATACGGCAGACCGCATGCGCACCTGGCTCGAACGCTACCGGGACAAAACGGGTGCCGCGATCATCCTCGCCTCGCACAACATGGCGGAGGTGGAACGGATGTGCGACCGTGTGCTGATGCTCAGGCGCGGGCGCGTGGTGGACCAGGGCACGCCGGAGGAACTGATCGCGCGCTATGGCCGCAGGGATCTGGAGCAAGTGTTCCTCGACATCGCCCGCGGCCGCGGCCTTGCCGCTGAGACGGAGGCCGCAGGGCAAAAGGCTGGCGCGTGATGACGCGAAGGGTCCGACAGGTCGCGGGGGCAGAGGCAGCTTCAGCGCTCGCGCCTCAGCCTGTGCCAGGCAGGACGTTCAAACGGGCGCGGTCGATAAACGCTGCCCTCCCGGCCGACGATGCCGCACGCCTCGACGGCTAGGGCCTCGCCTGCTGCGCACCGGCCTGCACTGCCCTCTGCCCTTTTGCGACGGCCTCGAGGCCCGCCCTCGGCCCGCGCCGACGAGCTGTGGTCGACGCTGCGCCTGGCGACGGCCCGGGACAAGGGGATGGTGGCGGACGCACGGCTTGTTCGCGCACAAGCAAAGTATCACGGCAGAGCAGCATGCCCGAGAGGGCCGGGCTCTCTCCAACACCCTGCTGCGACGTGTCGACGTGTTCCCGTCCGACGTGCCAAGGGTACCGAGCGCGGACCGGCTCCCCAAGCCCTAGAGTTTCCTAGGCTGTGGCACTGTGGCGGTTCGAAGGGGGGGTCTGGGGGGGTGAAGGGGGTCGGCCTCCCACCGTTCACAGTTCGAGGCCAGGGCGGGGGAGGACCGCGCGACGCAGCTTGGTAGCGGGACGCGGTGGCGACTTCCTTTCTTCGGGTCGGAATGAGTCGGAAGACCCCAGGACGAAAGCCGCGCTTTATGCATTCCGACATTCCGACTGCCCACTCAACCGGTCGGAAGGTCGGAACCCCGCGCGCGACCGCCTTTATTCCGACCTTCCGACTCATTCCGACCGCTACCGGCCATGCCTGCAAGGATCAGCCCCCAGGATCGACGCGGATGGCTTGGTGTCGCGATCGACCCCGCTTGGGCTGACGAGGAAGCCACCCGCACCGGCAAGCCAGCGCGCCGCTTCCGCGACGTCCGCTGGTCGACCCTCGACGGCTGGTCGCGTCGGCGCCGCGTCGTGGTCAAGGATGAATAGACCAGCGGCGAGGCCACTTCGCGCATCGTCGTCACCTCGCTGCGCCAGCCGAGATCGACGCTTGGGTGCTCTACGAGCGCCTATCCTGAGCCTGCGGTGAGATTGAGAACCGGCTTCGGCCTGGCGCACACCCACTTCGTCGAGGCGACTTGCGGACCCGGGTGCCGCATCAAGGCGGGTGCGATCACCGCTGGCGGGGTCCGCACCGTGTCCGAGCGCCCGAAATTCGTTTCGGTATCGTTACTCGGATCGTCCTAAGTGCTTGAAAATATTGGCGCGCCCGAGAGGATTCGAACCCCTAACCCTCAGATCCGTAGTCTGATGCTCTATCCAGTTGAGCTACGGGCGCGCACAGATCGGCGGAGATAGCGGAAGGGTCGGCGGGGGGCAAGAGGCGCAGCGGCGAACCCGCCCGCATCCTCTGCCGCGTTCGGCATCGGGACCATGCCAGCGGCCCCTCAGCCTCCGAGCTTGTCGAGTTCGCGCACCACCGCCTCGCCCATCACCTGCGTCGAGACGCGCGCACGCCCCGGCTGCATGATGTCCGCCGTCCGAAGCCCCGAAGCCAGCACATTACTGCAGGCACGTTCAACCAAACGCGCCTCCTCCTCGAGCCCGAAGGAGTGGCGCAACAGCATAGCAAAGGAGAGAATCATCGCCATCGGGTTCGCTATCCCCTTGCCAGCGATGTCCGGAGCCGAGCCGTGGATCGGCTCGTAGAGCGCGTGCCGCCGTCCATCGGACCCAACCGCGCCGATCGTCGCCGACGGCAGCATCCCCAACGAACCGGTGAGCATTGAGGCGAGATCGGACAACAGGTCGCCGAACAGGTTGGTGGTGACGATGACGTCGAACTGGCGCGGATTGCGCACGAGCTGCATCGCACAGTTGTCAGCATACATGTGGCTTAAGGCGACGTCTGGGAACTCACGTTGATGCAAAGCGGTGACGGTCTCCCGCCACAGAAGCCCGCTTTCCATCACGTTCGCCTTCTCGACCGAACACACCCGCCCCTGCCGCTTGCGCGCGAGCTCGAACGCCACGCGGGCCACGCGCTCGATCTCGGGCGTGGTGTAGACTTCGGTGTTGATGCCGCGCCGTGTACCGTCAGGGAGTGTTTCGATGCCGCGCGGTTCGCCGAAATAGATTCCGCCAGTCGATTCGCGCACGATCATGATGTCGAGGCCGCGCACCACCTCGGGTTTCAGCGTCGACGCCGCGACCAGCGCGTCCATCACGATCGCGGGACGAAGATTAGCGAACAGACCGAGCTCGCGGCGGAGAGACAGGATCGCGATCTCCGGCCTCTTGTCGAAGCCCAAGCCATCCCATTTCGGGCCGCCCACCGCGCCGAACAGGACCGCATCCACCTCCTTCGCCCTGGCGATGGTTTCAGGCAGGATGGGCACGCCGTGAACATCGATCGCCGCCCCGCCGACCAAGTCTTCTTCGATTGCGAAGCTCAGCCCTCGGCGGCGATCGAACCAGTCGATCAGGCGGCGTGCCTCGCGCATCACCTCGGGCCCGATGCCGTCTCCGGGCAGGATGAGAAGGGACTTGTTGGCGGCCATGTCTGGTCCTCGTCGCGATCATCGCGCGCAGTCCCGCGCGCGCCGGGGAGCATCGCCCGGTTGCAGAGACGTGGCGGGGGTCGATTGTTTGTCAGCCAATCGCCCAGGGTTCGGCAGCGCGGCGTTGCGCCTCGTAGGCGGCGATCGCGTCCGCACGGGCGAGAGTGAGCGCGATGTCGTCAAGCCCCTCGAGAAGGCAGCGCTTGCGGAATGGGTCGATGTCGAAGCGGATTTCGTCGCCATTCGGCCGCACCACCACCTGCCGCGCGAGATCGACCGTCAGCCGCGCCTTCGCCCCCAGCATCGCGTCCTCGGCCAGGCGGTCGCACACTGGCTGCGGCAGCTTGATCGGCAAGATGCCGTTCTTGAAGCAGTTGTTGTAAAAGATGTCGGCAAACTCGGGCGCAATGATGCAGCGAATGCCGAAATCGAGAAGCGCCCATGGCGCGTGTTCGCGCGAGGAGCCGCAGCCGAAATTGGGCCCCGCGATCAGGATCTCAGCCTGGCGCCACGGTTCCCTGTTTAGAACGAAGTCAGGATCCTCGCTGCCGTCCGGCCGATAGCGCATCGCGTAGAAGAGGGCTGAGCCGAGCCCCGTCCTCTTGATCGTCTTTAGGAAGCGGGCGGGGATGATCTTGTCGGTGTCGATGTTCGGCATCGGCAGCGCGGCGGCGATCCCGGTCAACGTCGTGAAGGGCTGCATCGTAATCTCCCCGTATCAGAGCGCGACGAGCTCGCGCACATCCGCAAGCCTGCCTGTGACGGCAGCGGCGGCAGCCATGGCGGGGCTCATCAGGTGCGTCCGCCCACCCGGGCCTTGGCGTCCCTCGAAGTTGCGGTTTGAGGTCGAGGCACAACGTTGCCCAGGCTTCAGTTGATCAGCGTTCATGCCGAGGCACATCGAGCAGCCCGCCTCGCGCCACTCGAACCCAGCTTCCTTGAAGATCCTGTCCAGGCCCTCGCGTTCCGCCTGCTGCTTCACCAGCCCCGACCCCGGCACCACCATGGCCCGCACGCCATCCGCCACCTTACGGCCTTTTACCACCGCAGCGGCGGCGCGCAGATCCTCGATGCGGCTGTTGGTGCAGGAGCCGATGAACACGACGTCGATCGGGATATCCTGCATCCGGGTGCCCGGCGCGAGGCCCATGTAGGCAAGCATGCGGCGCTTCGCCGCCCGGCGCGCTTCCGTTGGTTCATCGTCCGGGTCGGGAACCGCACCGGTGATCGGCACCACATCCTCAGGGCTCGTGCCCCAGGTAACGAGGGGAGCGATATCGTTCGCCGCAAGCACGACCCGGCTGTCGTACTGCGCGCCCGCATCCGAGGGGAGGGTGCGCCAGTAAGCCACGGCGCGGTTCCACAAATCATCCTTCGGTGCGTAGGGCCTGCCCTTCAGCCAGGAGAACGTGGTCTCGTCGGGGGCAATCAGTCCGGCGCGGGCGCCGGCCTCGATCGACATGTTGCAGATCGTCATCCGCCCTGCCATGTCGAGGCTGCGAATTACGTCGCCCGCATATTCGATGACGTGGCCGGTGGCACCCGCGGTGCCAATGCGCCCGATGATGGCGAGCACGACGTCCTTCGCTGTGCAGCCGAAGCCGAGCCGGCCGTTCACCTCGATCAGCATATTCTTCGCCGGTTTCTGCAGCAAAGTCTGTGTGGCGAGCACATGCTCGACCTCCGAGGTGCCGATGCCGAAGGCGAGTGCACCAAACGCGCCGTGGGTCGAAGTATGCGAGTCCCCACAGACGATAGTAAGGCCAGGCAGGGTGAGCCCCTGTTCGGGTCCGACCACGTGCACGATGCCCTGGCGCGCGTCGTGCAGCGGGAAGTAGGTAATGGCGAACTCGGCCACGTTCCGCTCGAGGGTCTCCACCTGCAGACGGCTTTCCGGTTCGTCGATGCCCGCGGAACGATCCGATGTCGGCACGTTATGGTCGGCAACAGCGAAAGTGAGATCGGGGCGGCGCGGGCGACGGCCGGCGAGGCGAAGGCCCTCGAAGGCCTGCGGGCTCGTTACCTCGTGCACGAAATGGCGATCGATGTAGAGGATCGCCGTTCCGTCCGGCAGTCGTTCGACGACATGCGAGTCCCAAATCTTGTCGAACAGCGTGCGCGGCCGCGTTCCGTCTGCCATGGTTGAGGCTTTCCCCTGCTTCTCTTGCCGCCGCTCAGCCTTGCGCAGTTTCCGCCGGCTTAGCGGCGTCGGCCACCGGCGCGTCGGCCACGGGCGCCTCCGCCCCACCCGCGAGCCCGAGCTTCTCCGCGATGCGAGCAGCCTTACCCGTGCGCCCGCGCAGGTAGTAGAGCTTGGCGCGGCGCACATCGCCGCGGCGCACCACCTTGATTTCGGCGATGTTCGGGGAATGCAGCGGAAAGACGCGCTCCACCCCCTCGCCGTAGGAGATCTTGCGCACAGTGAATGAGCTGTTGATGCCAGCGTTCTTGCGCGCGATGCAAACACCCTCAAAGGCCTGCAGGCGGGTGCGTTCACCCTCGATCACCTTCACCATCACGCGCAGCGTGTCGCCCGGCCCGAACTCCGGCACCGGGCGTTCGGCGAGGCGCTTCGCCAGCTGCTCCGCCTCGATCTGCTGCAAGAGGTTCATCGCTGCACTCCTTCGTCATTCCGTAGCAAGACCGTTTCGGATCAAGATCTGTCATGCCGTGGGAGCGGCTTGCGCGAGCGCTCGATAGGCTTCCCACAAATCGGGGCGTCGGTCGCGCGTATCGGCCTCCGCCTGGGCGCGACGCCAGGCGGCCACCGCAGCGTGGTCGCCGCTGCGCAGCACCTCCGGCACTGGCATGTTATTCCACTCCGCGGGCCGCGTATACTGCGGGTATTCGAGCAAGCCGTGCGAAAAACTCTCCTCCGCCGCGCTTGCCGCCTCGCCCATCACGCCGGGCAGAAGCCGCACGCACGCGTCCATCAAGACGATGGCAGCCGGCTCTCCGCCCGACAGCACATAGTCGCCGATCGAGATCTCCTCCATGCAGCGATGACGGATCACCCGCTCGTCGATCCCCTCGTAGCGGCCGCAGAGCAGGATCGCGCCAGGGCCTTCGGCCAAGGCACGCACACGGCGCTGGGTAAGCAGGCGCCCGCGCGGGGTGAATACGATCAGCGGAAGGCCGGGCGCGCGCGCTGATGCCGCGACAATCGCGTCGTCAACCACATCGGGCCGCATCACCATCCCAGGCCCGCCGCCAAACGGGGCGTCGTCCACGCTGCGGTGCCGGTCGGTCGCGAAGTCGCGGATGTCGATCGTCTCCAGCGCCCAATCCCCGCGCGCAAGCGCCTTGCCGGCGAGCGAATGGCCGAGCGGGCCCGGAAACATCTCCGGAAAGAGGGTGAGCACGACCACGCGCCAGGTCATGCTGCCCGCTCCCACTCGCCTGCCGCTGCGGGCGGAACAACCACCTCGGTCGGCGGGATCACAACCAGCCTGCCGCGCGCGAGATCAACCACCGGCACGCTTGCGCGGGTGAAGGGCACGGCGAGAGAGCCATCTTCGGTCGCGAGTTCGAGAAACGTGCCAGCCCCGTAATCCTCCACCGCAACCACGCGCCCAACCAAGCGCCCCCCTTCGTCCTCCGCCATGAGCCCGATGAGGTCGGCGCAGTAGAACATGTCGGGATCCTCAAGCGCGGGAAGCTGTGCCCGGTCGGCGTAAAGGCGCGTGCCTGTCAAGCGTGCCGCAGCGCTACGATCCGCGACTCCCTCGATGGCGCAGACGGGCATCGCGCCGCGCATCACCACGCGCAGAGCGAAGCGACGCCCCGCCTCGTCGGCCAGAGGGCCGTAGTCAGCGATGGCGCAAGGATCGGCGGTGAAAGACTGGACGCGCACAAGCCCCTTCACCCCGTGCGGGCGTCCGATCACGCCGAGCAGGACCCGCCCTTCACCCACGACCATGCTCCGCTTGCGTCACCCTCTGCTCAACCGGCGCGTGCCGCGGCGCGCTCCTGCGCCTTCTTCTTCGGCAGGTGCTGCTTCGTCTGGGCAGGGCGCGGCAGCGGCGGAATGAGCCCGGCCTTGGCAAGGAAGCGCGCCACGCGATCTGTCACTTGCGCGCCCTTTTCGAGCCAGGCTTTGATCCTCTCGGGCTGCAGACGCACGCGGTCGGCATGGTCTTGCGGCAGCATCGGGTTGTAGGTGCCGAGCTTCTCGATGAAGCGCCCATCGCGGGGGGCGCGGCTGTCGGCAGCGACGATGTGGTAGTAGGGCCGCTTCTTCGCCCCCGCCCTGGCAAGCCTGATCTTCACAGCCATGCGCGTTCGTTCTCCGTCCTGATCGTTTCGTGAAAGTTTTGATCCCGCTTCAGAAGGGGCGCCGCCCGCTGCCCGGAAGCCCCACCCCCGGCGGCAGCAGGGCGCCAAGCCCACCGCGCATTATCCCGGTCTTGCCGAGCTTCTGCATCCGCTTCATCATCGTCTGCATGTTGTCGAACTGCTTAAGCAGTCGATTGACATCCTCGACCTTGGTGCCCGAGCCGGCGGCGATGCGACGCTTGCGCGAGGCCTTGATGATTTCCGGCCGACGCCTTTCCTCGCGCGTCATGCTGTCGATGATCGCGATCTGACGCTTGACAAGCTTGTCGTCGAGTTGAGCCTCAGCGAGCTTGCCCTGCAGCTTGCTCAGCCCCGGGATCATGGTCAGCAGAGACGAGAGACTCCCCATTTTGGTGATTTGGGCCAGCTGCTTGCGATAATCCTCAAGGTCGAAGCCGCCCTTCGCGATCTTGGCGGAGAGGCGTTCCGCCTCTTCGGCCTCGATGGTGGCGGCGGCACGCTCGACCAAGGAAACAATGTCGCCCATGCCGAGGATGCGGCCAGCGATGCGGTCGGGGTGGAAATCCTCCAGCGCGTCGAGCTTCTCGCCCACACCGAGCAGGCGGATCGGCGCCCCGGTGAGAGCGCGCATCGACAATGCCGCACCGCCGCGCGCGTCCCCATCCATGCGCGTCATCACGATGCCCGTCACGCCCACCTTCTCGTGGAAGGACTTGGCCACCGTCACCGCATCCTGCCCCGTCATCGCATCGACAACGAGCAGCTTCTCGTGCGGCCGGGCGAGGGCAGCCACCTCAGCCACCTCGGCCATCAGCGCCTCGTCGATGGCAAGGCGCCCCGCAGTATCCAAAATCAGCACGTCGAAACCGCCGCGGCGCGCCTCATCCAGGGCGCGACGGGCGATTTGCAGCGGCGTCTCTCCCCGCACGATCGGCAAGCTGATCACCCCGGCGCGATCCGCCAGCATGGCGAGCTGCTCCATCGCGGCAGGGCGGGAGACGTCGAGCGAGGCGAGCAGCACGCGCTTGCGGTCGCGTTGCTTCAATCGAAGCGCGATCTTGCCAGCAGTGGTGGTCTTGCCCGAGCCCTGCAGCCCGAGCATCAGCACCACGAAGGGAGGAGAGCCGCGCAGGTCGAGCCCAGGTGCCGGGGGGCCCAACATCTCCACCAGCGCGTCATGGACAATCTTGATGACCTGCTGGGCGGGGGTGACGGACTTCAGCACCGCCTCGCCCACCGCCTTCGTCCGCACGCTGTCGATGAACTGCTTCACCACGGGAAGGGCGACGTCGGCCTCGAGCAGGGCGATGCGCACTTCGCGC
The DNA here is from genome assembly GCA_937928775.1 of uncultured Elioraea sp. Taxonomy (GTDB): domain Bacteria; phylum Pseudomonadota; class Alphaproteobacteria; order Acetobacterales; family Acetobacteraceae; genus Elioraea. The sequence goes on along the minus strand of CALFVI010000053.1, from coordinate 10,072 downwards.
AACGCCGCAGTGACGTCGGCCTCGGTCAGCGCGCCGCGTTTCTTCAGCCGATCAAAAATGCCTGTCAGGCGGCCCGACAGGGAATCGAACATGGTCTCGCTCCAACCCGGACCATCGCGCAAAGCCAAAACCGCCGCCGCGCGAGCCTTCGCGGAGCGGCTTCGCCCCTTCGACGAAGGAGCGCGTCAACCCCCGGGTGTACCGGAAACCCACTTTCTGGGCCAGAAGCCAAGCCCGGTCAAGCCGTGCCCTGCCGCGCCCTCAGCACCGCCTCGCGACGCGCGATGTAGGCAACGGACAGCGCCATCAGCACCACCCCGGCCGCCAGCGGCCAGCCAGGCCTCTCATGAAACAGGAGCGCACCGAACAGGGCGCCAATCGGTACCTGAGCGAACTCGACGGGAGCGAGCAAGGAGGCCTCCGCCCGCCGCGCGGCATGGCTCGCACACAGATCGCCCAAGACGGCAAGACCCGCCGCGCCCAGCATCAGGCCCCACTCGAGCATGTCAGGGCTGCGCCAGAACCAAAGGCTCGGCGGCAGCCAAGCCACGAAACCGACGATGCCATACCAGAAGACGACGCGCACGGGCGGCTCCCCGGCGCGCGCCATCACGCGGATGAAAGCCGACACGCAGGCGCCGCAAAACGCGGCCGCGAGCGCGAACCCAGCACCCGGGCTGACGGCGAAGCTGCCCGCCGCGCCGCCCTCGCCGAACAGGATCACGAGCACGCCGAGAAATCCGATCGCGGCAGCGAGCGGGCGTCGCCACCCCACGCGCTCACCCAGCACGGCGACCGCGATGACAAGCAGCCACAGTGGGCGGGACTGGCCGAGCGCAATCACCTCGGCGAGCGGAACGAGCGCGAGAGCAGAGAGGGAGAAGGCCATCGCCCCCACCCCGGCGACACCGCGGCCAAGATGAAGCCTCAGTCGGCGCGTGGCGAGCGAGGGCGCCTTTGGGCCAAAGAGCCAAGGCGCGAGCAGGAGCATGGTGAAGCCGGCGCGCGAGAGGTTGAGCAGAGGCAGCGGCGTGCCGCGGGCAAGCAAAACCTTGTTGCATGCCGCCATGCCTGCGAACAGCGCGGTCGCCGCCAGCATGAACGCCAGGCCCTGCACCGGCGCGGAAACCCGCCTCATCGCCGCCGTCCACCGCGGGCGCCGAGCCAAAGCCCGGCAAGGATGAGCCCGAAGCCCACGGCGTGGAAGGGTTCGGGCCGCTCGCCGAGGAGAAGGACGGCAAGCCCCACGCCGAAGGCGGGTTGCAGATGCAAAAACGGCCCGGCCGCTGCCGGACCGATCAGCGCCACGCCGCGATTCCAGCACAGATAGGCGCCAATCGAGGCGAACAGGGCCGTGTACAGAACCGCGCCCGCTGTGGTCGCATCGGCCCGAGGCAGGGTGCCGGTGAGAGCCACCTCGGCCAACCAGCAGGGGACCAGCACCGCAAGCCCGAACAGCGTGGTCACGGCCAGCAGCACGAGGGGCGGAAACGTGCCAGCCGGCAGGCGTCTGAGCAGCACAGTGTACACACCCCAACCGAACACGGCGAGGAGCATCAGCCCGTCCCAGGGATTGAGCCGCAGGGCGGAGAGGGCGCCCAGGTCGCCCCGCGCCGCGATCACCGCCACGCCTGAGAAGGAGACTGCAACGCCGGCAAGCCCGCGCGGCGAGGGCCGCTCGCCGTCGATGAGGAAGGCGGCGAACACGATCATCAGAGGCGTGAGGCTGACCACCAAAGACCCGTTCAGCGCCTCGGTCCCGGTCAGCGCGAGGTAGGAGAGGGTGTTGAAGCTGCCCATGCCGGTAAGGCCAAGTCCAGCCAGCACTCCGGCGTGGCGGCGGATCAGCCGCGCGCGGGAGAGCACGTCGCGCCAGACCACGGGCACCAGGATGAGGGCGGCGAGGAGCCACCGCAGCAGGGCGAGAGCGACGGGCGGGACCTCGCCGCGCACCGCCCGCCCAAGCGCGAAGTTGCCCGACCAGAACAGGGCAGCGAGGGCAAGCAGAAGCGCTGCCGCGACGTTGGCCCGAGGCGGCGGCCAGCGGTCTGGCAGCCCTTCCGGGCCAGTCTCCCGTGGCAGGTCGGACGATGGCGGGCGCAGCGGTGCATCTCCTTCCGCCCTCCGATAGACCGGGCGCGCCCGCCCCGCCACGCCGCCTTGCCCGCGCGCCCTGCAGGCCCGATCCTCGCCTCGCCCACCTCCCACACCCCGGCTCGCCGTGCTCGCCTGCTTCGCCCCGACCGAAACCCCCGCCCTGCCCCTGGTTCCGCTCACGCCGGAGACTCTTCCCGGCTGGCGCGCGGCCCATCCGTTGGGACCCTTCGTCGCCGCGGCAGGCTTTGCCGCGAAAGCCGGTGAGGCGCTCATCTTGCCGTCCGAGAACGGCCTTGGCGGTGCTCTGGTCGGGCTCGGCGAAGGACCGGCGAGCCCATGGAGCTTCGGCGGATTGCCCTTCGCCCTGCCGCCCGACACGGTCTGGCGTCTGACGCCGGACGGCCTGGCAAATCCATCCTCCCTGCGCGGGAAGGCCGTCCTGGGGTGGGGGCTCGGCGCGTACCGGTATGCCCGCTTCAAGGCTCCCGCCCGCGCGCCGGCGCGCCTGATCGTCGACGCGGCCGACGAACCGGTCGTGACCGAGATTGAAGCGACCTGGCGCGTGCGCGACCTCATCAACCACCCGGCGAGCCACCTCGGCCCCAAGGAGCTCGCCGAGGCGGCCGTCGCCCTGGGGCGGAGGCTTGGGGCGAGCGTAGAAGTCGTGCGTGGCGAGGCGCTGGCGCAGGGCTACCCTGCTGTCGCCGCCGTCGGCAGGGGAAGCGCCCGGCCGCCATGCGTGGTTCGCCTCGCCTGGACCGGGCCCGCCGGGCCCGAAGCGCCGCTGATCGCGCTGTGCGGCAAGGGCGTGGTGTTCGATACTGGCGGCTACGACCTCAAACCCGCCCAGGCCATGCTGCAGATGAAGAAGGACATGGCGGGGGCCGCGGTCGCGCTTGGTGTGGCCGAACTCATCATGCGCGCGGGTCTGCCGGTGCGGCTTCTGCTGCTGATCGGTGCGGTGGAGAATGCAATCGGCGCGCAGGCGATGCGCCCGCGCGACGTCATCCGCACCCGCAAGGGGCTTACGGTCGAGGTCGGCAACACCGATGCCGAAGGGCGGCTCGTGCTCGCCGACCTGCTGGCCGAGGCTGATGCCGCCTCGCCCGATTTGCTGATCGATTTTGCCACCCTGACGGGTGCGGCACGCGTCGCGCTCGGGCCCGATCTCGTCGCCCTGTTCGCGCGGCGCGACGCGACCGCGGATGCCCTGCTGCGGGTCGGAGCGGAGGCGGAGGATCCGCTCTGGCGGCTGCCGATCTGGTCCGGCTACGCGTCCTGGCTCGATTCGGAGGTCGCCGATCTCGGCAACGTGTCGTCGCGACCGCATGCAGGGGCGATCGTGGCGGCCTCGTTCCTTGATCGTTTCGTCTCCGCCGATCGCGACTGGGTTCATCTCGATCTCTACGGGTGGAACGACTCCGCCCGCCCTGGCCGCCCGGAAGGAGGCGAAGCGACCGGGATGCGCGCGGTCTGGCGCACTCTCCTCTCGCGGTACGCGCGTGGTTCTTCAACCCCGCCGAGTCGCAGCGTTCCTGCCTGACCCGTCACGCCGAGATGATCGCCCGCCCGCAACCATTTCGGGGTTGGGGGTTTGCTTTGCGCTGCCGTTTCATTACATCTGCCGCAGATCGGCCGGTCGCCGGGGTCGGCCGTTGCGCAGGAAGGTGATGGGTATGGCAGCAAGCAGTGCGACCGAACAGCTGCTCAATGTGCTGCGCGACACCATAGTCGCGCTGGTGCGTCGCGACGGGCCGGACCTTTCCGCCCGTCAGCTCGGTGTGTTCCTTACCGTGTATTTGACCGAAGGCCCGCACACGGTGCGCGGTCTGGCCGCTGAACTAAATGTGTCCAAGCCGGCCATCACGAGGGCACTCGATCGGCTCGGCGAGCTCGATCTCGCGCGCCGCAAAGTCGATCCCTCGGACCGGCGCAGCGTGATCGTGCAGCAGACGACGAAGGGGGCCGCCTTTTTGCGCGAGCTGCGCAAGATCATGGGCGAGGCGGGCTCTGGCAAGGAAGTCAGGGCCTCATCGGGCGGGCGGCGCACGGCCAGCGCCTGACGCTTCGCGAGCCGCGACGGGAACTGCTCGCTTTAGCCGGGCGCACAGAGCGAGCTGTTCTTCACGGGTGCGGCAAGGAAGCTGCACCTTCCGCTGCCGAAGCTCGCGCCCTCAGTAGCCCGCGACCGGATCGACCTGGTTGAGCAAAGGCTGGCTCGTGGCAAGGCGGCGCAGGTTCTCCACCACCTGAGGGGCGCACGAACGCGGTATGGTGGCGGAGGCGATGTGCGGCGTGAGAATGATCTTGGGATGTCCCCAGAACGGGTGCTCGCCGGGCAAAGGTTCGGTTTCGAACACGTCAAGGGTTGCGCCCGAAAGATGGCCTGAGTCGAGGGCGAGCAGCAGGTCTTCCTCGACTAGGTGGCCGCCGCGCGCGACGTTGATCACATAGGCGCCCTTTGGCAGCCGGGCGAAGGTGTCACGGTTAAGAATGCCGCGCGTTTGTGGCGTGAGCGGCAGCAGGCAGACCAGGATGTCGGTGCGAGCCAGGAACGGCGCCAGCCCCTCGGAGCCGACGAAGCTCTCAACCCCCTCGACTTGCTTCGGGCGACGGGACCACCCCGCGACCTGAAACCCGAGGGCAGCGAGTTTGCGCGCCGCATCGGTTCCCAGCACGCCAAGCCCCAAAATGCCAACGCGCGTGCGTTCGGTGTCTGGCGGCGGCAGTTCGTGCCAGATCCGCGTTCTCTGCTGCGCACGGTAGATTTCTGCCTGGCGATGGTGGCGGAGCACGGCAAGCAGCACGTACTCGCTCATCGCCGAAGTGAGCAGCCGATCAACGAGACGCACGACCGCAACACCTGGCGGCGGCCCCGGCGGCCGGAACACATGATCGACCCCCGCCCCCATGCTGATCACCACCCTGAGGTTCGGATAGCGGAACAGATCCTCCGGCGGGTGGTTCCAGGTGAGCGCAGCGACGATGTCCTCCGCCGCTCCCGTTTCGGGATAAAGACGGAGATCGAGCTCTGGCGCGAGGGCAAGGAGTTCGCGCCGCCACGCCTCCATCGATTTCGGCGACGAGGAAAGGAGAAGCGCACCGTTCATTGCAGGGTTTCCATCTCTTCCTCGCGCGTTTTCGTTTCGTATACAAAAGACTGCCAGTCGTCATCGGGAGAGCGAGCGACGCGCTCACCGGCCCGCAGCGTGATCGCCCCCGCCTGCCAGACTTTCGCGAAGGCTTCCGGGGCGGAGAGGACGTAGGCGAGGGTGCGCTCGTACACCTGGTCTTTGATGCGCGGCAGCAGAAACAGGAACCAGACCAGAATGCCGAGGGTAAGGGCGAAGACGCCGAGCCACACGCCGCCGAAGACGGTGGCGGCGATCACCCCGAACATGCCGAGGCCCAAGGGCAGCGCCGTCTCGATGCGGCGGAACACAGGCGAGCCGGGCCGCGACATCAGGCCGATATTGACGCCTAGGATGAGCCGCTTCTGCGCAATCAGCCGCTTCAAGCGTCCATGCGGGTCGAGATCTCGAGGGTCACTCATGGTCGCGACCTCGTCGCGTCGCCTGCACCGCCCCCACCTGCCCTCTCAGCCTGACCGCTGTCATCGCCGCACCCCCCCGCTCTCGTCCGCCTTCAGGTCGAAGGCCGCGGCCATCAGGGCCCGCGTGTAAGGCTCGCGCGGCGCCTCCAACACCTCTTGTGCCGGCCCCTGCTCGACCACGCGGCCATCCTTCAGCACCACTATTTGGTGGGCGAGCGCGCGCACGACCTTGAGGTCATGGCTGATGAAGAGATAGGCCAGCCGATGCCTCGCCTGCAGGGCGCGCAACAGTTCAACGATCTGCGCCTGCACGCTCATATCAAGGGCGGAGGTTGGTTCATCGAGCACGAGGAAGCGCGGCTTCAGCACCAGAGCGCGGGCAATGGCGATGCGCTGGCGCTGCCCGCCTGAGAATTCGTGTGGGTAGCGGTCGATCCAGGCCGGGTCGAGGCCGACCTCCTCGAGTGCGCGGGCAACCATCGCGTCGCGTTCGCGCCTGGCAAGCCCAGGCTCGTGCACAGCGAGGCCTTCGCCGACGATTTCTCCGAGGCTCATGCGCGGACTGAGAGAGCCGTACGGGTCCTGGAAGACAATCTGCATCCGCCGCCGCAACGGCCTCAGCGCGCGACGATTGAGCCCCGAGATGTCGCGCCCCTCGAAGCGCACGATCCCGACCGCTTCCGGAACGAGACGCAGGAGTGCGAGCCCCATGGTGGATTTGCCGGAACCGGATTCGCCCACCAGCCCCACTGTCTCGCCCTCGCGCACCGCGAAACTCACACCATCGCACGCTTTCACATGGCCCACGACGCGGCGGAGAAAGCCGCGTCGGATGGGGAAGTGCACCTTGACCTCGCGCGCCTCTATCACCTCGGGTGCCCTAGGAGCGACCGGCGCCGGGGCTCCTTTCGGTTCAGCGGCAAGCAGCATCCGAGTGTACTCGGCCTGCGGCGCGGCGAACACTTCCGCCACCGGCCCTTGTTCGACAATTCGCCCGCGGTGCATCACGCACACGCGATCTGCGTACCGGCGCACGATGGCAAGATCGTGGGTGATCAGCAGAAGCCCCATGCGCAAACGCGCTTTGAGGTCGGCGAGCAGGGTCAGGATCTGCGCCTGAATGGTGACGTCGAGTGCCGTGGTGGGTTCGTCGGCAATCAGCAGCTTTGGCTGGTTAGCGAGCGCCATCGCGATCATCACGCGCTGGCGCTGCCCGCCCGAAAGCTGGTGCGGATAGGCGTTGAGACGGTGCGCGGCATCAGCAAAGCCGGCCATGGCCAGGCACTCAATGGCGCGCGCCCGCGCTGCCTCGCGCGAGATGGGCTGATGCAGGAGCACTGCCTCGACGATCTGCTTCTCAATCGTGTGCAGAGGATTGAGGCTGGTCATCGGCTCCTGGAACACCATGCCCGCCACGCCGCCGCGGGCTTCGCGCAAGGTCTCGGCATCCGCCCCGATCATCTGCCTTCCATCGAGCAGGATGGAGCTGCCCGCCGGGTGGCTCGCCGTCGGGTAGGGAAGCAGCTGGAGAATGGAGAGGGCGGTGACGGACTTGCCAGAGCCCGATTCCCCCACGAGCGCGAGCGTCTCGCCCGCTTCGAGCGAAAACGTTGCACCTTCGACGGCGACCACCTCCCTCGTGCCGGAGCGGAACACCACACCGAGGTCGCGCACCTCGAGCAGACTCATCGCCTAGCCGGCCCACCCGGAAGCTTGCGCGGGTCGAAAGCGTCGCGCACCGCCTCGCCGACAAAGGTCAACAACGTAAGAAGGGTGGCAAGCACAACGAAGGCGGTGATGCCGAGCCATGGTGCCTGCAGGTTGTTCTTGCCCTGCTGCACGAGTTCGCCGAGCGAGGGCGAACCAGGGGGCAGGCCAAAGCCCAAAAAGTCGAGCGAGGCAAGCACAGTGACGGAGCCCGAGAGAATGAAGGGGAGGAAAGTGAGGGTCGCCACCATCGCATTGGGCAGGATGTGGCGGAACATCACCACCGAATCCGATACGCCGAGCGCCTTCGCAGCGCGCACATAGTCGAAGTTTCGCCCGCGCAGGAACTCCGCTCGCACCACGCCAACAAGGCTCATCCACGAGAAGAGGAGGAGAAAGACGAGTAGCACCCAGAAGCTGGGCTCGATGACGGAAGCGAGGATGATGAGTAGAAACAGCTGCGGCATGCCCGACCAGATCTCGATGAAGCGCTGGAAGAGGAGATCGACGAGGCCACCGTAGTAGCCCTGCACGGCGCCGGCGACGACGCCGATGACGGAGGAGACAAGGGTGAGCGTGAAGCCGAACAGCACCGCCAGGCGAAAACCGTAGAGGACGCGGGCGAACACGTCACGCGCCTGGTCGTCGGTGCCGAGCAGGTTGAACGCGGTGTCGGGCCCGATCGCCTCGGCCGGCAAAAGCCACGTCGGCGGCGAGGGCGCGGGTTGCGGGAGATTGCGTACCACCGTCTGGTACGAATAGGGAACGGGCGGCCACAGTGCCCAGCCGCGGGCGGAGATCTTCTCCGCCAGGAAAGGGTCGTGGTAGTCAGCCGCGGTCGGGAAATCGCCGCCGAAATCCGTCTCTGCGTAGTCGAACAGAACGGGGAAGAACCACTGCCCGTCGTAGCGGATGACGAGGGGGCGGTCGTTGGCGACGAACTCGGCGAACAGGGCGACCGAAAACAGAGCGAGGAAGATCCACATCGACCACCAGCCGCGCCGGTTGGCTCGGAAGTTGGCGAAGCGGCGGCGGGTGATGGGAGAGAGCGCCATCGAAGACAGAGACGGATCAGCCAAACCGACCGCACGTCGCGGCTGGAGAGGCCATGCTCATCACGAAACGGCACGAAAGGGTGTAGGCATCACTGTCGTGCCTCGAAATCGATGCGCGGATCAACCACCGTGTACATCAGGTCACCGATGATCTGCATGACGAGGCCGAGCAGAGTGAAGAGGTAGAGCGTGCCGAACATGACGGGATAATCGCGCCGGATGGCGGCCTCAAAGCCAAGGAGGCCAAGCCCATCGAGCGAGAAGATGATCTCGACCAAAAGCGCGCCGGTGAACAGGATGCCGATGAAGGCGGAGGGAAAACCGGCGATGATCAGAAGCATGGCGTTGCGGAAGACGTGCCCATAGAGCACGCGCCGTTCGGAGCAGCCCTTGGCGCGCGCGGTCATCACATACTGCTTGTTGATCTCGTCGAGGAACGAGTTCTTCGTCAACATGGTGAGCCCGGCGAAGCCGCCGATCACCATCGCGGTGATGGGAAGGCAGAGGTGCCAGAAATAGTCGAGCACCTTGTCGATCAGCGAAAGCTCGGCCCAGTTCGGGCTGGTCAGTCCGCGCAGCGGGAAGATCTGCAGGAAGGAGCCACCCGCGAACAGCACGACGAGCAGAATGGCGAACAGGAACCCTGGCACCGCATAACCAACAAGGACGATGGCGGAGGTCGCGACGTCGAAGCGAGAGCCGTCCCTGACCGCCTTGCGGATGCCAAGTGGAATGGAGATCAGGTAGACGAGCAGGGTGGTCCAAAGCCCGAGGCTGATCGAGACAGGCATCTTGTCGATCAGGAGTTCGACCACGGAACGGTCCTGGAAGAAGGAGCGGCCGAAATCGAAGGTGAGGTACGATACCATCATCTTAACGAAGCGTTCGTGCGCTGGCCGGTCGAAGCCGAACATGCGCTCGATCTCGGCGACGATCTCCGGATCAAGCCCGCGCGCGCCGCGGTAGCGCGAGGCGGTTTCGCCGGCACTCGCCTGATCGAAGGTGCGGACGGTGCCAGATGGGGAGGCAGTCTCCATGCCGCCTCCGGTGATACGCTCGAGCGGCGCGCCGGGCCCGCCTTGGCCACGCAGTTCGGCAAGGATCTGCTCCACCGGCCCGCCAGGGGCGAACTGCACGACGACGAAGTTGATCACCATGATCCCGAACAGGGTCGGGACCACCAGCAGAAGCCGGCGCAGGATGTAGGCGGTCATTGCCCAACTCAGGTCGGGTTAGCGCGGCGTCTTTCCTCATTCAGCCGCTGGGCACGGTCGGCATCAATCCACCAGGTGTCGAAGGCGAGGCCGTAGCGCGGAGTGCGCTCGGGACGGACGAATTTGTCCCAGTATGCGACGCGGAAGGTGCGGCTGTGCCAGTGCGGCACGACGAAATGGTTCCACAGCAGCACGCGATCGAGCGCGCGCGTGCGCTGGATCAGCGACTCGCGATCCGGCGCAGCAATGATAAGCTCGACGAGCTCGTCGATCACGGGGTCGCAGATGCCGATGGAGTTGCGGCTTCCCGGCTCGCGCGCCTTGGCGCAGGTCCAGAAGTCGCGCTGTTCGTTGCCGGGCGAGAGCGACTGCGGGAAGACATCGACTATCATATCGAAGTCAAAATTGTCGGTACGCGCCTGGTACTGTGCTGTGTCAACGGTGCG
>CALFVI010000052.1 GCA_937928775.1 uncultured Elioraea sp. | reverse complement strand
GCCGGGGCCAATCCGTTCCGCACCGGCCTCACCGCCTTTCGCCTTGGCTCCGCCAAGGCGCTGGTGCCGTTCGTCTTCGCCTACTCGCCGGCCATGCTGATCGTCGCCCCCGGTTTCGCCTGGGCCGACTTCCTGTGGGTGACGATCTCCTGTGCGGTCGGAGTGTGCGCGCTGGGGGCGGCGTTGACCGGCTATGTCTTCGCGCCCCTGGGCTGGCTTGCGCGCGCTCCTCTGCTCGCCGCATCGTTGCTGATGATCGCGCCGGGCACCATGCCGACCCTGATCGGCCTTGCGGTGGTGGGCCCCGTGCTCGCCGCCAACTGGTTCGCTGCGCGCCGCAGCGCCGCTCAGACCTTCTCGGGATAGAGCGAGAGAAGCCCCGCCTCGGAGGCTGGGCAACGCCCGCGCTCCGTGATCAGACCGCTGACCAGGCGGGCGGGGGTAATGTCGAAGGCCGGGTTCGCCGCCCGGCTTCCCGGAGAGACCACGCGCACGCGGCGTACCGCCCCATCCTCGGCCAGGCCCGCGACCTCGGTCACTTCGTCTGCAGATCGTTCTTCGATAGGGATGAGGTCGCCGGAGGCGACCGACCAGTCGATGGTGGAGAAAGGGAGTGCGACCCAGAATGGCACGCCTGCATCAGCAGCGGCCAGGGCCTTGAGATAGGTGCCGATCTTGTTCGCGACATCGCCGTTGCGTGCCACCCGATCCGTCCCGACCAGGACGAGATCGACCTCACCGCGTTGCATCAGGTGCCCACCCGCATTGTCCGCCACCACCGTGTGCGGCACGCCGTGGCCAGCGAGTTCGAAGGCGGTGAGCAACGCGCCCTGGTTGCGTGGCCGCGTCTCGTCCACCCACACGTGCACGGAGATGCCGGCATCGTGCGCACGATAGATGGGGGCAGTGGCGGTTCCCCAATCCACCGTGGCAAGCCAGCCCGCATTGCAGTGGGTGAGGATGTTCACCCGACTACCCCCTTTGCGTTGGCTTATCCCCGCGATGAGGGGAAGCCCGTGGCGGCCGATGGCCTCGCAGCAGAGGGCGTCCTCGTCGGCGATGGCGGAGGCTTCGGCCCAGGCAGCCTCGAAACGATCCCCGCGCGGAAGGTTGCGCACGGCCGCCGCCACGCGCGCCACTGCCCAAGCCAGGTTGACCGCGGTGGGGCGCGTCGCGATGAGGCGGGCTGCGGCTTCGTCCAGCGCGTCGTCGGAGGGGTCAGTCCGCAGCGAGAGGGCGACCCCGAAGGCGCCGACGGCACCGATCAGCGGCGCGCCGCGCACCCGCATGGTGCTGATCGCTTCCGCCACCTCCTCAAGCCTGGCCAACCGCATCCAAGAGATGCGCCAAGGGAGCAGAGTCTGGTCGAGAATCTCGATCGCGGATCGATTCCGAGAGGGACGGATGCTCCGCGTCCATTCCCCACCAAGCCGCATCAGTGGCTGATCCTCTGGTGCAGCACGCAGATCAACGTGAACAGACGCCGGGCGGTGTCGAAATCGACCTCGATCTTGCCTTCGAGGCGGCGTTGCAGGAGTTCTGCCGCCTCGTTGTGCAGGCCGCGCCGGCCCATGTCGATCGCCTGGATGCGCGCTTCTGCGCCATCTGCCACCGCGGCGTGGTGCGCTCCAACCAACATGAGGTAATCCTTGATCAGGCTGCGGAAGGGCCCAAGCGCGAGCACGATGGCGGTGATCGGCGTGCCGTCGAGGCGGCGGATGTCGAACACGAGCCGCCCGTGATCGAGGCCGAGCCGGAGCGAATAGGGCCCTTCGGGTGCCCCTTTCGGCACGAAGCGGTTCTCGTGCAGCAGGTCTGCCACCGCGGCGGCGCGGTCGGCCTCGAGTTCGGCGGAGAGGCGGGTGAGGGCCTCCGCCTCCAGCACGATCTCAGCGATGCGCGTGCGCTGCGGCACCTCGGTCAGGCTCCGCACGAGGCCTGGTCATCCCCCGTGATGCCGAAGTCGAGCATCAGCCCGATCGTCGCCCCCTTCACCGGCCGGATGAGACTAAGCGACAGCAGGGCGGCGAGCGGCAGGAACAGGGCCGCCATCTGCCACAGCCGCGGCGCGAGGTCGCGTTCAGCGATCAGCATCAGCGGCACCACGATGTGGCCAACGATGAACAGCGTCACATAGGGCGGCGCGTCATCGGAGCGGATGCAGGCGAAGCCGGTGCCGCTGGCGGAGCAGGCCCGGGCGGGACGCAGCAAGCCTGAGAACAGTCGGCCCCTGCCGCAGGCCGGGCAGGCGCCGGCGGCGCCGCGCAGCGGGGCGGGGAGCAGGGGCGGAGGCGGCGGACCGCCGGCGGGACAGGCCGGCGCAGGGGGGTGGACCATGCGGTCTGGCGTCTTGGTGTTGCGGTGCAGCAGAGTGACGCCTGACCGCACCACAATCAAGCGCGATGGTGGCACAACCGGCTGCTGACCTCGCCGTCAGACCATGGGCGGTTCGACCGCGCCGACCTGCGACGTGATTCGCCCGTAATGTTCCGGCCGGCGGTGGCGGGCGAAGTCGAAGATGGAGACGCGGCCGAGCTGGCAGCGGTCGAGGTCGATGTCGTAGGTGACGAGCTGGTCCTCCCAGGTGTCGGCCATGGCGACGATCTCGCCCTGCGGGTTGACGATAATGGAGTGGCCGAAGAGCTCCGCCCCGTCTTCGATGCCGGCCTTGGCCACCGCGACCGACCAGCAGGCGTTCTGGTAGCAGCCGGCCTGCACAGAGAGGTGGGAGTGGAAGACGCGCAGATGGTGCGCCTCCCAACCCTTCGCTTCCTGGTTGATCGAGGGCGTGTTGTAGCCGAGCAGCACGAGTTCGACGGACTGCAGCCCGAGCACCCGCCAGGCCTCCGGCCAGCGGCGGTCGTTGCAGATCAGGAGGCCGACATTCACCCCCTCCTCGCGCCGACCAAGCCGCGTTCTCACCACCGGAAAGCCGAGATCGCCCACGTCGAAATAGTACTTCTCGAGGTGCTGCACCTTGCGCGCGGGATCGAACGCGGCGTGCCCGGGCAGGTGCACCTTGCGGTACTTCAGCACGATGCGTCCTTCGGCGTTGACCAGGATGGCCGTGTTGAAGCGGCGCGTGCGCACGCCACCCGTTCCGTCAGGCTCCCGCACGAGTTCGGCGTACCCGAGATGGAAGGCCATGTTCAGCCGCTTTGCTGCGTCGAACAGGGGCTTGGTTGCGGCCGAAGGCATCTCGGTCTCGTACCAGTGGTCGGCCTCCTCGATCCTCTCCACCCAATGGCGGGGGAAGAAGGTGGTGAGCGCCAGTTCGGGGAAGACGATGAGTTCCACCCCGCGGCGATGCCCCTCCTCCATCAGCGCCAGCATGCGCGCGACCGCCACCTCGCGCCCCTCGCTCTTCTGGATTGCGCCGAGCTGGGCTGCACCCACTGTCAGTCGTCGTGCCATTCCCGGTTCCTTTCCGTTGCGTGTTGAGCAACGCGCCTTTCGCCTCTGCGCGGTCAGCGCCCCTGGCGCGGCACGAAGCGTCCCTCGCCCGGTGCGTTCAGCACGCGCGCACCATCCCAGATCGGCCGTCCGCGCAGGTAGGTGGCGGCGACGCGGGCGCGCAGGGTGCGGCCGTGGTAGGGGCTCCAGCGGCATTCGGGGCGGTCGAGGATGGTGCTCTCGTCGAACACGAACTGCCCTCGCTCCATCACGCAGAGATCGGCATCCGCCCCCACCGCGAGCCGGCCCTTCTTCGGCGCGAGACCATGCAGGCGTGCGGGCTCTTCGGCGCAGAGTTTCGCGAGCAGGGTGAGCGGCAGTCCGCGCTCCTCGAGAAGTGTCACCATCAGCGGCGCGAAGGACTGCAGCCCGGTCAGCCCCGCTGCGCAGGCGAAGATGTCTGGGCTCGTCTTGCGCTCGATCGGCCACGGCGCGTGATCGGTGGAGACGTAGGCGACGTCGCCGGCAACGAGGCATGTCCACAGCCGCTCCACCTCCTCGGCCGTGCGCAAGGGCGGGTTGCATTTCGCCTTGCCGCCCTGGCGGATGAGATCCTCCTCGGTGAGGCAGAGATACTGGATGCAGGCCTCGGCCGAGGCCTTCACCCCCATCGCGCGGAAGGCGCGGGCGAGCTCGAAGCCGCGCGCGAGCGAGGAGTGGGCGAGGTGCGCGTGCGCCCCGGTTGCGCGGGCGAGTTCGAAGATCAGCACATCGGCGAGCGTCTCGGCAAGCGCAGGGCGGGTGCGTGCATGCTGGATCGGGTCCGTCCGCCCCGAGGCCTTCGCCTCCGCCGTCAACGCCTCGACCAGCTCCTGGTCCTCGTTGTGCACCGCGACCATCAGCCCCGTCTCCGCGATCAGCCGGAAGGCGTGCTCCATCTCGCGATGGTCGATCCGGGGGAAGCGCACCGCATCATACTCGTAGGTGGAGAGCTTGAAGGCTGAAGCGCCGGCAGCGGCGAGTTCCGGGATTCGCGCCACGCCGCCGGTCTTGGTGATGGTGGCGTAGAGCGCAACGTCGACATGCGCCGTGCGGTTCACCACCGCCACCTTCTCGGAGAAGATCGTCGCATCCGTCACCGGGCGGGGAATGTCGTAGGGCATATCGCAGAGGGTGGTGACACCGCCTGCCGCCGCTGTGCGCGAGGCGTGCTCGATGCCGCCCCAGCCCATGGCGGAGGAGGTGTGCATGTGCCCATCCACGAGGCCGGGGAAGATCAGCCTTCCAGCGTGGTCGTCGATCATTCGTGCAGGTGGTGGTTGGCCCTGGCCGATGGCGGCGATCGTCTCACCGCGGATGGCGACGAAGCCCTGCGCCAGGATGCCCTCCGGCGTGACGAGATCGCCGCACACCACGCGGTCGAAGGGAGCGGAGAGGTCGGTCATGGGCGAGGTGAACTCCTGATCGGCAGCTTGCGTGCTGCAGGCGCGGTGTCTAGGAAGGCAGTGCCAGTCAAGACCGGCCGTCCCGCATGTTCAAGAGACCGTGTATTCGTTGCGCGGCCGGTCACACCAAGAAAGAGGAAGACCGATGGATCTCCACCCCGTTCGCGTGCACCGCTCGAAAGACCTCCTGCCGCGCGAGGCGCAGCTTGCCTGGAAGATTGCGGGCGTGGCCGCCGACCGCGTGGCGGTGCAGCGGGATGTGGCGGAGATGATCATCAACCGGATCATCGACAACGCTGCGGTGGCGATCGCGGCGATCAACCGCGGCCCCGTCGTCTCGGCGCGGATGATGGCGCTTGCTCACCCGCGAAAAGGGGGGGCCACTCTGTTCGGCCTCCCGCCTGCCCGCACTGTCAGCCCCGAATGGGCGGCCTGGGCGAACGGCACGGCGGTGCGCGAACTCGACTTCCACGACACGTTCCTTGCCGCCGACTACTCGCACCCGGCAGACAACATCCCCCCCCTGCTCGCCGTGGCGCAAACGGTCGGCGCCTCGGGCAAGGACCTCATCCGTGGGCTCGCCACCGCCTACGAGATCCACATCAACCTCGTCAAAGCGATCTGCCTGCATGAGCACAAGGTCGACCACATCGCTCATCTCTGCCCGGCCGCCGCCGCCGGTATCGGCACCCTTCTCGGGCTCAAGCAGGAGACGATTTTCCAGGCCGTGCAGCAGGCGGTGCATGTGGCCATCACCACACGCCAGAGCCGCAAGGGCGAGATCAGCTCCTGGAAGGCCTTCGCGCCTGCGCATGCCGGCAAGCTCGCCATCGAGGCGGTGGATCGCGCGATGCGTGGCGAAGGCGCACCGAACCCGATCTATGAGGGTGAGGATTCGATCATCGCCTGGATCCTCGCCGGCCGCACCGTGGCCGACCGCGAGGGGCGCGAGGCCGTCTACGGCCGCGACTACTATCACGTGCCGCTGCCGGCGAAGGGAGAGCCCAAGCGCGCCATCCTCGAAAGCTACACCAAGGAATACTCAGCCGAGTACCAAGCCCAGGCACTGATCGACCTCGCCCGGCGGATGCGCGAGCAGATCGAGGATGTCGAGGCGATCGAGCGGATCCTCATCCATACCTCTCACCATACGCACTATGTTATCGGCACTGGCGCGAACGATCCGCAAAAGATGGATCCTAAGGCGTCGCGCGAAACCCTTGACCACTCCATTATGTACATCTTTGCCGTCGCCCTGCAGGACGGCACTTGGCACCACATCGAGAGCTACACGCCGCGCCGC
This sequence comes from uncultured Elioraea sp., assembly GCA_937928775.1. Classification (GTDB taxonomy): domain Bacteria; phylum Pseudomonadota; class Alphaproteobacteria; order Acetobacterales; family Acetobacteraceae; genus Elioraea. The sequence continues at coordinate 35,762 of CALFVI010000052.1, read as the reverse complement.
GCCTCGCGCCCAGACACGGTGCGGCTGTGGCATAAGATCGAGACCCGCGAGGACCCCGAGTGGACGCGGCGCTACCACGCCACTGACCCACGCGAGAAGGCGTTCGGCGGTCGGGTGCAGATCTTCCTCAAGGACGGGAAGGTGATCGAGGACGAGATCGCCTTCGCCGATGCCCACCCGCTCGGCGCGCGGCCGTTCCGGCGCGAGGACTATATCCGCAAGTTCCGCACGCTCACCGACGGCCTCATCTCTACCCGCGAGGCCAACCGCTTCCTGGAGGCGGTGCAGGACCTCGCGGCGATCCCCGCCGGCGGGCTCGCGGCGCTGAACGTCGCCCTGCCGGCGGGTCGGCTGTCCCTCTCGCCGGTGCGCGGCATCTTCGATGCTCCCGTGCGCTCCGCCGAGCCTGCGGCCGCGCGCCAGGTCGCGCGCAAGGCGGAGGCGAAGGTGCGCACCATCACGCTCAAGCGCGCGCGCACGCAGAAGTCCGTCATCACCGGCAAGCCGGCAAAGACGCGCCCAGGCCGCACCACGCGGCGAACAGTGGCGCGCCGCCGCAGGGGCTGAAGGCGCGCGGAGAGAAGCAGGAGGGGAAGCGCGATGAACCAGAGCGCAGCAGAAGGCACGCCGCAGATATTCAAAGGTCTGGTCGGCGTGCATGCCGACGTCACCGCGATCTCCAAGGTGATGCCGGAAAGTAACAGCCTCACCTATCGCGGCTACCCGGTGCAGGACCTCGCCGAACAGTGCCGCTTCGAGGAGGTCGCCTACCTGCTGCTCGAGGGCGAACTGCCCACGCGACGCCAACTGAGGGCCTTCGAGAAGGAGGAGAGGGCGAACCGCGGCATTTCGAAGAAACTGATCCGCATCATCGAGGAGTTTCCCCGCCGCGCCCACCCGATGGACGCGACACGGACCGCGGTGAGCTTTCTTGCCATGGAAGACCCGGAGGCCGGTGACACCTCGCTTGCGGCGACGAAGCGCAAAGCAATCCGCCTCTATGCCAAGATCCCGACCGTGATCGCCGCCATCTCCCGCCTGCGCAAGGGCAAGCGCCCCATCCGCCCAAAGGCGGAGTACGGCTTCTCCGAGAACATCTTCCACATGTTCTTCGGCCGCGTCCCCGATGCCGAGATCGTCAAGGCCTTTGACGTGTCGATGACGCTTTATGCCGAGCACTCCTTCAACGCTTCCACTTTTGCCGCCCGGGTAGTGGCCTCCACCATGGCCGATATCCATGCCGCGGTCACCGCCGCCATCGCCGCGCTGAAGGGGCCTCTACACGGGGGGGCAAACGAGGCAGTGATGCACATGCTAAAGGAGATCGGCACGCCCGCCCGCGCTAAGAGCTGGATCAATGACAGGCTCGAGCACCGTGCGCTCATCATGGGCTTCGGCCACCGTGTCTATCGCACCGGGGATTCGCGGGTGCCGACGATGGCGAAGTGGCGCGACCGGGTGGCGGAGCGTCTCGGCGGGCGGAAGTGGGTGGAGATCAGTCGCATCCTCGCCGAGGAGATGCTGGCGAAGAAGAACATCCACCCGAACCTCGATTTCCCCGCCGGCCCCACCTACGCCATGATGGGGTTCGACATCCCGATGTTCACGCCGCTCTTCGTCGCCTCGCGCATCACCGGCTGGTCGGCGCATGTGCTGGAGCAGATGAGCGACAACCGATTAATCCGCCCGCTTTCGCATTACGTCGGCGTGCCGGAGCGGGCGGTGGTGCCGCTTGCGGCGCGGAAGTAGAGGCGCTGGACGCACGCGCGCATCATCTGAGTGCGAGGAAGGCCTCCTCGCGCCCGGCTCCGTTTCGGCCTACCGTGCCATCCTCAGTCGCAAGGGAGAGACGGATGAGCGAAACCGTTCCTGCCTATGCCTGGTTCGATGGGCGGGTGGTGCCCTGGTCGGAGGCGAAGATCCACGTCTACTCGCCGGCGGTGAAGTATGGCGCGGGCGTGTTCGAGGGCTTGCGCGGCTACTGGAACGAGACCGAGGGCGAGATGTACGTCTTCCGCCTCGGCGCCCACCTCGATCGCCTGCTCTATGGGCTGAAGGTGATGCGGTTCGACTGCAGCCCGGACCGCGCCTGGCTCGCCGAAGCGGTGCTGGAGACGGTGCGTGCGAACCGTTTCCGCGAGGGGGTGCACATTCGCCTTACCGCGCTCCTGGATGGCACCGGCGAGATGACGGCGACAGGCCCTGTGGTGTTCGCCTGCACGGCAACGGTTCGCCCACCGACGCGTGCGCTGATAGAAGGCATCTCTGCCGGCGTGGTGTCGTGGCGCCGGCCGGAGGACTCCGCGATCCCGATGCGGGTGAAGGCAAACGCGAACTACCACAATGGCCGCCTCGCCACCCAGGAGGCGAGGGTGGAAGGTTACGGCGCGGCGATCCTGCTGAGCGATCGCGGCAAGGTGGCGGAAGGCCCAGGCATGTGCCTGTTCGTCGTCCGCAACGGGGTGGCCATCACGCCCGCCATCACCTCAGGCATTCTGGAGAGCATCACCCGCGACACCGTGATCCGCTTGCTGCGCGAGGAGATGGGGGTGAAGGTCGAGGAGCGCGAGCTCGATCGCAGCGAGCTCTATGCGGCGGAGGAGGCGTTCTTTTGCGGCACGGCCTGGGAGGTGACGCCCATCATCGCGATCGACCGTCTCGCGGTCGGAGCGGGCGTGCCCGGGCCGCTGACCAGGCGGCTGCAGGCGCTCTATTTCGCGATCGCACGCGGCGAGAGTGAAGCGCATCCCGAGTGGCGTACGCCCGTCTACGGCATGCCGGCGGCACGCGCGGCGGAGTGACGGCACGCCCGAGCGCGACACGCGTGCCGCGCTGTGCGATGCGACGACATCATCATGTGCATCGCCGTGCGAAAATGCGCGTTGCCACCATGCTTTTTGTTGACAGCACCACAGGCGACTCGCATAGCGTGATGTTGCGGATGCAGATGCTTCGCGATTCGTTTCGTCGGTCGTCGCATCTTGGGCATCCGTGGCAGGGAAGGACGGTCCATGGACCGCACGCATGCCGAGATCGCTCGTCCGATCGAGGCAGTCGAAGGCGAAGGAGAGAGAGGGGATGACACGCGGCTGTCGGCGGAGTGCCGGGCGGCGTTCGCCACTCTTTTCCTGATCCCGCGTCCTTTCGCTCCGCAGGTCAGGCGGCCTCGTCGGACACCGCACGCACCCCGCGTGCGGGTCGCCTTGCACGGCCGGGGCGACGCCGTGGCCTGCGGACCAGCGCGCGGTCCCGACCCCTCGAACGGAAAGGAGTGAGTGCACGTGTCCATGATCAAGGACGTGCCGGCGGTGGTGGAAGCCATCCGTGCGGCGCGTGACAGCAACGAAACGGCCACTGCGCCGCGCGCGCAGCCGATGGCGATGCGGGCCGCCACCAGAAGGGCAGCGGCTTCGAAGCGCGCGACTGCCCGCAAGACGACGGCGGCGAAGAAGCCGGCGGCGAAGAAGGCGGCTACGAAGCGGACCACAACGGCCGCTAAGCGTGGCGCGACGAAGCGGGCGGCGGCGAAGAAGACAACCGCCACCCGTCGCACGGCGGCAACCAAAAAACCGGCAGCCAAGCGCGCTGTTGCGAAGCGGGCAACGACGCGCAAGACGACCACGCGGGCAGCGGCTACAAAGAAGACGACGACACGCAAGACGGCGGCAGCGAAGACGACCACGCGAAGGGCTCCCGTCCGCCGCCCGCGCAAGGCGGCAGCGGAGACCGAAGCGCCGGCACCGGAGCCCCCGTCCTCCGAGACGCCGACGACCTGATCGCATCGTCGCCCCAAAATCTATGGTGGGCGCGTCGTGCACCGTGCGCGGCGCGCCTTTTCCTCCTTCAGCCGAAGATCGACCGCAGGGCGTCCACCTGCCCCGCGCTCAGGTGCCGCACCGGCAGGCCGCGCAGAAGCAGGAACAGCTTCGCCGCCTCCTCCAGCTCCTCCGCCGCATAGACCGCATCGGTGAGCGTGCGGCCTGACACCACGGGGCCGTGGTTGGCGAGCAGCACCGCGCGTGCTTCGCGCGCGGCCTCGGCGATCGCCGGTTCCATCGCGGGGTCTCCGGGCCGAAAGTAGGGCACGATCGGCAGCGTCTCGCCGATGCGCATGACGAAGTACGGGGTGAGCGGCGGGATCGGGCGCAGGGGATCTACGTCGGTCAGGCAGGAGACGGCTGTGGCCCAGGTGGAATGGAGATGCACCACGGCGCGCGCCTCGGCCCGCGCGGCGAGCATCGCGCGATGCATGAACACCTCCTTCGACGGCGGATCGCCCGCGACATGGCGCCAGGCGCCATCGAGCTTGGCGATACGGGCGGGATCGAGCCGACCAAGGCAGGCGTTGGTGGGCGTGATCAGCACTCCGTCCTCGGTGCGGGCCGAGATGTTGCCGGCACTGCCGACCGAGAAGCCGCGCGCGAACAGGCTTTCGGCCAGGCGGCACATCTCCTCGCGCAGCCGCATCTCCTCGCTCATGGCCTCGCCTCCAGCATGGTGAGCGCCTTGGTGAAGAAGTCGGTGGTCCCGAAATTGCCGCTCTTCAGAGCGAGCAACAGATCGCGTTCCGGGGCGAAGGTCCAGGGCACGCCGGGATCGATTGTGGGACCGATGACGAGGCGGGCGAGCCCGAGGCGAGAGACGACGGCGCCAGAGGTTTCGCCTCCTGCCACGATGAGGCGGCGCACGCCACGCGCCACCAGGGCTTCCGCGATCGTGGCAAAAGCCTGCTCGATGATTTCGCCCGCCCGGTCACGTCCAAGCACGGCCTGCACCTCTGCCACCCGCTCAGGCGATGCTGAGGCGTAGATAAGGAGTGTCGGTTCCGCCGCCTGTCGGTCGCTCCAGTCGATCGCCGCGGCGGCGAGGGCGTCGGCGTCGGGATGCGCGAGAGGGTCGAGCGCGAAGGAGGCGAAGCATGCGCGGGCCTGCGCCACTTGCGCGAGCGTGGTGCGCGAGCAACTGCCCGCCAGGATGGCGGCGCGGCCGGGCACGTGCGGCAGGCGCGCCGCGTCGCCGCGGGCGGAGAGCCAGCCTCGGCGGCGCCACGCCGCCGGCAGGCCGAGGGCGAGGCCCGAGCCCCCGACCATGAGCCGATAGTCGGCGATTGCTTCGCCGAGGGTGGCGAGTTGGGCGTCTGACACCGAATCGAGAATGGCGTAGGCGACGCTGTCGTTCTCCAGCGCCGCGAGAGCCGCGCGCACCGCCTCCACGCCACGCTCGACGGTGGCGAATGGGACGAGCCCCACTCTCTCGCGCGTCTGTCGTCCGAGTACGCGCACGAGGTTGGCATCACGCATCGGGGTCAGCGGATGGTTCTCCATCCCGCTCTCGTTCAAAAGCGCCGTGCCGACGAAGAGATGGCCCTGGTAGACGGTGCGCCCGTTGGCGGGAAAGGCGGGACAGACGGGGACGAGGCGCGTCCCGAGGGCCTCGCGCAGCGCATCGGCCACCGGGCCGATGTTGCCGCGATCGGTGGAATCGAACGTGGAACAGACCTTGAAGTAGATCGTGCGCGCGTCCCAGCCAAGGAGGCGGTCCAGCGATGCGAGCGAGTCGGTGACCGCCCAGGCGACGGGTGCGGTGCGCGACTTCAGAGACACGACCACCGCATCGGCGTCTGGGGACTCCGCGTCTGCGGGGGGTACGCCGAGCAGCTGCACCGTGCGCGCGCCGGCATTCACCAGCATGGCGGCGAGGTCGGTCGCGCCGGTGACGTCGTCGGCGATCGCGCCGAGGATGGGCATCGCTTAGCTCCGGGGCAGGGCGAGAAGGTCGCGATGGCCGATCCGCAGCGCGAGCCGGCCGCGCGCGATCTGATCGAGCCTCCGTTCGCGCCACGCGTCGATGCGGTCAGCGGCTGCAGGAAGGGCGGCGGCCGCCGCGGCAGCATGGCCAGTCACCATCGCCCTCAGCATGGCGTGGCCCACGCGCGGAATGATCCAATCCGACGGCGCCGACAGTACCCGATGGCCGCGCGCTGAAAAGAGACGCAGCGCATGCGCCGGCGCGCGCGGCCCAAGCGCGGGGCCGAATCCCTTGTCCCGCCCCATATCGCGCGCGAAGGCCCGGGCGAGCAGACGATCATCGGCATGGCGCGGCAGCCAGACCTCGCGGCCGTCAACAGAGAGAAAGGCGGCGAACGGCGAACGGATGGCGGAGGCCAGCGCCTCCAGCCAGGGCGCGGAGACGAGGTCGAGCAACGCGGAGCAGACGACGGCGTCGTGTTCGCGCAGCGGAAGACGCTCCGGGGTAGTGGCAAGATCTTGGGCCAAAGCCTCGACTCGCCACGCCCCGTGCGGCGTGTGCACAAGCATCGCCCGCCCCGGCGTGGTGACGCGGTAACCGTTTGCTTCCGCCCACGTCGCGATGCGGAAAAAGGCTTCGTCCAGCAAGGCGGCATCGGCATCGACCAGCGTCCAGGCCTGAGCCCGCGCAAGTAGCGGGGCGAGCCAGCGGAAGAGCGAGCCTGTGCCCGCGCCGAGGTCGATCAGCCTGGGCCGCGTTGGCAGCGCCGAGGCAAGTGCTGCGGCAAGCTTGGCCGAACGCGCCACCCGGTCGAAAGGCTCGCGCAGGGAAAGCCAGTCGGCCGAGAAGGTCTCGCTCATCGGGCGCTGAGAGCGACGCGCAGTTCCGCCGCGAAACGAGAGGCTTGATCCTCCCAGCGCGGCAGGCGCTGGCCAGCAGCGAACGCGGCGTCGCCCATGCGGCGGCGGAGGTCGGTGTCGAAGATCAACCGTCGCATCGCACGCGACAGCGCCTGCCAATCTCCAGCGGGAACAACCACGCCCGCCTCCGGCGGAACGAGATCGGCCACCGCACCGCCGGCGGTGATGGCGCAGGGAATGCCGCGCGCCAGCGCCTCGGCAACTGCCATGCCATAGCCTTCGAACCAGGTGGCGAGCGCGAACACGTCCGTCCGCTGCCACAGCTCCTCGAGGGCGCTGTCCTCGATTTCGCCAGCGAAGGTGACGCGCCCAGCGATGGCGAGCTCCTCAGCGAGAGCGGCCAGGCCCCGCGCATGCACCGGGTCGCGGGTCAGCGAGCCGACGATCGTCAGATGCCAGTCGAGATCGAACAGCCGGGCGAGAGCGCGGAGGAGCAAGTCGTGCCCCTTGCGCGGCACGCAGGCGCCGATGGAGAGGATGGCGCAGCTGCCGTTGCCCGATCCTTCCGCGCGCGGGGCGGGATCGGTGCCGGGTTCGACGACTCCGATGCGTGTGCGCGCAATCCCCATCTCGGCGAGACGGTCGGCGGTCGCGCGGCTGGTCGCAATCAGGCGGGAGAGCAAGGGGAGCAGACGGGCCTCTTTCTCCCGCAAACGCGCGGCCTCCAGCTCCGCCAGCCCCTTTTCCAGCGGAGTTGGATGATGGATGAGCCCAACAGTGTGGCGGGCGGCGATCGCCTCCGCCGCCGGGCCGAATGAGGGCAGGCAGAGCCCGTCGATCACCGCGATCTCCTCTGGTGTGAGAGAGGCGATCGCCGTCAAGGCCGCGTCCTCGGCGCGGTCGTCCGGCAGCGGGTGGCGGCCAGCGAGTTCCACTGCGCGCACGCGATGGCCGGCCCGAGCAAGGCCGGCGAGGATCCGCCGATCGTAGCCGTAGCCGCCGGAGACGGTGTCGATCGGGCCTGGAACCATCAGCGCGACGGAGAGGGGCGCCTCGGCAAGCACGCTCATGCGATCGGGGCTTCGTAGGCGGCCCAGGCAAGGGGGCTTTCGCGCAGCAGCACCTTGAGTGCCGTCACCCGCCGCCCGCCTTCGCCAAGCCGTCCGTCCTTCAGCGCGGCGGCGAGCAGGGCGTGGATGTGGGCGGCCATGAACTCGGTGGTGGTGTTCGTTCCGGCGAATTGCGGGAGCTCGTCGAGGTTGCGGTAGTCAAACGTGTCCAGCGCGCGGCGAAGTTCGGCGCGCGCGAGCCCGATGTCGACCACAAGCCCGTGTTCGTCGAGCGAGGGGACGCGGAACTCCGCCTCCACCGTGTAGGTCGCGCCGTGCAGACGTTGCGCAGGGCCGAAGATCTCGCCTTCGAACGAGTGCGCGATCATCACGTGGTCCATCACGGTCAGGCTGAACACGGTGGGGTCCTTCGTCCTTCGGGTCAGGGGCAGGGGTCGTATTGCACGACATGGCACAGCGCGCCGGGGGAGGCGGCGAGCCGCGCCATCGTGTCGGGAAGATCCTCGAAGCGAGACGGCCCATCCAGCAGCGCATCGAGGCGGGTGTCGTCAAGCAAGGCGAGGGCGAGGACGAGCCGGTCGGCGTGCGTGCGCCGTCCCCGCATGCGGGGGGCGACCGACCCAACCTGGGAGGAGATCAGGCTCAGACGCCGCGCATGGAAGGCGCCGCCAAGCGGCAGCGTGACCGGCGTGTCGCCGAACCAGGAGGCCTCGATCAGCCTCCCCTCGAATGCGAGAAGATCAAGGGCCTGGGCCAGCGCCTCTGCTGCGCCCGAAGCGTGCACGACGAGGTCGGCCTCGCGCGGGGCGGCCTCTGGCGCGGCGAAGGCGAGGCCCAAGGCGCGGCAGGGGGCTTCCTTTGCCGGGTCGCGATCGACGACGGTGACGGCGAGGGCGGGAAAGCGGGAGAGAAGGAAGGCGACGAGCAGCCCGACCACGCCCGCGCCTACGACCACGGCGCGTTCGCCAGGCAGGGGTGCGGCGTCCCACACCACGTTCAGCGCCGTCTCCATGTTGGCGGCGAGCACGGCACGGTTCGTCGGCACGGCATCAGGGACGGGAACGACCGCGGCGGCGGGGACGACGAAACGGTCCTGGTGCGGATGGAGGCAGAACACGCGTCGCCCGACCAGTGGCGCGGGCCCCGCCTCGACCACGCCGACCGCGGCGTAGCCGTACTTGACGGGGAAGGGGAAATCGCCGGCCTGGAAGGGGCAGCGCATGCGGCGCCATTCGCTTGCTGGCACGCGTCCGGCGAAGACGAGGGCTTCGGTGCCGCGCGAGACGCCTGAGGCGAGGGCGCGCACCAGGACCTGCTCCGGCTCCGGTGCCGAGAGGGGCTCGACCCGGAGTTCGCCGCGGGCGGGGGCGACGGTCCAGAAGGCGCGGGCGGTCAGCGCCATCTTGGGCGTCGGCGCGCGATCGCGCAGTCGAACAGCACGTCCTCGCCGAGGCGATGCAGCGCGACCTCGAAGCGCACGCCATCCTCTGGGGCGGCAATCTCAGGCAGTTGCAGGGCCGGCACGCCGCAGCCAAGCAGCAGAGGAGCGACCGCGATGTGAAGGCGGTCGATCAGTCCGGCGGCGAGGAAGCGCCCCACCGTAACCCCCCCGCCCTCGACGAAGAGGTGAGTGATCCCGCGCTCCCGCAGCGTGCGCAGCAGGGCGGCGAGGTCGATGCCCCTCGCGTCACGCGGCACGGGGATGAGCTCGGCGTGGCCGGGCGGAGGAGCCTTAGCGCTGTCCGCGGCGCAGACGAGCCAGGTCGGCGCCTCGCCATCGTGGAACACGGTCCGGTGGTGCTCGAGCCGGCGTTCAGGGTCGAGAACGATCCGTACCGGGTTCGGTCCTGGCACGAGACGGACGGTGAGGCGGGGATCATCCGCCCGCACCGTGCCGGCACCAACCAGCACGGCCTGCGCCAAGGCACGCATGCGGTGGGTGTGCGTGAGATCGGCCTCCCCACTAATCCAGCGCGACATGCCCGAGGGGGTGGCGATCCGCCCATCCAAGCTCTGGGCGAGATGGGCGGAGACGAGGACGCCGTCAGCGGATGAGGGCGCTTCGGTGAGGGGAGCGAACAGCGCCTTCAGGGTCGCTGCGTCTTCGTCCGCCGGCTCTGGCAGCACGCGCGGGCCGCCGCCGCGGCGCGCGATCAACGCCCGCCACATCGCCGCCGCATCGGCTCTGCGCTGCCCGCCATCCATGGCCGGCCGCTTTACCCCTCGACCGAGCCAAGGGGAAGCAAGCTCAGGATCATTCCCGCGGCAGGGCAGCATGGCAGGGGCGGCCGCCGGTGCCTTGGCCGGCCGCCAGGGCAAGCACGCCGAACCGCTCCCTCAGGAGCGCCCCTGCCCGGACCGCCGTGTTCGCGTCGAAGGGCAAGCATGTCTCGCCGACCGGCTGACATCCAATCGGTGACGGGGCAGAGCGGATCATCGCCGAGGGCACGTGCCTATACCGCGTGCCGACCCCTGCCAGTGTCTTTTCCGGTCCCCCCGTCAGAGCTGGGCGCTGAGGGAGAGCGGGTGGTCCTGCGGCCTCGATCTCCGCCCGCTACCGGCCGGGGCGTAGCGCCCGTCGTTGGGGCGTGCGCCCTCCACCAGCAAACGAACCAGCGAATCCTGCGCTGCAATCGCGCGTTCGAGCATGCGCCGATTGGTTTCGGCGAGGGCGCTCAGCCGCTCGCCCAAATCCTTCAAGCATTCGCGTTCATGACCGGCGGCGCGGGTTCCCGCCTTACGCAGAGTCTGTTCGGCGGCGACGAACCGGTCGACGGCGGACCGTTTTCGCTCTGCCAGCGCGGCGGCGGCGGCGAGGTCGAGGGCGGCGAGGGCACGATTCTCCTCCTCGAGTACGGCAGCGAGGGCGACGGCGGACGCGACCAAGGCGGCAATCATCGCCTACCTCCCTCTGTCCCGCCCGTCTGTTGCAGCACCATCCGCGCAATGCCGAGCCCGCCCGCCTCCGCGATCGCGCGCGCGATCTCGTTCACCAACAGGGGCCGCCACATCGCTTCCGCCGCCCCACCGCCGAAGGGCCCGCCCTTGCCCAGGCCCTCGAACATCGGCTGCAGGAGCGTGCTGAGCGCCATCGCTTCGAACGCGCGCGCGGCCTTGGCGGTGCGCAAGTCGGGCGCCGCAGGAGGCGAGACCGCGGCGGTGAGGCTGGGGGTGGAGAGGGGGGGGAGGAGAGGGGAGAGCATCACATCACCTCCAGTTCCGCCTGCAGCGACTACCTCCGCAACCACGGGGCAATGCGAACCAAGAGAGCATCACATCACCTCCAGTTCCGCCTGCAGCGCACCGGCAGCGCGAATCGCCTGCAGGATCTGGATCATGTCGCGCGGGCTAACGCCGAGCGCGTTCAACGAGGAGACGAGGTCCTGCAGCGTGACGTTGCCGCGCACGATGCCGAGGCGGCGGTTCTGCTGGTCGTTGATCTCGATCTCCGTGCGCGGCACCACCACGGTCTCGCCCTGGCCGAAGGGGTTGGGCTGGCTCACCTGCGGCGTTTCCGTCACCCGGATGGTCAAGTTGCCGTGGGCGATGGCGACGGTGCTGATGCGCACATTGGCGCCCATGACGATGATCCCGTTCGCCTCGTCGATCACCACGCGCGCCACCTGGTCCGGCTCGACGCGGAGCTGCTCGATGTCGGTGAGGAAGCCGACGAGATCGTTCTCCCGCCCAGGCGGAGGGCGGACGACGACCGTGCCCGGATCGGACGCAGTGGCGACGGGGGAGCGGGCGAAGCCGTTGATCGCGGCAGCGATGCGGCGGGCGGTGGTGAGATCCGGGTTGCGCAGGGCGAGCCGCACGGTGGGGCGTTCGCCAAAAGCGAAGCCGGTTTCGCGTTCGACGATGGCGCCTGAGGGGATGCGGCCGGCGGTCGGCACGCCGCGCGTGACGGTTTGCGCTGCGCCCCGGGCGGCGATCGCGCCCGTCGTCACCTGCCCTTGGGCGACCGCGTACACCTCGCCGTCGGCGCCGAGCAGGGGCGTGACCAAGAGTGTGCCGCCGGTGAGGTTGGTGGCGTCGCCCAGCGCGGCGACCGACACATCGATGCGCGACCCCTGGCGGGCGAAGCCAGGGAGTACGGCGGTCACCATCACCGCGGCGACGTTCTTCGTGTCGAGGCGGTTTGCCTCATCGCGGGTGTTGACGCCGAGGCGTTCGAGCATGCCGATCAAGCTCTGGCGGGTGAACACAGCGGAGGAGAGCCGATCGCCCGTGCCGTTGAGGCCGACCACAATGCCGTAGCCAACGAGTTGATTGTCGCGCACGCCCTCAATGTCGGCGATGTCTTTAATCCGCACCTGGGCTGTCGCGGCGGTCGCAAGAATGGAGAACAGGATGGCAAGGGCGGTGCGGCGCATGGCACTCCTCGACGGGTGGTCGGCGGATCGGACCTCCGGCAACGAAGAGTTAGCGAACCGCGTGCCAGGACTATGGCGTTGCTGGTCTGCCTGCTGCTGCCAGTTTCGCCCGGGGCGGGCGGCGGCAGAGGCGGCAAATTTTGCCGGCAGCGCCGGTTCCTGCCGGGTTTCCTGCCGGGTCGCTGGATCGGAAGGGGTCGATCGCATGGTGAAGATCGTCGGGCTTGGTTCGCCGCCTCTGCCGTTGGCTCGGCCGGTCGGACGAAGCGCCGCCGGCGGACGGTTTCGCGTCGCCGTCGAGACGGGGGTGGAGGAGGCCAAAGATGCCGCACCGGTCGAGGGGGTGAGCATCGCGCCCTCCCTTCTTGCCGTGCAGGAGAGCCTCGAGGCGGCGGAGCGCGATGCGCGGGCGAAGCGGCGGGCGGAGGCGATGCTCGACGAGCTCAGCGCGATTCAGCTCGGCCTGCTCAGCGGGCGGCTCTCCGAATCGCGGCTTGCCGCCCTCGCCAGCCTCGCGCGCGAGGAGGAGCAGGCAGCGGATCCACGGCTTGCTGCGATCGCGGCTGAGGTCGAGGTGCGGGCGGCGGTGGAGCTTGCTCGCCTTGAGCGGGTACGCCGGTCCGGGGACTGACGCGCAAGTCGCTGATTTGCAATGACTTGCGTGGAGGCAGGGCGGCTTGGCGGGGCGGGGGGCCGTGAGTATAGTCCGCCCGGCTTTGCCCCATCTTGGGCCCGTCTGCTGCGCACAGGACTGAGAGATGATCGTCACGTTGCCACCGGACTATCGCCCCTCGGAAGACGAAGAGTTCATGAATCCGATGCAGCTCGAGTACTTCCGACAGAAGTTGTTGCGGTGGCGGGCTGAACTTCTGCGCGAGGCCGACGAAACACTTTCCAGCCTGCAGAACGGCGGTCTGCAAGAGCCTGATCTGACCGATCGCGCCTCGATCGAGACAGACCGTGCGCTGGAGCTGCGCACGCGCGACCGTGCGCGCAAGCTGATCGCTAAGATCGACGCTGCGCTGGAGCGGATCGAGAACGGCACCTACGGCTACTGCGAGGAGACCGGCGAGCCGATCAGCCTGCGTCGGCTCGAGGCGCGGCCCATCGCCACCCTTTCCATCGAGGCGCAGGAGCGCCACGAGCGGATGGAGAAGACTCACCGCGACGATTGATCGCGCATCCGCGTCGCGCTCATCCCGGTGCCGCCGCCGCTGTTGCAGCTCAGGGTGAGCGCACCAGCGGCGACACGGCCGCTCCGCACGCCCAGTCGCCCCGCGCAGTGCCTGCCAGCCCCTCTGCTCAGAACGGCAGGATGATATCGAGCAGCTGCTGGCCGTAGCGCGGCTGTTGCACGTCGCTGAGGATGCCGCGCCCGCCGTAGGCGATGCGGGCTTCCGCCATGCGGTCGTGGCGCACTGTATTGTCGGAGGCGATATCCTGCGGCCGGATCACGCCTTGGATGGCGAGCTCGCGCAGCTCGTTGTTCACCCGCACCTCTTGGCGGCCGGCAAGAGCCAGGTTGCCGTTCGGCAGGACCTGGGTGACGACGGCCGCCACGCGCAGGGTCACGGTCTCGCTGCGGTCGATCTTGCCCGATCCGCTCGAGCTGCCGGTCGAGTTCGCGCGCACGAGTTCGGCCGGATTGACCGTGTTGGGGAGAATCCTGGTCAGGCTCGATTCGAGGCCGAGGAGGGAGGGCAGCCCCATCGCTTCGCCGTTGTTTCGGCTCCGCGTCGAGCTGTTCTCAAGCTGTGCCTCGTCGCGGATGGAGACGAGCACGGTGACAATATCGCCCACCTGCGCCGCGCGCTGGTCCTTGAAGAAGGCGCGCGCCCCCGGCCGCCAGAGGCTGTTGGCAGTGCGCAGCGGCTCCTGCGGTGCCGGCATTGGCATCGAGACCGGGCGCCAATCTGGCCGCGCGGTCGGGTTTTCGATCGCCGAGAGCTGCGGGCCGCGCCCGATCTCGGCGAGGCGCTGCGGCGCGTTGCAGCCGGCGAGGACGAGGGCCGAGACGAGGAGCACAAGACGGGGGCCGATCATCGGGCAAGCTCCGCTCGTTGCTGTGGACGATGGGGAGAAGCGGGGCGCGCAACGGGGAGCGACCCCGGTGCAACAGCGACCTGGCCGGGACCGACCACTTTCGCTTCGACGATCGCCCGGCTGGCGAGGTTCATCACCTGGATCACGTCGCCCGGGGCCCCGTCTTCGAGCGCGCGCCCCTGTGCCGTGACCACGAGGCCCGGCAGCGAGACGCTCATCGTCACCGCGCTGTTGCGGGCAACGACAGCCCGCCCACCGAGATCGGCAGCCAGGATCGGCGCCCCGGCGGCGATCGTGCGCTGCACCACGCGCCCGCGCAGGCGTGCCTCATCGACGATCGCGTCCTCAGGCACGCGGTCGATCGGCAGGGCGACCTGGCGCAGGTCGGTCGCGGCGATGGTCGCTCCGGGCGCGAGGCGGCGCACCGCCACTGGCACGGTGATGGTTCGTGCGGCAACACGCCCAATGACGCGTACACGCACCGGCGGCTCGCCCTCGGCGAGGGCAGCCAAAGTGGCGGCAAATCGCCCTGTCGACGGGTCGACCTGCACGTCCTCGGCGACCACCCTAAGTTCGGTGGCCAGCGGCACCATGGGCGGGGCGAAGGGGGCGACTTCGACCTCCCGCTCGCGCTCGAGGCCGAGCGCGTCGCGCAGTGCCGCCAGCACCGCCTCGCGTGGTAAAACCCGGCCCGGGCGCTCCACCACGGTCGGCCCACCGCCGGCGAAGCGCAGCCCTTGCGCGCGGGCGATGGCGGCGAGCTGCTGTGGCGGCACCACGTAGCGGCTGCCCGGTGCCGGCGCGGGACCGAGCGCGCGCTGGCCGGCGGCACCTGCGCCCTCGAACAGATCCATGACTCGGACGGTGGGCCCCGACACTTCTGCATGGGCGCGCGCCACCACCTCGGCCGCCTGAACGGGGGTGGCGATGGGCAAAGAGAGGGAGAGGACGACCAGCATGGTGCGCATGACGGGCCTCAACGCAGGCGGGTGAGGGTGGCGAGCATCTCGTCCGAGGCAGTGATCACCTTCGAGTTCATCTCATAGGCGCGCTGGGCGGTGATCAGCGCCGTGATTTCGGAGACGACATTGACGTTGGAGGTCTCGATGAAGCCCTGCAGCACGTTGCCGAAGCCAGGCGAACCGGGCACGCCGACCTGCGGCGCGCCCGAGGCCGGTGTTTCGAGCAGGAGGTTGTCGCCGATCGCCTCGAGCCCCGCTTCGTTGGCGAAGATGGCGAGCGTGATCTGGCCGACATTCTGTGGCGCGATCTGCCCATCCAGCTTTACCAGCACTTCGCCGTTGGCGTTGATCGTCACATCGCGCGCCGCCTGCGGGATCACCACGCCGGGGAGCAGCCGGAACCCGTCGGCGGTGACGATCTCGCCCTGCGGGGAGAGGCCGAAGGTGCCGTCACGCGTGTAGGCCTCCTCACCGTTCGGCAGTTCGATGCGGAAATAGCCCGGACCGCGGATCGCGAGATCGAAGCGGTTCTCCGTGTTCTGCAGGTTGCCCTGTTCGTGGATTCGGTACACGGCGGCGGTCTTCACGCCTAAGCCCAGCTGCACGCCGGCTGGCACGATGGTTCCGGTATCGGAACTCGTCGAGCCGACCCGGCGCAGGGTTTGGTAGATCAGATCCTGGAACTCGGCACGCCGGCGCTTGAAGCCAGTCGTGTTCATGTTGGCGATGTTGTTGGAGATTACCTCCACGTTGGTCTGCTGGGCGAGCATTCCGGTGGCGGCGATGTGAAGGGAGCGCATGGGTGGTCAGTCTCCTGCGGGGTCAGCTTCTGCGGCGTGTCAGCCGCTCGATCGCCTGGGTGCGGCGTTCGCCCTCCTGCTCGACGAGCTGGGTGGTGAACTGGAATTCGCGCAGCTGCGCCATCAGCGTGACGAGCTCGACCACGGGCTCGACGTCGGCATTCTCCACCATGCCTTGCGCGATCTTCGGCTCAGCCACCGGCAGGGGGGCCTCCTCCGTGGCGTAGAGATTGGCCCCTTCCGCCTTTAGCGCCTGCGGATTGTCGAAGCGGACGACGCGGAGGCGTCCGATCGGGCCGTTTTCGGTGCTCACCGTGCCGTCGGGGGAGATGGCGATGCGCGCATCGGTCGCGGCGACGACGATGGGAGCACCTGCATCAGACAATACGGGTGAGCCGTCCGTGCCGACGAGACGCCCGTCGGGGTCGATGGCGAGGCGACCGTTGCGGCCATAGCGTTCGCCGCGGTCTGTGGCAAAGACGAGGAATCCCTCGGCGCCGAGCGCGATGTCGAGTGGGTTTTCCGTCTTCTGCATCGCACCCGGCGCGAAGTTGCGATGCGTGCCGCGGTCCTGCACGAACTGAACGGGGCGGGCGCTGATTGGCTGCATCACACGGTGCTGGGTGACGAGGTAATCGCTAAACAGCATGCGCGAGGCCTTGAAGCCGGGGGTGTTGGCGTTGGCGATGTTGTGGGCCGTCATCTCCGTCTGTCGCTGCAGGGCGACGAGGCGGGAGAGGGCGACATAGGTGGTGGTGTCCATCGCGTAATTGCCGTTGCGGTTGTTCTCGGCACTGTTCTCGCCACCCGCTGAGCAATGCTCGTGCCAGGACAAGGCGGTGCGCCAAGCGGGCCTTTTCCCGCAAGGCGCCCCTCCAGGCGGGCAAACCCTGCCGGGCAAAGGCGGCCGTCTGACCAACCCTGGGCGCGAGCTTCAGCCTTCCTTAACCGACCGTGGTGCACATGCATGTCGCGGTCGCGCGCAGGGCGGCCGGTCGGGCGAACGGGGTTGGGCGCATGGCGTCTGGCGCAACGGCGGAGGAAACGGCGGGAGGCGAGGCAGCAGGCGGGGCTGGCAAGCGCAGGCTCATCCTGTTCGCCGCCCCGCTGGTTCTGGTCGCTGCCGGGGTGGGGGGGTGGTTCTCCGGTATCCTGTCCGATCTGCTTGGTCTCAGCTCCGCGCCGGAGGAGGCGGCGCCGGCGGTGCCGAAGCGCGCGGTGTTCGCGATGCCCGACATCATCGTCAACCTTTCCGTGCCCGCGGGGCGGCGGCCCTCCTACTTGAAGGTCGCGATCCGGCTGGAAATCGCGGATGAGCGCGACCTGCCGCACGTGCAGGCGAACCTGCCCCGGCTGCAGGACTTGTTCACCACTTACCTGCGCGAACTCCGCCCTGAAGAGCTCCGCGGCTCTGCCGGTATGCACCGTCTGCGCGAGGAGCTGATGGCGCGCGCGACATTGGCCGTCGCTCCCGCCCAGGTGACGGACGTGTTGTTCGTCGAGATGCTGGTTCAGTGAGGCTGCCGCCGATGAGCGAGCCCTCCGACAACACCCCGACCGACGACGAAGCCCTCGCCGCTGCCTGGGGCGAGGCGCTCGGCGACGGGCGCGCGGCTGGTGCGGCCGCGCCGGATGCGACGCGGGTGCTCAACCAGGCCGAGATCGATAGCCTGCTCGGCTTCGATGCTGGACCAACGGCGAAAGCCGAACTCTCGGCGATGCAACGCATCATTTCGCAGGGGCTCGTCACCTACGAGCGCCTGCCGATGCTTGAGATCGTGTTCGACCGGCTGGTCCGGATCATGAGCACGTCCTTGCGCAATTTCACCTCCGACAACGTTGAGGTCTCGATCGACAACATCGTGAGCCTCCGTTTCGGCGACTATCTCAATTCGATCCCCCTTCCAGCGATGCTCGCGGTGTTCAAGGCAGAGGAGTGGGACAACTACGGTCTGATGATGGTCGACTCGGCGTTGATCTACTCCATCGTCGACGTGCTTTTGGGCGGACGGCGCGGCACCGCACCGATGCGCATTGAAGGGCGTCCCTACACGACGATCGAGCGCATGCTCATCGAGCGCACCATTCATGTTGTGCTCGCCGATCTCGCTCAGGCCTTCGATCCCCTCTGCCCGGTCAACTTCCGCTTCGAACGGCTCGAGACCAATCCGCGCTTCGCCGTCGTCTCTCGCCTCTCCAACGCCGCCGTGGTGGCGAAGCTCAGGGTGGAGATGGAGGATCGCGGCGGCAAGATGGAACTTCTGCTGCCTTACGCCACGCTCGAGCCCGTGCGCGAGCTGTTGCTACAGCAGTTCATGGGCGAGAAGTTTGGCCGCGACTCGATCTGGGAAACGCATCTCGCCGAGGAGCTTTGGGAGACCGAGATCGAGATCGACGCCGTGCTCGACGAGCAGTGGCTGAAACTCTCGCAGGTCCTGTCCTGGCAGGTCGGCAGTCGGCTGGTTTTGAACGCCACTCCCGACAGTCTGGTCAGCCTTCGTTGCGGTGGCGTGGCGTTGTTCGAGGGTCGCATGGGCCGGCGCAACGGCCGGATCGCGATCGGGATCGAACGCGATCTCTTGCGCCGGCATGGTCGTGGATTCACGGAGGGTCGGGGCTGATGATCACCGTCCTGCAATGGGCGCTGGAGGTGCTGCTCGCGATGCTGCTCGCCGTGACCTTGTGGTATGCGATCCGGCTGGAACGTCGCTTGGGCGTGCTGCGTCGCGACAATGCCGCGCTCGAAGCCTTCATCGCCGGCTTCAACGATGCAACAGCGCGGGCGGATACGGCGATTCTTCGTCTCCGTTCGGCGGCTGAGGATGCCGGCGCGCAGATCGCCGCCCGCATCGAGTCGGCTGAGCGTCTTCGCTCTGATCTGCAGTACCTGACGGAGCGGGCGGAAACCTTGGCTGATCGGCTCGACCTTCGCGTGCGCGAGGCGCGCGGGCTCGTTCAAGGCGAACCGCGGGCGCCGCTTCGACCCGCCCTGGAGGCGGCGGAGACGGCCCGCGTTCGCAGTCAGGCAGAGCGTGATCTGCTGCAGGCGCTGAGGCTCGGCCGATGATGCGCGCCCCTTGTGCCGATCGTCGTGCCGCGCTGCGAACGGGTTTCCGTCTTCGGGTGCTGCCGTTTGTCATCGTCACCGCCGCCTCGCTTCTTGTTGTTCGCGTGGTGGGCTTCGTCCTCCGTCCGGCTGAGCCCGATCGGTCGCTTCAAGCCGCGCCCAGTCTGCCGATGGTTCCCGTCGCGCATGCCGCGCGTCCACCAGCTTCGCCCCCGTCTGCGGATCCTCCGGCTGGAGCCGTTCCCGCCCCGGAGCGGCCCGCCGCTCCCGAGGGGGCGAGTCTCAGCGAGATGGCCGTGATCGAGGACCTCCGGCGCCGTCGTCTCGCCCTTGAGGAACGAGAGCGTGCGTTGGCAGAACGCGAGGCTCTCGTGTTGGCGGCAGAACGTCGGCTCGCCGCCCGGATCGAGGAGGTGGCCGCCCTGCAGCGCACGCTAGAGGCGCAGGACCGCGCTGCGCGCGAACGGGAGGAGGCCGGATGGCGGGCATTGGTTCGGATCTACGAACAGATGCGCCCGCGTGATGCCGCCCGCATTTTCAACGAACTCGAAATGTCTGTGCTGATAGAACTGGTCGCGCGCATGCGTGAACGGATCGCGGCCCCGATCCTGGCGGGCATGGAGCCGGACAAGGCCAAGGCGCTGACGGCGGAACTCGCGCAGCGTCGGGCGCGACCGGTCGGAGACGCAGCGAACGGTGGGTGACGGGGGCCGGCATTCCGCGCGGCAGAGGTGAGAGGAGACAACGAGGCCGATGGACAAGAACATCAACGTGCTGATCGTCGATGATTACAAGACGATGCTTCGCATCATCCGCAACCTTCTGCGCCAACTCGATTTTCATAACGTCGACGAGGCGACCGACGGGGCGCAGGCCCTGTCCATGCTGAGGGCTGGCAATTACGGCCTCGTCATCTCGGATTGGAACATGCAGCCGATGACCGGCCTGCAACTCCTGCAGGAGATACGGGCAGATTCGAAGCTGAAGAACCTGCCCTTCATTATGGTGACGGCAGAGAGCAAGACCGAGAACGTGATCGCCGCCAAGCAGGCGGGCGTGTCCAACTACATCGTGAAGCCCTTTAACGCCGAGACGCTGAAGGAGAAGATCGAGAAGGTGCTGGTTCATGCCTGACGTGGCAAAGAACGCGCTCGGCGATCGCTTTGGCAAGCGGCTCGAGGAGATCCGTCGGCGCCACCGGGACGCCACGACGCCGGAGGCGGTGGCCGAGATTGTGTACGAGGTGCTTGGCACAATGCACGGAGACATTTCCGGACCTGAGGCTGCCCTGCTTGCCGAGGTGGAGCAGATCGGCCGCACGATCGCTGCGGCCAAGCGGGAAATCGCCGCGCTTAGGGTTGAAGACATCAAAGTCGCCTTCATTCCGTCAGCCACCGATGAGCTCGACGCCATTGTCGAGGCGACGGCGAAGGCAACGCACGAGATCCTAGACAGTTGTGAAACACTGGAATCGGTGCTTCCGGCGCTGCAGGGCGCGCACGCGGAGGCAGTGCAGTCCGCCGTGACCCGGATCTACGAAGCATGCAGCTTCCAAGACATTACGGGGCAGCGCATTACCAAGGTTGTACGGACTCTGAAGTCGATCGAGGAGCGGATTGAGCGAATCGTCAGCACCTTTTCCGAAGGGCTTCCAGCGACCGATGCGGCGCCGGTTTCAATGCCGCCTGCCGACCCGGAAATGTCGCTGTTGAACGGACCGCAGCTTCCGGGAAACGGTGTCGACCAGGCCGAAATCGACCGTCTGCTCGCGAGCCTCGATTGATGCGCTTTGCTTCCCTCAGTCTTGGGTTTGCCATTCTTGCCGTGTCGGCCGCCTTGGCGTCAGACGATGTCGTCGTGCGAACCGGGGCCCATCCCGGCTTTGCGCGAGTGGTGTTCGAATGGCCGTCGGTCGTCGCCTACACAATCGAACGGGACTCGGGCCGGATCAGGGTGCGTTTCGATCGAGAGGGGCGGTTTGCGCCGCCTACTCTGTCGCGGTCGTTGCCGACGCCGATCCTCGGCGTGCAGGCGGAGGGCGCTGAGGCGATCGTCACGGTCGCCGAGGGTGCAACCGCTCGCCATTATCGGCTCGATCGTCGGATCGTGCTGGATGTGTCGCCAGGCGGGCTGGCGCATCGGTCGTTACCGACAGCGGCTGCCCTGGCTACGCCGATTCCGGCTCTGCCGGTGCCACCGCCGTGGCCGAAGCCAAGCCCTGATCCCGGCCCAGTCGCAGCTGATGCCGTGCTGAGCGAGCGGCGGAACGACGGTGCAGCGCCATCCTCAGCGCTGAGGCCAGCAACTGAGCAACACGCCGAACCCGATGCGCAGCCTCAACAGTCAAGCCCGGCTTCAGCCCCTGCCGAGGCTGGTGCTGCGTCCGTCGGCACGGTTGGCCAGGCTCTGCAGACGGAAGAGCGTGGAGCGCAAGCCGGCGGACCGACCATTGCAGGCGCGGGTCGGGGCGGGGCGCAACCGGTTTCGCTGCTGGTTCGCCCGTCCGCTGATCGCGATCGCCAGGGCATCGTACTTCCGTTTCCGCCCACGACCGGCTTTGCTGTCTTCCGGCGTGGCGGAGCCCTCTGGCTTGTGGCCGACGAGCCGCGGCCACTCGACGTGCGTCGGCTGCGTGGGCACCCGGTTTTCGGCGAAGTCGAAGTAACGTTGACGCCGACCGCCACGCTCCTGCGCCTGCCCAACCTTGCGGACGTGGGCCTGCACTTTGAGCGAGTGGCGGATGGCGTCGAGGTGAGGCCGACGCAGCCAGCCCAGGGTGGGGCAACGGCAACCATGCGCCACGAGGTGGTGCGCGAGGGGGGGCGCATGCAACTCCGGCTCGGTGCGGCTGGGGCAAATCGCGTGCTCCGGCTTATCGATCCCGAAACCGGGGAACCGCTTCTTATTGGAACCATGGTCGGCGACAGTTCAGGGGTCGCGATTGGACGATCAGGGGCGGAATTCTCCCTGCTGCGGAGCGACCGTGGTGTTGTGGTCCTCGCATGGTCGGAGAACGTGCAGCTCTCGGCGACGCCGGATGGTTTTCGACTTGAGGCCTCGCCCCACCTCCCGGAGGGTTTGGCGCTGAGCAGCCTGGGTCGGGGTTCCGACTTTGCACTGGCGTCGCGTGCGCCGACCAGGTCGTTTGATCTGCCGGTTCTGCCTGCCGAGGCGATGGCCGAAAGGTTGCGCCTGCTTCGTGCCGAGGTTGCGCGAGTGGGGCCCCTGGCCCGGTCGCGTGCGCGTGTTCTCCTCTCCGAGACCATGCTGGCTGCAGGGCTTGGTGCGGAGGCACACGCGCTGCTGACTCTCGCCGCGGCCGAGGACCCCGCCCTCGCCTCCTCGCCGCACTGGAAGGCGCTCGCCGGTGCAGCCGCTCTCGTCGCGTCGCGCCTCGGTGAGGCGCGCACCCTTCTGCACGATTCGGCCATCCCGCAGACGGATGAGATCGTCCTGTGGCGGACGTGGCTTGCTCATGAGGACGGAGCCCCACCGGACCATACCGCCGCCCGCTTCGCCGCCACCGCCCCCTTGATTGTATCCTACCCTCGCGAATTGTCGCGCCGGCTTGTTCCGGCTGCGATCGAGGCGATGATCGATGGCGGGGAAGCTGATGTGGCGGAGGCTCTGCTTCGCCGCTTCGACGATTGGCCTGAGCTCACTCTTGCGCGCGCTATGCTGCTTGAGCATCGGGGCGAAATCGATCAGGCGCTGGCCGAGTATGCGCAGACTGCAACCTTGCGCGACCGATGGCAGCGCGCGCGCGGCATTTGGCGGGGGACCGAACTTGCTTTGCGGGAAGGGCGTCTCGGAGTCCCCGAGGCTGCGGCCCGTCTGGAGCCGCTTTTGTATGCGTGGCGGGGCGACGGTTGGGAGCGCAAGGTTCGCTTTCGCGCTGCCGAACTTAGGGCGGCAGCTGGTGACTGGGCGGGGGCAATCGCACTGCTTCGGGAGACAGGCGAACTCTTTCCAGAGGCTGCGGACGATGCCAGAGCGCGACTCGTCGACCTCTTCGGCCGGCTGTTCCGCGACGGCTTGGCTGAAAACCTGATACCAAGCCAGGCCATCTCGCTGTTCGAGGAGAATTTGGACCTCCTCCCTGCGGGTTCGGCTGGCGACGATATGGTTGCCCGGTTCGCGGAACGGTTGGTCGCTCTCGAGTTGACCACGCGGGCAGCGGCGTTGCTCGCGCGCCTGATGGAGGGACAGGTCGAAGGGAGTGAGGATCGGGCGCGCGCAGGGCTCCGGCTCGCGCGTCTGCGGCTGGATGATGGTGATGCTGCAGGCGCGCTCGCGGCACTTGCCGCGAGCGAACCTCTGAGCCCCCCGCCGGGGCTTGCTGTGGAACGCGCCATTCTGAAGGCGCGTGCCTTAGCGGCGGCGGGGGCAGTGGCGGAGGCGCGGAAGATCCTTCGCGGTCTCTCTCATCGGTCAGCCCGTGAGGCAGCAGCCGATTTGGCGTTCGCCACTGGGAACTGGGCTGAGGCAACAGCAATCCTCACCACCCTTTTGCAGGAGGAGGTTCCAGCCTCGTCCGAACTTGGTCCCGCGCAGAGGCAGCTGGTGTTGCGCGGTGCCGTGGCGGCGGTGTTGGCCGACGACCAAAAGAGTTTGGCATGGCTGCAGGAACGGTATGGGGCAGCGATGGCGGATGGGGCGCTCTCCGAACCTTTCCGCCTGCTTAGCTCGGACGGCGCAACACCGTCGACCCAGACACGCCAGCTCGCCGCCGAGCTGCAGCTGGCCCGTGCAGTGCAGCGGAGCCTTGGCCGGCCCAGCACAACGTCCCGCGACTGACGCGGAGCAGCTCCTCGCCTGCTGCCGTACTTTGATCTTGCATTGGGGGGGTTCTTGCCCCAGATAGCGCGGGCTGACCGCGCCCGCTGGTCATCTGCTGGTTGGAAAGGGGTTCGCCATGAACGCTCTCACCCGACTGGGGATGGTCTCGGACCCTCCGAGCAATGCCCAGACGATCTATGGTTCCGACTCATCGAGCTCGGAGGAACGGAAGGATTATTTTGTTGAACGAAACGGTCTTCGTTTCGCAGGCACCCACCTTGTGCTCGATTTCTGGGGCGCTACAGCCCTCGATGATCCAGAGATCATCGAGCGAGCTCTGCGCGAGGCCGCATCGGCTGCCGGCGCGACGATCCTACACGGCCACTTCCATCATTTCTCTCCCAATGGTGGGGTGTCAGGCGTGCTCGTTCTCGCCGAGAGTCACATTTCGATCCATACGTGGCCGGAACGCAGTTTCGCCGCCATCGACATCTTCATGTGCGGAGCCTGCGATCCATACGCCTCGATCCCCGTCCTGAAGAGCTGGTTCCGACCGGAGCACACTCTGCTCGGTGAACAGCGGCGCGGCCTCGTCGGCTGACGCAGATGACGGTTGGTGCAGCCACGCGGGCAGGCTGCACCCACCGCCGCGTCAGTTCGCAACCGCAGCCTGGCTTGCTGGAACGGGTCTTTCAGAAATTTTGCACCACACCGCGATGAAGGACGCTGAAATCTGGCTCAATGAAGCGCTCTACCCAAGCTGGGGGCAGCGTTTTCTGATTCGCCGCGAAATTGCCCGCGAGCGATCGCAATACCAAGACATCGCGATTATAGAAACGCCCTCCCATGGGCGGGTCCTCGTGCTCGACGGGGTCGTGCAGATCACCGAGATGGATGAGTTCATCTATCAGGAGATGCTCGTGCATGTCCCGTTGGTGGCGCATGGTGCAGCGCGGCGTGTTTTGGTGATCGGTGGGGGAGACGGCGGCGTGCTGCGACGCGTCCTGCAGCACCCGAGAGTCGAACGCGCGGTGATGGTCGAGATCGACGAGGCGGTAATCCGACTTTGTCGCCAGCACATGCCTAACATTGCCGGCCAGGCCTGGGATGATCCGCGTGCCGAAGTGATCATCGGCGACGGGATCGCTTTCGTGCGCGACGCGCCCAAGGCAAGCTTTGACGTGATCATCGTTGACAGCACCGATCCCATCGGCGTCGGCGAAGTCCTTTTTACCGAAGCCTTTTACGCCGACTGTGCCCGGATCCTCACGGCTGGTGGCATCGTGGTCAACCAGTGTGGAGTGCCGTTCATGCAGGCGGACGAACTGCGTGAGACGAGCCTTCGTCGAGCGCGCGTTTTTCGAGATGTTACGGCTTACGTCGCTGCCGTTCCAACCTATGTCGGCGGACTCATGACATTCGGTTGGGCTTCCAGCGACCCAGGCTTGCGTCTTCTTCCCGTCGATGAGGTGACGCGTCGGGCGGAAGCAGCCGGACTTTTGGGAACAACACGATATTGGACTCCGGCTGTTCATGTCGCTTCCTTCGCCCTCCCAGCGTATATTGCTGCCTTGCTGCCTCGCTGATTGCTGGCGGCGTCGCGACATTGGCCTGCGGGTGCGTCGGCGCCGATACAGTCCGCTCGCCCAGAAGAGAGTGTTTGCTGCGGTCGTCACGCAGCAGCGAAACTTTGCGCCAGGCTGCCGGAGACGAGTCGCCACCCGTCGATCAAGACAAAAAAGATCAGCTTAAACGGCAGGCTCACCACGGTCGGTGGCAGCATCATCATGCCGAGGCTCATCAGCACCGAGGCGACCACAAGGTCGATGATGAGGAAGGGAACGAACAAGAGGAATCCGATTTCGAAAGCACGGCGAAGTTCACCGACAAGAAACGCAGGCACGAGCACGCGCCAAGGCGTCGTTTCCGGTCCGTCCGGCACGGTAAGATCGGCAAGGTCGACGAAGAGGGTGAGATCCTCTGGGCGCAGATTCGCGATCATGAACCGGCGGAACGGTTCGGCGGCCCGCCTCAGTCCCTCCATCTCGTCGATTTGCCCCTCGCTCATCGGCACGATTCCTGCCGTCCATGCCGCATCGAACACGGGTTGCATGACGAAGAATGTGAGGAACAGAGCAAGCCCGATCAGGACGGTGTTCGGCGGTGTTCCCTGCGTTCCTAGCGCGGCGCGCAGCAGCGAAAGGACGATGATGATGCGTGCGAACGCTGTCACCATCACAAGAAAGGAGGGAGCGAGGCTGAGGAGGGCGATCAGTGCTGAGAGCTGGATGATTCGACTTGCGGTCTGCCCCTCCGCCAGATCGCCGAGATCGAGGGAGATGGTTTGCGCAAGCGCCGGCTGATTTGCGCAGAGAGCAGTGAGCCCGAGGCCGACGAGGAAGGATCGCCGCCACATGGTCAACCGGCCCGATCCTGATGGGGGCGAAGCAAGAGGTCGTTCGGGCCTCCAATCAGCAAAACGAATTCTGTGTCGTCACATCGGGCGATGACAAGGCGTCGTCGGGAGTCGAGTGAGAGGATTTCGCTGACAGAGAGACGGCGACCCGTTCGCGGTCCGGTACCGAGACCGATCCGAGCGGCAAGCCTACCGGCGGCGAGCACGGCGGCGAGCGTTATTGCCAAAGCGGCGATCGCCCAGGGGAGAGTGGCGAGGGTGTCGGTCATGGCTATCGGCCTTCTGCCGAGAGACAACAAGTTCAGGGGCGAGGTCGATCGACCAGGCAGGCCTCAAGGGCTGTGACCTCATCCAGCAGACGGCCAAGTGGCAGTGCGAGATCGCGCCCGAGGGTGCGCGGTAGGCTGACCGCATCTGCGCATAGGTCGGACACCTCACGATCGAGGCCTTCGAGATCGATCGCCACCCCGGCGTCGACCAGGGCACGGGCGACGGCGATTGTCGCGCGCATCGTTTCGACCACCATTTCGATCATTGCGGCACGCGCTGCCTGTTGTTCGTCATCCATTCGATGCACTCGGCGGGCTGTTGACGCGATGGCCCCAGTTCGGCCTCCCCTCGCCCCCAAGGCTATGCCGAGAGGACTTGACAAACCTTTAAGGGCGGGAAGCGTCCCGCTCGTTTACGGCATGTTAAGCGAGGAAAGCGCATGGTGCGGGCATGCTGTTTGGCCGATCCGCAAGCGCTTGGGCTTTGAGGAGGACGCGCAGACTTTGCGCAGCAAGCGCGGGCTTTGAGGAGGTGGGCGCGGGCTTTGCGCAGCGGGCGTCGACTTTGAGGAGGTCGCGGGCGTTGAGGAGGTGGCGATGGATGTAGGCAAACTTCCGCTGTTTCGGTTAGCGGAACAAAGAATGGAGTGGCTTGATCGCCGCCAGCAGGTGCTTGCGCAAAACATCGCGAACGTCGACACCCCTGGTTATGCCGCCCGCGAGATCACGCCCTTCGTTCGGTTTCTGGCCCGCAGCGCGCCTATCGGGCTTTTCCGTACCAGTCCCCTGCATCAGACGCCGCAGCAGCGGTCGCCCATGAGCGCCCGTGCGGAGCGTCTCGCAGCGGAACGCACGCCGGTCGCGAACGCGGTGCAGGTCGAGCGCGAGCTGATGAAGGTGGCCGAGACGGAGACTCATCAGGCGCTGGCCCTAGGTCTGTTTCGAGGGTTTGCCGGTATGGTGCGTATGGCGCTCGGTCGCATGGGGTAAGAGACCGGGGAGGACGACGGCAACCGAGTAGAAAGGTTTGCCGTCTACACTCCGGCTGCTCCGGCCGGTGCCGGAACGGAGGATGTGATGGATCTGTTCAAGGCTCTGAAGGTTTCGGCTTCGGGGATGGATGCCCAGGCGATGCGACTGCGCGTGGTCGCCGAAAACCTTGCCAATCGCGACACGACGGCAAGCACGCCCGGGGGCGACCCCTACCGGCGCAAGACGATCACCTTCGAGGCGCGGCTCGACCGTTCGCTCGGGATCGAAACGGTGCGCGTCAAGCGGTTGGGGCGCGACGAGTCTCCGTTCGGTACCCGGTTCGATCCTGGACATCCTGCCGCTGACGAGAACGGCTATGTCAAGGTTCCGAACGTCAACTCCTTCATCGAGGTGATGGACATGCGCGAGGCACAGCGCAGCTACTCCGCCAACCTCGCCGTTCTCGAGGTTACCCGGGGAATGCTGATGCGCGCGATTGAACTGCTGCGTTGATGGCGGGCCCAGGCGTCATGACGACGATCAGCGCTGCCGCCGCCGCAGCTCGCTATGTCTCTTCCGCTTCGCCGGCCCAGGCCGAAGCCGGCGGGGCAGGCCCGTCGCGCGCGTCTTCGGGCGGCTTTGCACAGGCACTCGAGGAGGCGCTGTCGGAAACCCTGCGCAGCGCTAAGGAGGCTGATGCGAAAGCGATGCAGGCGCTGGCGGGTTCAGCCAACATCACCGAGGTGGTGACTGCGGTGGCGCGCGCCGAACTCGCGCTACAGACCACGGTTGCGATCCGCGATCGCGTCATTCAGGCCTATCAGGAGGTGATGCGGATGCCGATCTAAGGTGCCGGTGCAGGGGAGCGGAAGCTTGTTCGGCTTCGCGAGCATGAACGCGGTCCGACACGGAGGCCGGGTCTATCACGCCAAGGCAGCGACGGGATCCAGGAGGGATCGCATGACCGAGACCGATGCCATTCTGCTGATGCGCGAAAGTCTCGCCATCACGCTGCTCGTTGGCGGCCCGTTGATGCTGACGGCGCTGGTGGTCGGGCTTGCCGTGTCGTTGATCCAGGCGCTTACCCAGCTGAACGAAGCCTCTCTGATCTTCGTGCCCAAGTTGCTCGCGGTCGCCGCGGTGGCTGCCCTGATCGCGCCCTTCGTTGGGCGGACTTTCGGCGACTTCGCCCGTGTTCTGTTCGACCGGATTGTTTCGGCGAGCGGGGCATGAGATGTGATGCCGACCGTCTCATCTCTGTCGGATCTCCTGCCCGCACTCACCTTCTCCTATCTTTTGCTCGTCTGCAGGATCGGGGCGGCGGTGGCGTTCCTGCCGGGGCTCGGTGAAGCAGAACTGCCGGCACGCGCAAAGGTCGGCATCGCGCTTGCGATTGCCGCACTGGTTTGGCCCACCCTCGAGCCCGCGCTTCCACCTCCGCCGGCCGAGCCTGTCCGCGCGGTGTCGCTGGTTGCTGGCGAGTGCCTCATCGGCCTCTGGCTCGGCCTGCTCGCGCGCACGACCGCTTTGTCCTTTGCAATGGCCGCGCAGTATCTCGGCTTGCTGCTCGGTCTTTCCAGCGCCGTTCTGTTCGACCCCTCCTTCAGCGGCGCGGGCACGGCCCTCTCTCGGCTGATGGGCCTGGGTGCAGTGGTGGTGCTGTTCGCAAGCGGGCTGCATGTCTTGCCGATCGCCGCCCTAGCCGGATCGTACCGACTTTTTCCGGCAGGTGGCGGTCTGCCCAGCGAGGCGGCGGCGGAAAGCGTCGTCGCCACCCTCGGAGCCAGCATCGCCCTTGCTTTCACCCTCGCCGGCCCGTTCGTCATCGCCGCCATCGTGTTCCAGCTCGTCTTGGGCCTCCTCTCCCGTCTTGTGCCGCAGATGCAGGTCTATTTCGTTGCCCTGCCGCTGCAGCTCGCAGCGGGGCTTGCGCTGCTCGCAGCCCTTGGCGGGACCATGACCGGCGTGTGGCTCGACGCCGTGCGAGCCCTGCTCGGCCGCCTGCCGGGGTTGTGAGCCGATATGGCCGAAGACAAAGAGGCAGCCGCAGAGCGGACTGAAGCGCCGACACCGCGCCGGCTTGAGAAGGCGCGCGAGGAGGGCCAAGTCGCGCTCTCAAAGGATGTCGCAACCGCTGCCGCCCTGGCCGGTGGCACGATTGGCGTGGCGCTCGTCGCGCCGAGCATCGCAGCGTGGCTCTTCGCCGCTCTGCTTCCATTGGTCGAACGACCGCACAGCATCGAACCGATCCTGTTCGGCCCGGCACTGGAGACGGCGGTGACACGCTCGCTCATGCTTGTGGTCGGTGTCGCGGTGCTGGCACTGCTTTTCAGCGGCGCGGCCACCTTTCTGCAGACCGGCTTTCTTGTCTCCACCAAGCCACTTCGTCCCAAGCTGTCGAAACTCAGCCCGCTCGCCGGCGCCAAGCGGCTCGTTTCGCCTGAGAACCTGATGGAGTTCGTCAAAAGCTTGGCCAAGCTGACCGTGCTTGCGACAGTAGCAGCGTTCCTGCTGTGGGATGCGCCGACGCGCTACGCGCGCACGGTGGGCCTCGAAGTCGGGTTACTTGCGCGTCTGATCGCAACCGATTCGCTCAAGCTCGTCGTGGGTCTGCTTGCGGCGCTCTCTGTCATCGCCGCGCTCGACCTGCTCTGGACCCGCCATCGGCACATCGAGCGGTTGCGGATGTCGCGCCAGGAGATCAAGGAGGAGCTTCGCCAAGCTGAGGGTGACCCGGAGGTGAAAGCGCGCCTCAAGCGGATCAGGGCCGAGCGGGCCCGCCGCCGCATGATGGACGCCGTGCCGCGAGCGACCGTGGTGGTGACGAACCCGACCCACTACGCTGTGGCGCTGCAGTACGATCGCACCATCCAGGCGGCCCCAAAGGTCGTTGCCAAGGGAGTCGATCACATGGCAGCGAGAATCCGTGCCATCGCCGAACAGCACCGCGTGCCGATCATCAACAATCCACCCCTTGCGCGCGCCCTCTATACGGTCGATCTCGATCGCGAGATTCCGGAGGAACATTACGCGGCGGTAGCGGAAATCATTGCCTATGTCTGGCGTCTAAAAGGCGAGGTGGGCCGTCATGCCGGGTGATCTGGCGGTGCCGAGGACAGGCCTGTTGCAGCGCCTGATCGAGTCCGACGGTGGCGGCTGGCGCCAGTTGTTCGATGACTCGCCGATGGGGATCGCGCTCGTCGATCGCGCGGGCAGGGTCGTGCTGGCCAATCGCGCCGCCTATGCCCTCGCTGGTCACCTCGAGCCGCCGCCCGCCGGAACGGGGCTTTCCGCGCTGTTCCATCCCGAGGATCGGGCCAAGCTTGAGGCCGAACTTGCGCGCGCCTACGGCGGGCTCGGCACCCGCCAGGGGCTGGAGTTCCGCCTCGCTGAGCGGCTTGGCGCAGACGGTGCTCCGCTCGGCTGTTCGGTGGCTATGGTGACGATCAGTCCGCTTGCGGAGGACGACGGCACAATCTGCGGCGCCGTCGTGCGCATGACCGATATCACCCGCCATCGCGTGATCGAGACCCAGCTCGCGCAAACCCAGAAGATGCAGGCGGTCGGCCAACTCGCCGGTGGCATCGCGCACGACTTCAACAACCTTCTGACCACGATCATCGCTGCGACCGACTTCTGTCTGGCACGCAGGCCCCTTGACGAAGCAACAGAGGCAGACCTTTTGCACATTAGGCGCAGTGCTGAACGCGGTGCGGCTCTGGTGCGTCAGCTGCTCGCCTTCAGCCGCCGCCAGACTCTGCAGCCTCGCCGCATCCTGCTCGCTGACGCGATTGAGGACGTTGCCTCCTTGTTGCGCCGTCTGCTCGGCCACCGGGTGGTGCTCGATCTCGATCTCGACCGACCAGGTCCCTTCGTCCGTGTTGATCCGGTGCAGTTTGACCAGGTGATCGTCAATCTCGCGCTGAATGCGCGCGACGCGATGCCGCAGGGCGGAACGCTCACCGTGCGCACCGCGGCACTGACCGTGTACCGGCCGATGGTGCGCGGCCAGGAGGTGATCCCACCCGGCCGCTATGCTGTGGTCGAGGTGTCGGACAGCGGTATTGGCATCGCGCCCGAGGTCCTGCCCCGCCTGTTCGAACCGTTCTTCACCACGCGCAAGGACAGCGGCGGCACAGGTCTTGGGCTCGCCACCGTCTATGGCATTGTGCGCCAGACAGGAGGCTTCATCGCCGTCGACAGCAGACTGGGCGAGGGCACGACCTTCCGAATCTATCTGCCGATTGCGAGCGCGAGCGAGGATCCGCCGGGCGCGGCCGAGCCGGCGAGGCCCGCGCTCAATCGCCCTGCCGCCCTCGCTGGCATCGAACCCGACGTTGCCGCCTCGTCGCGCGCAACACGCGGTACCCTGCTCTTGGTCGAGGATGAGGAGGGCGTGCGCCGCCTGACCGTGCGTGCGCTTGAGAATGCCGGCTGGCGCGTGCTCGTTGCACCGTCCGGCGACCTCGCGCTGCAGCTGCTTGCGCGCGAGCCGGAGCCGCCGCGGATCGTTGTCACCGACTTCGTCCTTCCCGGGATAGACGGGGCGGAGGTGGTCCGTTCCATCCGTGCGGTTTATCCCGACATCCCGGTCATCCTCATCTCAGGCTATGCCGAGAGTGCCGCCCGCGAGGGGTTGCCGGACAGCGACCTGTTCTTTCTCGCCAAACCTTTTACGCTCCGCCAGCTCCTTGACGCGATCGAGAGGTCGCTCGACCCGGTGGGATGAGCGCGCTCTGTGCTTGGCGGCCCGAGGTCACCGTCCCACGGCATAGCCCTGCATGCCGCGCGGGTTGGCGCCAGCCTTGATCATCCCGCCCTCGCGCCGCGCTGCCGAAAGCCGCCCCTCGCTCCAGGGGGGGGCGACCACCACGTCATGGCCGCGCGCACACAACGCCTTGATCGTCTCCGGCCCGAAACGCTCCTCAACCACCAGGCGACCCGGCTGCGCAGCACGCGGCCAAAACGACGACGGAAAGTGCTGGCAATGGAACGCCGGCGCATCGATTGCCTGCTGGATCGACAGCCCATGGTGCAGCATGCGCAAGAGCAGCACCACGCTCCACTGGTCCTGCTGGTCTCCCCCCGGCGTGCCGTAGGCCATCCAGCCCTCGCCATCCTTCAGCGCGAGCGAGGGCGAGAGCGTGCTGCGCGGGCGCTTGCCAGGTGCGAGCCCATTCGGGTGGTCCTCGCGCAGCCAGAACATCTGCGCCCGTGTGCCGAGCGGGAAGCCCAACTCCAAGATCGCGGGCGAGGACTGCAGCCAGCCGCCGGACGGGGTCGCAGAGACGATGTTTCCCCAACGGTCGATCACATCGAGGTGGCAGGTGTCGCCCCCCACCACGCCAAGCCGGGAAAGCGTGGGCTCTCCTGCCGCGGCCTCGAGTGGGGCGAGCGCCCGCGAGGCCGCCTCGTGGTCGACCCAGGGCGTGCTCCGGCCGGGAACCGTGCCCGGGCGCAACGCCAACGACGCCTCAGTGCCGATCAGCGCCCGGCGCGACTCGGTGTAGGCGGGGGAAAGAAGGTGCGTCAGCGGCACGTCGACGAACTCCGGGTCACCGTACCAAGCCTCGCGGTCGGCGAAGGCGAGCTTCTCCGCCTCGACGACGAGGTGGACGAAGTCGGCCGAACAGGGGTCGAGGGCGGCGAGGTCGAAGCCCGCGAGCAGGGCGAGGGTTTGCAGCTGCACCGGGCCCTGGGTCCAGGCGCCGCACTTCAGCACCGTCACGCCGGCGTAGTCGAAGCTGACTGGCTCTTCCCAGTGCGCTCTGTAGCGTGCCATGTCCGCCCCGCTCAGCACCCCGCGATGGCGCCGGCCTGAAGTGTCCAGGGCTTCCGTCTCGCGCACGAAACGGTCAATCGACTGCGCAACGAAGCCTTCCGCCCACAGGCGGCGGGCGCGCTCGATCCGCTCCTCCCGGCTGCCACCACCCGCCTCCGACTCGCGCACAATCCGCTCGTAGGTCGCGGCCAGGGCAGGGTTGCGGAACAGGGTGCCAGGCAAGGGCACCGCGCCGTTCGGCAGGAACAGGGCGGCAGAGGTCGTCCACTCCTGCCGGAACAAGGGTTCGACCGAGGCGATGGTGGCGCTGATGCGCGGCAGCACGGGGATCCCGTCGCGCGCGTAGGCGATCGCGGGGGCGAGCGCTTCGGCGGGGCCGATGGTGCCGAGGTCGCGCAACAGCAGCATCCAGGCGTCGAAGGCGCCGGGGACGCAGGCCGCAAGCAGCCCGGTGCCGGGGATGAGGTCGAGCCCGAGCCGGTCGCGGTAGTGCGCGATGGTCGCCCCGGCGGGGGCGGGGCCCTGGCCGCACAGCACGCGCCCACGCCGCGCCCGCGCCTCCCAGACGATCAGCGGCACCTCGCCTCCCGGCCCGTTCAGGTGCGGCTCGACCACCTGCAGCACGAAGCCTGCGGTGACGGCGGCGTCGAAGGCGTTGCCGCCCTTCTCCAGCACGCTCATCGCGACAGCGGAGGCGATCCAGTGCGTCGAGGCGCACATGCCGAACGTGCCGATGAGTTCGGGGCGGGTGGTGAACTCGGGCGACCAGGCGGTCATCGACTCTCCTTCAGCAAGGGTGCACGGACGCTAAGCCCGACCGGGCATGACCGAAAGGGGCCGGTTGACGGGTGGGCCCAGGCGGTGGGAGACAGCGTTGCACCACGTTGAACCCGCTTCCCTTCCGCTGCATCCGTGCTGGGCTCGAGGCAGAGCCCCCGTCGCGATCGGCGGCTTGGCCACGCCGGCGGGGCAGAGGGCGGGAAGCGTGTGCCAGACGCGGAGGAGCCGATGCCGAAATTCGCCGCCAACCTCTCGATGATGTTCACCGATTCGCCCTTCCTCGAGCGGTTCGCCCGCGCTGCGGCGGCCGGGTTCCGCGCCGTCGAGTTCCTCTTTCCCTACGACTACTCCGTGGGCGAGGTGACGCAGGCGGTGCGCGCCTCCGGTGTGGAGGTCGTGCTGTTCAACACCGTCCCCGGAGACTGGGCGAAGGGCGAACGCGGCATCGCTGCCATTCCTGGGCGCGAACAGGAGTTCCTGGCCGGGGTCGCCAAGGCGCTCGAATACGCCGATGCCCTCGGCTGTCGACAGATCCATGCCATGGCCGGGCTGGTGCCGGAAGGGGCGGAGCGGGCCGCGATGCGCGAGACCTATGTCGCCAACCTGCGCGAGGCGGCGGCGATGGCCGCCAAGACGGGGGTGACCGTGCTGATCGAGCCGATCAACACCCGCGACATCCCAGGCTATTTCCTCACCCATACCGAGGAGGCGGCGGCGATCATCGCCGAGGTCGGTGTCCCCAACCTGAAGCTGCAGTTCGACATCTATCACCGGCAGGTGATGCAGGGCGATCTGACGCCAGCGATCGAAAAGCACCTTCCGCTCATCGCCCACATGCAGATCGCTGACACGCCTGGGCGGCACGAGCCCGGCACCGGCGAGATCAACTACCCCTTCCTGTTCGATGCGATCGACAGAATGGGGTTTGCGGGGTGGATCGGCTGCGAGTACCGGCCCAAGGGCGACACCGAGGCCGGGCTCGCCTGGTTCGCGCCCTATAAAGGCTGAGTGTTCGAGACGAGGCGGAAGCAAGACGCGAAACCGGGAAGAGGGGAGCGGGATGAAAGTCGGCTTCATCGGGCTTGGCATCATGGGCCGGCCCATGGCGCTCAATCTGAAGAGGGCGGGGCACGAGCTCTTCGTGCCGGAGCGCGCTTCGCTCGCCGAAGAGGTGCGCGCTGCGGCAACGGTGGTCGCTGACCCAGCGTCGGTGGCGCAGGCTGCCGAGGTGGTAATCACCATGGTGCCTGACACGCCAGACGTGGAGCAGGTGCTGTTCGGCCCGCGCGGCGTGGCGGAGGGGCTTTCGCCCGGCAAGCTGGTGATCGATATGTCCTCAATCAGCCCGACCGCGACGAAGGTGTTCGCGCGCCGGATCAACGAGAAAGGCTGCGACTATCTGGACGCTCCTGTCTCGGGCGGCGAGGTGGGGGCGAAGAACGCCACTCTGACCATCATGGTCGGCGGGCCGGAGGCGGCGTTCAACCGCGCCAGGCCTCTGTTCGAGGCGATGGGCAAGAACATCACCCTGGTCGGCGACAATGGGGCCGGTCAGACCTGCAAGGTGGCGAACCAGATCATCGTCGCGCTGAACCTGCAGGCGGTTGCCGAAGCCCTTGTCTTTGCCGCCAAAGCAGGAGCCGATCCGGCCAAGGTCCGGCAGGCGCTGATGGGCGGCTTCGCCAACTCCCGCATCCTCGAGGTGCACGCCGAGCGCATGATCAAGCGCACCTTCGCGCCCGGTTTCCGCATTCGCCTGCACCAGAAGGACCTCAACATCGCGCTTCAGGCCGCCCGCGAGATGGGCATGAGCCTGCCCAACACGGCGCTGGCGCAGC
>CALFVI010000051.1 GCA_937928775.1 uncultured Elioraea sp. | reverse complement strand
GTCCCCTCTCCCACGGAAGTGGGAGAGGGTCAGGGTGAGGGCAGGTGTCGGAAAACTTTACACCTCGCCGCCCCGCCTGCACCGCGGCGGCGGAATCCCAGGGATTTCCGCCCGTGGCACGACATGTGCTAGTTCTCTCGTGCCATCGGATCGCGTTTCTGGAGGACTGGACGGATGCGTATCAGCGCTGCTGCAATTTCGGGTTTGGCCGGCGCGGCGATGCTCGCGTTCGGCGGCACGGCCCAGGCCGCCGTCTGCGCCGCGCCGCTGGCGCCGACCGACGTGTCGCTGACGATCGTCTATCCGCCGACGGTGACCTACAACGCCTCGGCCTGCGCCACGATCAACCCGGCGAACAACAACCCCGCCACGCTGACCGCGGCCTTCAACGCCGCGCTGACCGCGCCCGGCATGGCGGACGACTTCACCTTCATCGTCCGTGACGCCAACGCCGCCGGTGGCGATACGGGCTCGGCCTTCGGGCTGACGTTCCAGCTCTTCGCCGACAACGGCAGCAACGACGGCGGCTACACGATCAGCTGGAGCGATCCGGCGCCGACCGACCTGCCGGTGCTGATCGACCTCGGCTTCATCGTCAAGGCCGGCACCGGCACCGCCGCCTACATCATGACCGACGTGCTGCTGACGGCCGACCCGAACTCCGGCGCCGGCACCTTCAAGGTCGTGCTGGACCCGAACAAGAACGGGATCACGCCGGGCCTGTCCGGACTGTCGATCCTGGGCGCCAATGTGCGGCCCTACACCCCGCCGACCGAGGTGCCCGAGCCGGCCTCGCTCGCGCTGCTGGGCATGGGTCTGCTCGGCCTCGGCTTCGCTGCCCGCCGCCGCCGCGCCTGACACGCTGACCAGGGGACGGGCGGCCGCACCGGCCGCCCGCGCAGGGGCCGGGAGGGAAACCTCCCGGCCCTTCGCGTTTGCGCCCCGGTCATGCCGGGGCCGATCCGTCAGCCTGTCGGGATTCTTTACACTCCCCCGCCCCACAGTTGATTGAGACACCCCGCAAGCGGACGGTATCCGCGGGAGGGGTATGGCATGTCGATGGATCGGACGGAGCGGTCGGCTGCCGCGGAGCGCGCGCAAGAGGCTGGCGTAGCGGCGCCCGGCCGCGGCGGGCCGAGCCCCTCCGTGCCCCTCACGCCAAGGCTCCCGCCTCGCTGCGCGCGCTCGTTCGCACTTCGGACAGAACCTCTTCGCGCAGCGCGATGAACAGCGGGTCGGATTTCACCGCGCGTGCATCGCGCGTCTCGAGATAGCGGCGGCCGAAGGAGACGGGTACGCGGCGCACGATGCGGCCCGGCCGGGGGGCCATCACCACCACCTCGGTGGCCAGGAACAGGGCTTCTTCCACGGAGTGGGTGATGAAGAACACGGTCTTGCCGGAGGCCGCCCACACATCGAGCAGATGCTCCTGCATCGCCTCGCGGGTCAGCGCGTCGAGCGCCGCGAACGGCTCGTCTATCAGCAGGACCTGCGGGTCGGCCGCCAGAGCCCGCGCGATGCCAACCCGTTGTTGCTGCCCGCCAGAGAGGGTCCACACCGGCCGATCGGCGAGCCCGGCGAGACCAACAAGGGCGAGTTTCTCCTCTGCGAGGCGACGTCGCTTTGCTTTCGGCACGCCGGCGAGCATGGGGCCGAACGCCACATTCTCCCACACGCTGAGCCAGGGCAGGAGGGCGTGCTTTTGGAACACGACGCCACGGTCTGACCCCGGGCCATCGACCTCGCGGCCGGCGACGAGGATTCGCCCGAACGAGGGGGCGATGAAGCCAGCGATGCAGTTGAGGAGCGTGGTCTTGCCGCAGCCCGAAGCACCGAGGGCGACGCAGAGGCCGCCTTCTGGGATGGCGAGATCAATCCCCGAGAGGGCGTCGATCCAGCTCCCGCCCGGCAGGGGGAAGAAGACGGAAAGGCCCTGGATCGAGACCGCCCCCATCGGCTCAGGCTGCGGCTGCCGCGGCGAAGCGTGGCGTGACGTGGGCGGCGATGTCGGCCGGTACGGCCTGGATCCGTCCTTGCGACTGCAGGAACTCGGCCGTGTGCCTGATCGCGCGCACAGCCCCGCCTTCCGCACCGCCGCCGAGCCAGGCGGGCGAGGCCTGTTCCTTTGCGGGGACAAAACGATAGAGTTTCAGCATCGCCGGCACATCCTCCGGCTTCGCGCCCGTGATGCGGGCAGTGACCGCCGCGCGCTCCGTGCCTGCCGCCCAAGCGGAGGGGTTTGCCGCGTCCTCTGCGTCGTATTTCGCCAGGATCCGCGCGTAGGCGCGAAGGAACTCCTCGTTCTGTCGCGCCCAAGCGCGATCGACCACGACGCCGTCGAACGTGGGCTTTCCCCAGGCTGTCAACTGGCCGGACGAGATGAGCAACCTTGCCTGTGCGAAGGAGCGCACTGCGGATCGGCTCCCAAACGAAGGTGGCGTCGATGTCGCCGCGTTCCCAAGCGGCGGCGA
Source organism: uncultured Elioraea sp. (assembly GCA_937928775.1). Taxonomy (GTDB): domain Bacteria; phylum Pseudomonadota; class Alphaproteobacteria; order Acetobacterales; family Acetobacteraceae; genus Elioraea. The sequence continues at coordinate 28,535 of CALFVI010000051.1, read as the reverse complement.
TCTCAGGGGGACGCATGTTGAGAATGCGCAGCGCGTTCGACAGAATGCCGAACTGCTCGAGAGCGCAGAGAAGATGGTCGTGCGTGGTGGAGACGAAAGGAACGCCGATTCGCTTGCCGCGCAGATCGTGCGGTGCGGTGATGCCTGCGCCGTTGCGGACGATCAGTGCTTCGGCGTCGGCGATGTCGGTGAGGATCCAGAACAGCGCGATGTCCAAGCCCTGCGCGATCGCTGCCGTGGTCGGGGAAGAGCCGACCTCGCCGATCTTGACGTCGCCTGCCGCCATGGCGCGGATCACGTCCGCACCATTGCTGAACATCCGCCAGCTGATGCGGTAGCCGGTGGCACGTTCCACTTCCTGCGCAGCCATGGCGGCGCGGAACGGCACAACCATGGCCTGGTGTGCAATGGTCACTTCGCGGGCCTCAGCGATCGCTGGCGCAGCGAGCGTTGCTGCCGCAGCTGCCCCGCCTGCCAGAACCGCGCGGCGCGACAGCGTGGTGATGCCCATTCCTCTTCTCTCCCAGTCCGATTCCCAACGGTGCGTGGGGGCGAACTGAACGCCCGCCTGGCCAGGGGCAGCAAAAATCGCGCCATCCGTGCCGTGCCTCATCGGTCCGCCCCAGGGCGCGTCGATCGTCACGCCTGGTCGCAGCGGCGGCGACGTGCACAGGATTCGAGCGGCTTTGGCGGTTGTGCGTTGTTGGCGCGGCGCCGCGTGCCGCAAGCAAACCCGTCGCGAGTGGCGATGCTCTGCTTAGTGGCGATGCTCTGCTTTTCGTGCTCACCCATCTTGGCCTCGCCGCCCTCCGCCATTCCGCAAGCCAGCGCCCTGATGCGCAAAGAAGGCGAACGCAATGCGCCTCATCCGAGGCGAGACGGGAGGCTCCGCGTGCAACCCTGGCCGCGCATCCGCCCCGCCAAGATGCGGCTAAACAAGATGCAGCTAAATCGGATGGTGGTCCGAGCGGGAGGGGGCTGGTGGAGCCAAGGGGAGTCGAACCCCTGACCTCGTGAATGCCATTCACGCGCTCTCCCAACTGAGCTATGGCCCCTGCCAGTGGATTTCGCTTCTTACCCAGCTGCTTGGCGGCTCGCAAGGCCCGGCTTGCGGGGCCGCAGACGTGTCGCGATCATCCCATCTTAATCAGGGAGGGACGTGTGCCGATGAGCGAGATCCTCTGGCGGCCGAGCCCCGAGCGGGTGGCGGCGGCCAATCTCACCGCCTTCCGCGCCTGGCTGCGCACTGTGCGCGGCCTCGACATCCAGGACCTGCCGTCGTTGTGGCGCTGGTCAATCGACGACATGGCGGGGTTTTGGACCGCGCTTTGGGACTTCGCCGGGCTGATCGGGGAGCGTGGCGAGTGCGCGGTCGAGAACGCAGAGGCGATGCCTGGCGCGCGTTTCTTCCCCAACTCCCGCCTCTGCTATGCCGAGAACCTTTTGCGCCATGTGGGCAGCCGCGAGGCGATCGTGTTCAGCGGCGAGGATGGCCGGCGCATCGCCTGGTCGCGCGACGAGCTGCGGGCCGAGACGGCAGCCTTCGCCGCCGGGCTGCGCGGCTTGAACCTCGCCGTTGGTGACCGGGTGGCAGGTATCTTGCCCAACATCCCGCACGCAGTCGCTGCCTTCCTCGGCACCAACGCCACGGGCGGCACCTGGTCGTCCTGCAGCCCCGATTTCGGCCCCGCCGGGGTGCTCGACCGTTTCAGTCAGATCGAGCCCGTCGTGCTGGTTGCGGCTGATGGCTACCATTACGGCGGCAAGACGTTCCACCTCGCTGCCAAGCTGCGCGAGATCATCGCCTCCCTGCCCACTGTCCGCCGCGTCGTCATCGTTCCCTTCATCGGCGATCAGGACGCGCTCGCTCTGCCCAACGCGGTCGCCTGGGACGAGTTTGTCGACCGCGCCGCCCCGCTGTCCTTCACCCGCCTGCCGGGGAACCACCCGCTCTACATCCTCTACTCGTCAGGGACCACGGGGAAGCCGAAGTGCATCGTGCACGGCGCGGTAGGGGTGCTGCTCAAGCACGCCTCAGAGCATCTTCTGCACGGGGACCTCAAGCCGGATGACCGGCTCTTCTATTTCACCACGCTCGGGTGGATGATGTGGAACTGGCAGGTGTCTGGGCTGATGGCGGGCGCCACGTTGCTCCAGTTCGACGGCAACCCGCTCCACCCATCGCCTGCTGCCCTCTTCGATCTCGCCGAACGCGAGCGGATGACCATGTTCGGCACCTCGGCGAAGTACATCGATTCCCTCGCCAAGGCAGGGCTCAAGCCGCGCACGACGCACGATCTGTCTGCTCTGCACACTATGTTCTCGACCGGAAGCCCGCTCGCGCCGGAATCGTTCGACTATGTCTATCGCGCGATCAAGTCCGACCTCGCGCTGTTCTCCATTTCGGGCGGGACGGACATCGTCGGCTGCTTCGCGCTTGGCGACCCGACGGGGCCCGTGCGGCGCGGCGAACTTTCCACGCGCGCGCTCGGCTGCGCGGTCGAGGTGTTCGACGAGGCGGGGAAACCAGTACGCGGGCGGAAGGGAGAGTTGGTGTGCACGAAGCCCTTCCCCTCGATGCCGGTGATGTTCTGGAACGATCCGGATGGCGCCCGATACCGCGCGGCCTATTTCGAGCGTTTCCCGGGGGTTTGGCATCATGGGGACTGGTGCGAGCTCGTCGAGCATGAGGATGGCACGGTGGGGCTCGTCATCACCGGCCGTTCCGACGCCGTGTTGAACCCGGGAGGGGTGCGCATCGGAACGGCCGAAATCTATCGCCAGGTCGAGCGTCTGCCGGAAATCCTGGAGGCGTTAGTGATCGGCCAGGAGTGGGACAACGACGTGCGCGTCGTGCTGTTCGTCAGGCTGAAGGAGGGATGCGCGCTCGATGATGAATTGCGCGATCGCATCCGTCGCGTCATCCGCGACAACGCCTCGCCGCGGCATGTGCCGGCGAAGATCATCCAGGTGGCGGACATTCCGCGCACGCGGTCTGGCAAGATCACCGAGCTTGCGGTGCGCGATGTGGTGCACGGGCGCCCGGTGAAGAATGTCGAGGCTTTGGCCAACCCGGAAGCGTTGGAGCTGTTCCGGAACCTTCCGGAGCTTGCGACATAGTGTCGTGACAGAACCCTGCCTAGCGCGTTTCCCTCTCGTAGCGGGCGCGCGTTGCCGCATCCGGCGGATAGAGCCCCGGCAGGGGCACGCCACGCTCGACCTCACGCATGATCCATGCCTCGAGCTTCTCCTGCGCCTCGGCTTCGCGCGCCACCTCCGCCACCAGCGCCTGCGGGATCACCACCGCGCCGTCGTCGTCTGCCACCACCACGTCGCCCGGAAACACCGCCACACCGCCGCAGCCGATGGGCTCCTCCCAGCCGACGAAGGTGAGCGCAGCGACCGAAGGCGGCGCAGCCTCGGCCACGCACCACACGGGCAGGCCCGTCGCGCGCACGCTGGCCGCATCGCGCACCGCGCCTTTGGTGACGAGCCCCGCAACGCCACGCCTTCGCATGCGCGCGCAGAGGATGTCGCCGAAAATTCCGGCCTCGGTAATCCCTTCCGTTCCCGCAACGGCGACCGCGCCCTCCGGCATCGTCTCGATTGCCGAGCGCGTCGACCGCGGCGACGACCACGACTCGGGCGTGACCAGGTCTTCGCGGGCGGGAATGAAGCGTAGCGTGAAGGCGGGGCCCAGCACGCGCCCTTGCCCCGCGGCAAGCGGGCGTGGGCCACGCATCCAGGTCTTCCGCAGGCCCTTCTTCAGCAGAACGGTGGTGAGCGTCGCCGTGGTCACGGCCGAGAGCACTTCGCGCAGCGCAGGTGTCAGCGTCATCGGTGCGCCTCTCACTTGAACAGCACGCGCGGCAGCCAGGTGGCGAGGCCCGGAAACTGCCACAAAAGGCCGAGCGCAAGAATCTGCAGCGCAACGAAGGGAAGCGCGCCGCGATAGATCGCCCCCGTCGTCACCTCGCGCGGCGCCACCCCGCGCAGATAGAACAGCGCGAAGCCGAAGGGGGGTGTCAGGAAGGACGTCTGCAGGTTCACCCCGATCATCACGCCGAGCCAGAGCGGGTCGACGTCCAGCATCAGCAGCGCCGGTGCGGTGAGCGGAACGACGATGAAGATGATCTCGAACGTGTCGAGGAAGAAGCCCAGCACGAACATGGTCGCCATCGCGGCGAGGATGGCCGCAGTCCGCCCGCCAGGCAGTGCGTGCAGCGCCTCCTCGATCAGAAGCTCGCCACCGAGCGTGCGGAAGACGAGCGAGAAGAGCGAGGCACCGAACAGGATGACGAAAACCATGGTCGTGGTCTTCAATGTGCTTTCCGCCGCCTCCATCAGCCGCGCCCCGGTCAGTTCGCGGCGGGCAGCCGCGAGCAGCACCGCGCCCACCGCACCGACCGAGGCGCTTTCCGTCGGCGTGGCGACGCCACCGAGAATGGAGCCGAGCACGGCGAGGATGAGGAAGAGCGGGGGGATGAGGGAGGAAAGGATGCGCCCCGACAGCCCCGCCCGTTCGGCGTCCGTCATCCGGATCGGCGGGGCGGCATCGCGGCGGACGTGCGCCGCCACCACCGTCCAGAGAATGTAGAGCCCAACGAGCAGCAGCCCGGGGATCAGTGCGCCGGCGAACAGATCAGACACCGAAACGGGATCCGGCGCGAAATTGCCCTTGCGCATCTGCGCCTCGGCATTCGCCCCCTGCAGGAAGTCGGCGACGAAGATCAGGATGGTCGAGGGCGGGATGATCTGGCCCAGCGTTCCAGCGGCGCAGATCGTGCCCGTGGCCAGCCGCGGGTCGTAGCCCGCGCGCAACATCGCGGGCAGGCTGATCAGCCCCATCGTCACCACCGTCGCCCCCACGACACCAGTGGAGGCGGCGAGCAGCCCGCCGACAACGACGACAGCGACCGCAAGCCCGCCGCGCAAAGGCCCGAAGCACTGGCCCATGGTGGTGAGCAGGGTGGCGGCGATGTTGGTGCGCTCCAGGATCGTTCCCATCAGGATGAAGAGCGGCACCGCAACCAGGGTCTCCGACTGCATGATCCCGAAATAGCGGGGAGCAAGGGTGGCGAAGAAACTCGGGTTGAAGGCGCCGATCAGCCAACCGAGCCCGGCGAAGATCACCGCCGTGCCGCCCAGCGTGAAAGCCACCGGGTAGCCTGCCATCAACGTGCCGATGGAGACGACGAACAAGAGAACGGCGAGGATCTCGCCGAGAATGACGGGGTCCATCGCTCAGCCCCGATCCGAGCCGGTGAGATGGGGCGCATATTCGGGCCGCCCAGCAAGCAGCAGAGCGGCCTTCGCCGCCTGCGCCAATCCCTGCAGGGCGAGCCCCAGGCAGAAGCCGAGCACGCAGGTCTTCAGCAGATAGAGCCCCGGCAGGCCACCGATGTTCTGGCTTCCCTCGTTAAACAGCCAGGACAGACGCACCGCAGGCCAAGCCCATGCCGCAATCACCGCCAGCATGGGCAACAGGAAAACGAAGCTGCCGAGGATCTCGATCCAGGCCTTCCGCCGCGCCGAGGCCGGCCGGTAGAACACATCGACCCGCACATGCGCGTCCGCCTGCAGCGCAAAAGCGGCGCCAAGCGTGAACCCGGCGGCGTTCAACCACACATAGAGGTCCTGCATCCACACATGGGCGATGCCGAAGCCGTAGCGGAGGACGACGTTGGCGAAACAGACGAGCGCGGCGGCGAGCAGGCCAAGCGCGAGCAGTCGCCCGAGCAGTCCATGCAACCCATCGATCGTGCGGACGAAGAGGATGAGGAGCGGCATCGGTGTCGCGGACGTCTTCTCCCCCGTCGCGACCTCGTTCGGGCCCTGACGGTGGCGCGGACCCTAGGGGCGCGGGCAGGCGAAGGCAACCGCGCCCGGTTGCAGCGCGGACAGCGCCGTGGCAGGCGGTGGGTGGGATGCGACGCCGCGCCTTCATCGCCCTCCTTCTCGGCCTTCTCCCGCAAAACGGGCAGGCGGCGCCTTTCCTCCCCGATCTTCGCGCCGGCCGCGCCGCCCTGCTGATGCGCCACGCGCACGCCCCCGGCACCGGCGACCCGCCGGGCTTCCGGCTCGATGACTGCGCCACCCAGCGCACCCTGTCACAGCAGGGCCGGGCGCAGGCGCGCGCCTGGGGCGAGGCCCTGCGGGCGATGGGCCTTGCGCGCGCCACCGTGCTCTCCTCCGCCTGGTGCCGCTGTCGCGAGACCGCCGAACTGTTGGGCTTGGGCCCCGTCGCCCACCATCCGGCCCTCGATCGCATCACTGCCGGTGCCGACGCGGCCGAGCGGACCGCAAGCCTGCGCAGCGTGCTGCGCAACTGGCGCGGGGGCGCGCTCGTCCTTGTCACCCATGAGGGGAACATCACCGCTCTGACGGGGGTTTCGCCAGCGCAAGGGGGGGCGGTCGTCGTTCGCACCGGCGACGGTGCGGGCGAGGCCATCGCGACCATCGATCCTCCCCCTGTCTGAAGCGGAGACCCGATGGACCTGACTCGCGCGTTCCAGGCGCTCCTTCTCGGCGTGGTCGAGGGGGCGACCGAATTCATCCCTGTCTCCTCGACAGGGCACCTGATCCTGCTCGTCGATCTTTTGGGCTTTGCCGGCCCGCCCGGGCGCAGCTTCGAGATCGTCATTCAGATGGGCGCGATCCTGGCCGTGATCGCCATCTACTTCCGCAAGCTGGTCGGGCTTGCAGTCGGGCTGTTCACGGAGGACGCGGCGCGGGCGTACGTGCGCAACCTGGTCCTTGCCTTCCTGCCCGCCATGGTGCTGGGGGCGACGCTCTATGGGCCGATCACGCGGCTGCTGTTCAACCCCTGGGTGGTGTCGGTGGCGCTGATCCTTGGCGGCGTTGCGATCATCCTGATCGAGCGCTGGCGGGGGGAGGCGGCGGTGTTGCGCGTGGAGGCGATCGCGCCCCGCACGGCCTTCGCCATCGGGCTCTTTCAGGCACTCGCGATGATTCCGGGAACATCGCGGTCGGGGGCGACCATCATCGGTGCGCTGCTGTGCGGCGTGGCGCGGCCTGCGGCGGCGGAATTCTCTTTCGTCCTCGCCATTCCGACCATGACGGCGGCCACCGTGTTCGCGCTGTACAAGGAGTGGTCGGCGCTCGACTGGCAGGGCGGGGGGTTGATCGCGATCGGCTTCGCCTCCGCTTTCGTGGTCGCCCTCGTCGTGGTCAAGGCCGTGCTGGCGGTGATCGGGCGGATCGGCTTCGCGCCCTTCGGCTGGTACCGGATCGCGGTGGGGGCGGTTATGCTCGCCGTGCTGGCGTCGCGCTGAGGGGAATCAGGCGCTGGCCAGGGGGCCGCGCGCCACGTCCTGGTCGGCCCAGCGCGCGGCGGTGTCGTCGCCGCCAAGGGCCGCGAGCAGGGCGAATAGCCGCGCGCGGCGTGTGATCTCGTCGGAGGAGAGCGCGCCCCCTCTGGCGGCGGCGATCACGCCGCACCAGGCTGTGCAAGAGGGGAAGCTGTGCTGGCCCGAGAGATGCTGCGCCTCCTCCCCCCGTGCCATGGCGGCGGCGCCGTCGCGCGCGATCACAGAGTTCGCCTGGGCGACGGGTCGGGCATCGCCCAGAGCGTCGAGTTGCCTGAGCAGGGGGTGGGCGAGGGAGCAGGCGCGGGAGAGGATCTCCATCTCGCGTGTCCCTCTGCCCGCCTCGGTCGCGCTGCCCCAGCTCCTCGGCGAACAAGGGGTTTCTCCTCGACACGTCTTGAGGCGAGAGCGCGGGCCGAGGTGGCGAAGCCCGACATCGAGGCCTGGGAAGGGGCGCACCGTGCGGCGATCCGCGACGACACCGCCAACCCCGAACTGTCGATGACGGACGAGGCGGGCACGCCGATCGCTTCCGCCGAGGGCGGGGCGGTGGCGATGCGGCGGCAAGTGAACGACCATGGCACGGTGCTTGCCCGCCCCTCCGTGTTCGCGCCCCCCGGCCGCGTCCTGCACTCGCTCTGGGGCGCCTGGGGCGAGGGGCGGCGGCGCCTCGAGCGCATCCTCACCGTCAAGCCCGAGTTCCCAACCGACGGGTGGGAAAGGGCCGTCGCCGCCACCATCCACGCCATGCGGCTGGTGATGGAGGGCGAGCCGCAGGTCACCATCATCGACCCGTCCCTGCCGCTCTAGTCACCCGGCACCGAAGCCACGCGGATCCACGCGTATTGTGATAGGCGCATGACGGCCATGTGAAACGCGCATGCCTTAGTGGGCGGCGGGCCACCGCCCGCTGCGCTCATTTCTGGCGCTCGCCTTGCCCGTCGCACCAAATTTCAATCTTAGACAGTCCTGCGGAAGTCTTATGCATATTACACTCAAGTCCCGCTTGGTTTGCCACAATCCTGCCGCATCCGACAACCATGGCGCGAAATGGCATGATCTGCCTTCTTTTGGTCTCGTTTGAGGCTTTGCGTGGTCGGGCCGAGCCGCTAGGTCGGTTGCATGAGCAAGATCCTGCGTAGGTCGGCGGCGGCCGTCATGTTCGTCTCGGTCGAACTTGCCGTGGCGGCGGACACGATTGGCGAGCTGAACGAACGGGGCGAACTTGCCGCCCGCTGTCTCGAGGCGGCCCGCATGGCGGAGGCGATCTACGACCTGCCGGAGGGGCTGTTGGTCGCAGTGGCGATCGTGGAGAGCGCGCTGCACCCCTATGCCGTCGGCACCGAGCGTGTGGCGCGGTTTCCCCCAACCCAAGCCGCGGCGAAGCGCGAGGCGGAGACGCTGGAACCTGGCGCGCGCAGCGTTTCGGCCGGATGTTTCCAGATCAACCTCAAGGCGCATGGGCCGAGGGCCCGCGCCTTGGCGTTCGATGCCCAGTCTTCCGCCCTGTTCGCCGCCGCCTTGCTGGCTGAGGCGCGCAGCCGGGGCGGGTCCTATGCCGCGGGGCTCGCCCTCTACAACGGCGCCGCGCCTGGCTCGGCGGTCGGCATCGCCTATGCTTGTCGGGTGCGGGCAGCCTTGGCGGAGGTCGCCCCCGCCTCCCTTCCCGCCCTGCCCCTGCGCTGCCCCGCGGGCCAGGCCCGTGCCATGGCCGCCAAGGCACGCGCCCTGCTCGCCCTCGCCGGCGCGACCAGCACCGACCTCGCCGAGGCACCCGTACGCTGAGCGCGGAGCCTACTCCGCAGCCTATACCACCTCCGCCGCGGCCCTGCTGGCCGCCTCGGCAGCGCGGAGTTCAGCCGCCCGAGCCTCCACCAGCTGCACGATGTGGTCGATCATTCGCTCCGTCTCGACCGTGTGGTCGGTCTTGCCGGCGAGGTAGATCATGTGCCGGCCCGCCCCTCCCCCGGTCAGCCCGATATCAGTCAGCAAGGCCTCGCCCGGCCCGTTCACGACGCAACCGATGATAGAAAGGGTGATTGGCACCTCGATGTGCTCGAGCCGCTTCTCCAAAGTCTCCACCGTGCGGATGACATCAAACCCCTGCCTCGCACAGGAGGGGCAGGAGATGATTTTCACCCCGCGGTGGCGAAGATGGAGGGATTTCAGGATCTCCCACCCGACTCGCACCTCCTCCTCCGGCTCGTCTGAGAGGGAGACCCGGATCGTGTCTCCGATCCCGGCCCACAGCAGCGCCCCGAGCCCGATCGCGCTCTTCACCGTTCCCGTCCGGCGCCCGCCCGCTTCGGTGATGCCGATATGCAGCGGATGGTCGCAGGCCTCGGCGAGCTGCTGATAGGCGGCGACGGCGAGGAAGACGTCAGAGGCCTTCACCGAGATCTTGAACTCGTGGAAGTCGAGATCGAGCAGGTGGGCGGCGTGCCACAGCGCGCTTTCCACCATCGCTTCCGGGCAGGGCTCGCCGTACTTCTCCAGGAGGTGCCGCTCAAGCGAGCCGGCATTCACTCCGATGCGGATGGCGCAGCCATGGTCGCGCGCGGCCTGCACCACCTCGCGGATGCGCTCCTTGGAACCGATGTTGCCCGGGTTGATGCGCAGGCAGGCCGCCCCCGCCTTGGCCGCCTCGATGGCGCGGCGGTAGTGGAAGTGAACATCGGCGACGATCGGCACCCCCACCTCCGGCACGATGGCGGCGAGCGCGGCCGTGCTCTCCTCGTCCGGTACCGAAACGCGGACGATGTCGGCACCGGCGAGTTCGCAGCGTCGGATCTGCGCGATCGTCGCCGCGATGTCGGTCGTCGGGGTGTTGGTCATGGTCTGCACGCTGATCGGCGCATCGCCTCCGACCAGGACCTTGCCGACGCGGATCTGACGGCTTCTGCGGCGGTGGATCTGCTGATAGGGGCGGTAGGCCATCGCGTGCTCCTCGTCGCGACTTCCACTATGGCGAGGCGGAGCGGCCTTCGCCAGTCGCGCCCCGCAGTCGCACACCCAATCGCGCGCCGCCCGCGAACGCGTGCGGTCAGCGCGGCAGGGCGGCCACTGCCTGGCGAAGGGCGTCTGGCTCTAGCGGCAGGTCGCGCCGCACCACACCGTGGCCGCCGAGAGCGGGAAGAGCATCGCCGCCGACGATGATCTCCAACCCCCCGGCATTGCCGGTGGTGAGCAGCAGCCCCGGACGGTCTGGCGCGCGGTAGGTCTCGCCTGGTCGCAGCACGCGGTTGAACAGCACGGTGCCGGAGCCGCGCTCGCGCACCTGCACCCAGGTGTCGGCACGGGCACGCAGGAGAACCTTGCCCGCTTCCGCGCCGGTCGCGCCGTAGGTGGCGGGCGGTTCTGCCGCCGCCGGCTCGGGTGACCCGCCGACCGGGGCGGCGTTGACGACGGAGGGGTTGGAGCGTCGTGTGGGCAGCGCGGTCACTGCGGGCCCGGTTGGCCAGGCAGCCTCAGCGTACGGCGTGGGCTGAGACGGTGACGGCGTCAGGTCAGGCGCGGCTGCGGCCGGCGGGGCAGGGGGCGAGGGGGTCGCGACCGGCGGCACCGGCAGCGGGGGCGCTGGCGCAGGGTCCAGCTGAACACTGTGCTCGGGCGCGGGTGGGATCGCCCCGGCCAGCTTTTGCGCGGGCTCGCTCCACCAATACCATCCAGCATAGAGGCCGATGGCGAGGAGGAGGCTGAGGAGGACGATCGCGCCGGCCGGCACGCCGCGTTCCGGAACAGGAGCAGGGAAGGTGAGGTCGGGCTTGCGTGCCTGGCCAAGCCCCGTTTCGGAGCGGAAGCGGCGTGCGATCTCGTCCTGATCAAGCCCCAAGGCGGCGGCGTAGGAGCGAACATAGCCGAGCGTGTAGGCGGGGGCGGGTAGGCGATCGGTCCGACCGGTTTCGATCGCCTCGAGATATTCCTTGCGGATGCGCAGGGCCGCCGCCACGTCCGAGAGGGAGAGGCCGTGCTGCAGCCGCGTGGCGCGCAGCAACCCACCTGAGGATGTCGCCGCACCTGTGGTGCGCGTCGCGTCCTCGGCCGCCAAGATCATGTGCCCGCTCTGATGCACCCGCTCAACCCTCGGTGCGTTCCGTCGGTGGTGGCGGCTGCACCCGCCATGCTTCGTTCTAGCGCGCTTTGCTCGCGCTGTGCCAGAGGCAAGAACACGGCAGCCTGCCCTTCCTTTCGCTGCAGGCGCGCCGTTCCATCGACCACAATGCCGCGGTCGCGCGCTTTGGCTGCGAGATCGGCGCGCAGGCTTGCCCCGCCCCGGGCGGACCGCCAGAGACCGGCCAGCACCTCGCGGCGGGCGGCGAGGTCAAGGCTGCGCACCATCGCTCTCACCGCCGGCACGGCGGAGGCCGAGACGGAGACCGGGCGGATGCCGACGCCGAACACCGCGAGCGCCTGGAGCGGCCGGCCTGCCGCCTCGCCGCACAGGCTGCGCGGCACCCGGGCCGCATCGGCCGCGCGCGCCGCCTCTTCCACAAGGTCGAGCCTTCGGGTGGACAGGACATCGTCGCGGGCGCCCAGCCGGCGGTAGCCGCGATCGGCATCAAGGAAGGCCGCTTTGCCGGGCTGGGCTACGTCCCACACGCCGCGGCCGCCAGCAAACAGAGGGAATCCGAGGGCGCGCGTGATCATGGTCGCATGCGCGCTCGGCGAGGCCTCCGTGATCACCAGCCCCGCCACACCGAGGCGCCGATCGTCGAGCAGCTCGCCAGGGCCAAGGCAAGGGGCGATCAGCACGAAGCCTTCCGGCGGCGAGGGCCGGTCGGCGGCGCCTGCCAGCGCGTCGAGAAGGCGCCCGGCCAGGTGCTCGATGTCGGCGAGCCGTTCACGCAAAATCGGGTCGGCAAGGCCGCGACAGCGCGCGCGCAGAGTGGCGAGCACGCGCTCCACCGCGGCTTCCGCCGTCAGCCCGCCCGCGATCGCCTCCTCGATACGCCTGACCTAGCCCGCTTGGTCGCGATCATGCGGGAGGCGTCCAGCACGGCGGCCGGTTCGCCGCTCGGTTCGATGCCGGCGGCGGCGATCGGAGCATCGAGCTCCGACGGCATGGCGGCCAAGGCGGAGGCAAGGCGCCTCTGTTCTGCCTGCGGATCATCGGCGAGGACGGGAGCGGCGGCTGCCTCCCGCCCGCTCACGCCGGCGTCGCCCCTAGTCCGCCGCCGCCGCCACAGCAGCGGTCTCGCGCCGCATCAGGGCAGCGACCGCCTGCTCGACGAGTTCGGCGATGATCTCGGCGGTCGGCTGTTCGCGCGTGACCAGACCCACGCTCTGCCCCGCCATGACTGACCCGGTCTCGACATCGCCCTCGATCACCGCGCGTCTGAGCGCCCCTGCCCAGAACTGCTCGATGGCGAGCTGGGCCTCGTCCTTGGAAAGCTCGCCGGCGCGGAAGCGTCGGATCACTTCGGCTTGGTGTTCGAGGAAGCGGCGCGTGCCCTCGTTGGCGAGCGCGCGTACGGGGATGACGGGAAATTGCGGGTCGAGCTGGACGGAGGCGACGGCGTCGCGCGCGGCGGCGCGGATGAAGGCCTCCTTGAAGCGCGGATGGGCGATCGATTCGGTCGCGCAAACAAAGCGCGTGCCAAGCTGCGCCCCCGAGGCCCCCATCTCGAGGTAAGAGAGAATCGCTTCGCCGCGGCCGAGCCCGCCGGCGACGAACACCGGGACCTCGCGCAAATGCGGCAGGATCTCCTGCGCGAGCACCGTGAGGCTCACCGGCCCGATGTGACCCCCCGCCTCCGAGCCCTCGATGATGAGCGCATCCGCCCCTGAGCGCACGAGTTTGCGGGCGAGAGCGAGCGCGGGCGCGAAGCAGATCACCTTTGCGCCTGCGTCCTTGATGCGGCGGATGGCGCCGGCGGGCGGGATGCCGCCTGCGAGCACGATGTGGCCCACCCGGTGGCGGAGGCAGACCGCGATCAGCGCCTCAAGCTCCGGGTGCATGGTGATCAGGTTGACGCCGAAAGGGTGGCTCGTGCGCTCCTTGGTGGCGGCGATCTCGGCGTCGAGCAGGGCGGGCGACATCGACCCGCAGGCGATGACGCCGAAGCCGCCTGCGTTGGAGATGGCGGAGACGAGGTTGCGCTCGCTCACCCAGCTCATCGCGCCGCCGAGGATGGCGTGGCGGCAGCCGAGGAACTCGGTGCCACGGCGCCAGAGGTCGGCGAGCCTCGCTTCAGCTTCGGCGCGGGTCATGACGGCGCCCGATCCAGCCCGTAGGCCGAGTGCAGGGCGCGCACGGCAAGCTCCGTCGCCTCCTCGCGGATCAGCACGCTGATCTTGATCTCCGAGGTCGAGATGACCTCGATGTTGATGCCGCGTTCGGCGAGGGTGCGGAACATGGTGTTGGCCACCCCGGCGTGGCTGCGCATGCCGATGCCGACCACCGAGACCTTGGCCACCGCGGGGTCAACGACGAGGTCTTCGAATCCGATCCGCTCGCGGTGGGAGTCGAGCACGGCGCGGGCGCGGGCGAGATCCGCGCGTCCCACCGTGAAGGTGAGGTCGGTCAGCCCGTCGGCGGAGACGTTCTGCACGATCATGTCGACGTTGATGTTGGCCTGAGCGAGCGGCCCGAACACAGAGGCCGCGATGCCCGGCCGGTCAGGCACGCGGCGAAGCGTGAGTTTCGCCTCGTCGCGCGAGTATGCGACCCCGCTCACCAGTTCCTTTTCCACGATCTCGTCCTCATCGACCACGAGGGTTCCGGGCACGTCCTCGAAGGAGGATAGCACCTGCAGGCGCACCCTTCGCTTCATCGCCAGCTCGACCGACCGGGTCTGCAGCACCTTCGCGCCGACCGAGGCGAGCTCCAGCATCTCCTCGTAGGAGATGCGGGCGAGTTTGCGCGCGCGCGGCACGATCCGCGGGTCGGTGGTGTAGACGCCATCGACGTCGGTGAAGATGTCGCAGCGGTCGGCCTCGAGGGCGGCGGCGAGCGCGACGGCCGAGAGGTCGGAGCCGCCGCGCCCGAGCGTGGTGATGCGCTGATCGGGGCCGAGCCCCTGGAACCCCGCCACCACCGGCACCTGGCCAAGCTTCATCCGCCGGCGCAGCTCGCCCGCCTCGATCGCTTCGATCCGCGCTTTGCCGTGCGCATCGTCGGTGCGGATCGGGATCTGCCAGCCCTGCCACGAACGCGCATCGATGCCTTCCGCCTGGAGTGCGATGGCGGTGAGGCCCGCCGTCACCTGCTCGCCGGTCGCCACCACCGTATCGTATTCGCGCGCATCATGCAGGGGCGAGAGCTCCTGACACCAGGAGACGAGCTGGTTGGTCACGCCCGCCATAGCGGAGACGACGACCGCCACCTCGTGGCCAGCCAGCACCTCGCGCTTCACGCGCCGGGCGACGGCGCGAATGCGGTCGAGGTCGGCGACCGAGGTGCCGCCGAATTTCATCACAATGCGGGCCATAGGCGCTGGCGTGCGGCGAGGTGCGTTGCGCGGGGTGTGAGCTGCGACACATAACGGCCGAAGCGTTCATCGGCAACCGGGGGTAGCGGCATGGCGGGCACGGTTTTGGCATCGGAGACGGCGAAGTTCGCCGCCCTCGCCGACCGCTGGTGGGACCCGCAGGGCCCGATGAAGCCCCTGCACCGGATGAATCCGCTGCGCGTAGGCTGGATTCTTGCCCGGTTGCGCCACGCCGGCTTTGCGATCGAAGGGCTCGCCTTGCTCGATGTCGGCTGCGGCGCCGGCATTGCCGCCGAGGCCTTCGCCCGGGCGCGGGCGAAGGTGACGGCGATCGATGCCGCCGCGGAGATGATCGCCGCCGCCCGGCTGCATGCCGAACGGGCGGGGCTTGCGATCGACTATCGGGTGGCCGCGCCGGAGGAGCTGGTGGCCGAAGGTGCCAGGTTCGATGCCATCACCGCGCTTGAGGTGGTGGAGCATGTGGCGGACAGGGCTGCCTTCCTGGCTGCTCTCGCCGCGCTCTGCCGGCCGGGGGGCATGCTGTTCCTCTCCACCCTCAACCGCACGGCGAAATCCTTCCTGTTTGCCAAGGTGGGTGCGGAGTATCTGCTCAGGCTCCTGCCCGTGGGCACGCACGATTGGCGCGCTTTCGTCCGCCCCGAGGAGCTGGCGCGAGACCTGCGCGAGGCTGGGTTCGCGGTGGTTGACTCGGCCGGGATGGCGATGAATCCCCTGTCCGGGGCGTGGCGGGAGACGCGGGATCTCTCGGTAAACTACATCATTGCGGCGCGGCGCGTCTGAGCCCGCCAAAGGCTGAGGGGGAGCGGTTTTCTCTCGACTGCGCTTGGGAAATGCGCTAGGAATAGTTTCCGAAAGCTGGCGGAACTCTGTCCGCCAGGCGCCTCTCCCTCTCCTCATCGACCCGCTGCAGGAGCCGCCATGGCCGCACTCCCGCGTCGTCTCGACGCGGCCTCGCCGGAGGCCGCGCTCGCCGACATGTCGCTCTCCGCCCAGAGGCTGAACCGCTGGATCGCGCTGCTGCTGGGCGGGCTGATGCTCGTCCCCTTGGTCGGCATGCTGGTCGGCGCCGCCTGGCTGAAGGCGATCGCGGTGAGCGAAGGGAGGGCGCGGCTGGCCGAGGTGCTCGATCTCGCCGCCTACCACACCCGCACCGTGGTGACCTCCACCATCGACGCTGGGCAGCGCATCGGCGAGGTCGTCGCCGGGCGAGGCGAGGAGGAACTTCGCCGCGACGGGGGGCTCAAGCGCCTGTTGACGACGATCGCCAAGCGCCATGCGCATCTTCAGGCGATTGCGCTGGTGGACGAGGAGGGGAAGGTGCTCGTGCACTCCCTGCCCCTCTCGCCTGCCGAGGAGCTTCGGCTGCCGGCGCCTGATTTGGCCGACTTCGCAACCTTCGGCGAGGAGGTGGTGGCGGTGATCCCGCCGCAGCCGCTACCTGGCGAGGCCGGGTTCGCGTTTGGCATCGTGGTGCCCCTGCAGGGGCCGGGAGCAGTGCGGGCGGCGGTGCTGCTGATCCCCACCACCTACCTGCAGAAGGCCTTCGCCGGGGTTTCGCCCTTCCTCGACTTCGGTGTCGCCTGGATCAGCCGCCAAGGCTGGGTGCTGGCGAGCCGGCCGCCGATGGCAGGCCAGGTCAGGCTCGACACCGACACCGACCCTCTGCTCAGCGCCTGGCACGCCGGCAGCGACGGCGGGTCCTTCGCGGTCGATACTGACCAGGACGGCAAGCGTCTTGTCGCCTGGCGCGCCATCGGGCCGAAACTCGTCGCCGTCTCGGTCGGCGGCTCGACCAGCGCCCTGTCGCGCGCGCACGACAAGGTGGCGATTGGCTTCGGCCTCGTGCTGCTGCTCGCCTCCCTCGCCATCGGCGCTCTCGCCTACGCGCTGTGGCGGGCGGCGCACGCGCACGCCGAGCTCGTCGAATGCGTGATCGACGCCGACGAAGCCCGACGCAAGGCCGAAGATCAGCTTCACCAGGCGCAAAAGCTGGAGGCGGTTGGGCTGCTTACCGGCGGGGTGGCGCACGACTTCAACAACCTGCTCGCCGTGCTGATGGGCTGCGCAGAAAGCCTGCAGAACCGCTTCCCCGAGGATCAGGCAGTCCGCGAGACGACCGACCTGATGATGGCGACGATCGAGAGGGGGGCACGGCTGACGGCGGATCTCCTCTCCTTCGCGCGGCGGCAGATGCTGTTCCCGGTCGCCTGCGACATTTCGGTGCAGATCCGCAAGAGCCGCACCCTGCTCGCTAAGGCAGCGGGCGAGCAGAACCAGCTCGTCTTCGACCTCGCCCCTCGCCCGCTGCCGGTGCGGGTCGACCCAGCGCATCTCGATGCCTGCCTGATCAACCTCATCTCCAACGCACACGACGTGATCGACCGTGACGGCCGCATCGTCGTACGCACGCGCATGCGCGTCGTGCGCGCCGCCGAACGCGACACCCTCGGGCTCGAGCCGGGGCGCTACGCAGTGATCGATGTCGAGGACAATGGGCGGGGAATGCCGCCCGAGGTGGCGGCGCGGGCCTTTGAGCCCTTCTTCACCACCAAGGCTTTGGGGCGCGGCACCGGGCTCGGGCTCGCCATGGTCTACGGCTTCGCCCAGCAATCGGGAGGGACGGCAATCATCGAGAGCAAGCCCGGCCGCGGCACGCGCGTCTCGGTGTTCCTGCCGCTGACGGCAGAGGCGATCCCCTCAGAGCCGACGCGCCCCGCCAGCGTGCCGGAGCGGATCGAGGCGCATGTGCTGCTGGTGGACGACGACGCCACGGTGCGCTTCGTCATGGCCGAGACCCTGAAGGCGCTGGGCGCGCGGGTGACAGAGGCGCATGATGCCGCCTCAGCGCGCGCGCAGCTTACCGAGGCCGCCCCCGATGTGCTGGTCACCGACGTCATCATGCCGGGCGACATGAACGGCTACGAGCTCGCGCTCTGGGCGCGGCGCGGCGGCAAGGTGCTGCCGACCCTGCTCATCAGCGGCTTCGCGGGCTCGCGCCTGCCAGAGGAGCTGGCCCGGCAGCAGGCGGTCGGCTTCCTCTCGAAGCCGATCGCCCGGGCTGACCTCGCAGCGGCGATCGCCGCCCTCTTGCGAGCGGCAGCGTCGGCTGATCGGGGAAACGCGCGGAGCGCGTGAGGCGGGGAGGCGTGTCGCTGGCTCGCCCGCGATCGTGCAGCAAAGGCGAAGCAGGGCCTTTGCGCGCAAGCAACAAGGCAGCTCATGCAAGGCCGGATGGCCGGGCGCGGTCAGGCGTCTGTGCGCGGGACCCAGGGGATGGACTGCACCTCAATCCCCTCCTCGCGCAGCGCCTCTGCCTCCTCCGGAGTGGCTTCGCCGTAAATGCCGCGCCGTTCCGCCGCGCCCTCGTGGATGCGGCGCGCTTCCTCGGCAAAGGCCGGCCCAACATACTCGCAACTCCGCTCGATCTCCGCGCGCAGCCGCGCCAGCGCGGCGTAGAGGGCAGGCGGGATCGGGCCGGCGACGGCCTTGTCCGGCGCGGCGGGCGGCAGCGCAGCGGCCCTCGCTGCCGGTTCCTCCCTCCCGCCGCCGGTGATGGCAGGCGTCATCAGCGCGCGCGACACACGGGTCGAGCCGCAGAAGGGGCATTCAATCAAGCCCCGCGCTGCCGTCTTCTCGAAGGTCGCGCTGTCCTTGAACCAGCCGTCGAACTCGTGGCCCGCCTAGCAGCGGAGTTTGTAGTGGATCATCGCTGTCACCCCGATCGCTGAGCCTTTAGTGTCGGAACGATTGGCACCCTCGGCAAGGGAGTGCCAAGGCACCGGCGAGGGTCAGCCGGCCGCGGAGCCGAGGCGAAGCAGGCGGTCCAGCTCACCCGCCCGGTCGAGGGCGGAGAGGTCATCATACCCGCCGACGGGCTGTCCATCGATGAACACCTGCGGCACGGTCGTGCGGCCGCCTGAGCGGCGGATCGCCTCCTCGCGGGCAGGGCTTCCCGAAGGCGCGTCGATTTCGCGGAACGCAACCCCCTTGCGGCGCAACAGCCGCTTCGCGGCAACGCAATAGGGGCACCAGGCTGTGGTGTAGATTTCGACCTCGGGCATCGCACCCCTCTCGCGCCTGTGCGCGGCAAGGTCAAGCCGCGGTGGCGCGCGGCGGCGGCGTGCGGGCGGCGGCCAGCACGTCGACCGAGGCCGCACCAGCAGCGAACAGGGCCTCCGTGCAGGCCTCTGCCGTGGCGCCCGAGGTGAGCACGTCGTCGATCAGAACCACGCGCCGCCCGGCGATGCGGCCCCGCCAGCGCGGGGCGACGACAAAGGCATCGATCAGGCTCGCTTCCCGCTCCTCGCGGCTGAGGTCGGCGAGCGGAGGGGTCGCGCGGGTGCGGCGCAACGCATCGACCGCGACAGAGACACCGAACGCGCGGCCAACAACGCGGGCAAGCAGCGCCGCCTGGTTGTAGCGTCGCGCAACCAGCCGCCGCAGGTGCAGAGGGACCGGGATCAGCAGGTTGGCCTCGCGCAGGAGCTCCTCTCCTGCCCGCGCCATCAACCGCCCGATCGGCAGCGCGAGGTCCTCGCGATCGGCGTATTTCAACCTCAGGATAAGGTCCTTGGCCGCACCGCCGTACAGCCAGACGGCGCGGGCTCGCCCGAACAAAGGGCGGCGGGAGGCGCAGGCGGGGCAAAGGACGGGCCCGGAGGGCAGTTCCACCACCGCCAAAGGCAGGCCGCAGGCGTTGCAAAGCGGCGGCACGATTGGTCGGAAGCGCGGGAAGCAGGCCGAGCAGATCAGTCCTTCGGCCGAGACCGGCGAGTCGCAGACCGGACAGGACGGTGGGATCAGGGCGTCGATGGCAAGTCTCGCAGCCCGGACGCCGCTGCGCGCGAGCGCCCGCCATGACAGTGCCCGCCATGGCTGAGAGGGGGCAATCGCGCGCATCGGGGCCTCAGCGGGCTTGGCGCGGGGCGGGCGGCAGGAAGGGCCAGGTCGGTGTTCCGCTAGCCCGCCGTGAAGCGTGCGCGAAGGGCCTGGAAACGGACGGGAACCGCGCTCTCTGCGCGGCAGGAGGGGTGGTGAGGCGGGTCTCTTCAGCCATCTCGGGCCTCCGTATACCGCGCTATGCAGCACGAGACGATCGGTTTGCGCGACTCCACCCGCATCGCCATCGGGCCCATCCTGCGGGCCGTTGCGTCGTCCGCTCCCCGACCATCCCTGGCTGAGGCCAGGCGGGGCAGGGGTCGGATCCAGACTGGCGCGCACGATCGCCGCCGGACCAGGACGAACGCCAGACTGGAGCTGTCGGCGGCCGCTCTCTTCCACGCCCTTCTGACACCGCTCGTCGAGGCGCGGCACCCCGTTGCCTTGTTCCACCGCCCCGCCCAAATCCTGGCGATGATCGACGGACCGGAGCTTATCTTCGACCGCCGCAGCGTGCGTTTGCATCGCGATCGCGCGGCCACGCTCGTCAACGAGGCCCTGCCGCTGTTTTCTGCCCTTGCCGAACGCCTGCTCGATCGGCTGGATGACACCACCCGCCGCTTCACCCGCGCTCTCGACCTCGGCGGTCGGCATGGCCTGGTGGCGGAAGCTCTGCGGGCGCGGGGCATCCCCTTCGTGGTCTGTGCCGACCTCTCGCCCCGCATGGCAGGCCGCGCCGCCCGCAGCGGTCCGGCGGTCGTCGCCGACGAGGAGTGGCTCCCCTTCGCCGCCTCATCGTTCGACCTCGTCGTCTCCTGCCTGTCTCTGCATTGGGTGAACGACCTGCCAGGGGCGCTGATTCAGATCCGCCGCGTTCTCGTCCCCGATGGGCTCTTCCTTGCCGTGATGCCGGGCCTCGGCACTCTTGGCCCCCTGCGCCAGTCGCTGCTTGAAGCCGAACTCGAGACCACCGGCGGCGCAAGCCCGCGCGTCTCGCCCTTCGCCGATCTCGCCGACGCCGCAGCGCTCCTGCAGAGGGCTGGCTTCGCGCTTCCCGTGGCTGATGGCGACACTCTCACCGTCACCTACGACAACCCTCTCGCCCTGATCAGAGACCTGCGCGCGCTCGGCGAGACCAACGCCCTCGCGCAGCGGTCGCGCCGGGTTCCGCCGCGCGGTCTGATCGCGTCCGCCCTCGCCCGCTTGCCGCGCGACGGCGAGGGGAGGATCGCCTTGCCGCTCGTGCTGCTCACCCTCACCGGTTGGGCGCCGGCGGACAGCCAACCGAAGCCCCTGCGCCCCGGCAGTGCTGCAGCGCGGCTCGCCGATGCGCTTGGCGTAGTGGAACACGCTGCCGGCGACACGGCCCCGCTTGCGCCGTCCAGGGGCGGGCGCTAGGGCCGACACGATGGACCGAGATGGGATGACGCAACTCGAGCGAAGCGAGGGCGTGCGCGGGACGGACGCGCGCAAGATCACGCTCTACCGCCCAGAGGATTTCGAGGGCATGCGCCGGGCGGGGCGGCTTGCCGCCGAGACGTTGGACATGATCACCGACCATGTACGCCCAGGCGTGACCACCGAGGAACTTGACCGGCTTTGTCACGAGTTCATCCTCGCGCACGGCGGGGTGCCCGCCCCGCTCGGCTACCGCGGTTTTCCAAAGTCGATCTGCACCTCGGTGAACCACGTCGTCTGCCACGGAATTCCTTCGTCGCGCCGGCTCGAGGAGGGCGACATCCTGAACATCGACGTCACCGTGGTGCTGGACGGCTGGCACGGCGATTCTTCGCGTATGTACGTTGCCGGCAAGCCATCGGTGAAGGCGCAGAGGCTGATAAACGTCACCTACGAGGCGATGATGCGCGGCATCGCCGTCATCCGCCCCGGGGCCACGCTGGGCGATCTTGGCTTCGCCATCCAGTCCTATGTCGAACGCCATCACTTCTCAGTGGTGCGCGAGTTTTGCGGCCACGGGCTTGGGCGTGCCTTCCACGAACCGCCAAACGTGCTCCATTTCGGCCGCCCCGGGGAGGGGATTGTGCTGCGGCCGGGCATGTTCTTCACCGTCGAGCCGATGGTGAATGCCGGCCGGCCCGAGGTAAAGATCCTCGACGATGGTTGGACGGCGGTCACGCGCGACCGTTCGCTTTCCGCTCAGTTCGAGCACACGGTGGGCGTGACCGAGACGGGGGTAGAAATTTTCACCCTCTCCCCGCGGGGCCTGCACAAGCCGCCCTACGGGGTCTGAGCCGTCACGCGGGAGAGGGGTCAAGTCGGCGCAAGGCATCGAGCGCGCCCTGCAGCATCCAGGCAGCTGCCGCCGCATCCACCACCTGCGCCCGCCGCCGCCGTGAGAGGTCCGCCTCGCCGATCAGCATCCGGCTCACCGCTGCGGTAGAGAGGCGTTCGTCCCACAGCGCTGTCGGCAGGCCAGTGGCTTCGGCGAGGCAAGCCGCCCAGTCGCGCGCGGCCTGCGCGGCGGGGCCGACGCTGCCGTCGAGGCAGAGGGGGAG
The DNA here is from genome assembly GCA_937928775.1 of uncultured Elioraea sp. Classification (GTDB taxonomy): domain Bacteria; phylum Pseudomonadota; class Alphaproteobacteria; order Acetobacterales; family Acetobacteraceae; genus Elioraea. The sequence continues at coordinate 6,362 of CALFVI010000051.1, read as the reverse complement.
GCCGACGATGATCCCCCCTACCCCATGGCGGCGCGCGATGGCCGTGATCTCGGCTGCGGTGACGGCAAGCTTGCGCCGCGCGAGCGACCCGTAGGGCGAGGCGATGGTGCGGCGAACGTCGGACAGGGCAAGCCCGATGGTCTTCGTGCCGAGATCGATCCCGAGCAGGCGTCCGCCCGGGGCGAGGGCACAGGCGAGGGAGGGGAGGTCGGCAAGCGCCATCACCTGAACATAGCGCGCCTTGGCCTCAGGGTAGCCACCGTGCTCGACCTTCCCCAGCACCTCCTCGATGAGCGGCATGCGCAAGGACATCGCCTCGCGTGCGGCGTCGGCTTTCGTCACGTATCGCGATGTTGGCCGAGACGAAACTGCCCACGTGCCCGACCTCGTCGTGCATCAGATAGACGATGGTCTGGCCGCGGCGGCGAATTTCGGCCTCGTCGCGATCGGGATCGGCAATCCAACACTCTCCCGCCCAAGACGAGAGGGGGCGACGTGGAGCCCCAGGGCGCGCAAGAGATCAGGTACCGCAGAGGCAACCAGCATAGTCGCCTCCGCACCCCCGCAGTTGCCGATCACCCCAGGCTTCGGCGCTTTGGGGTGGCGCTCGATCACCGTCTGCAGGAACACCGCTTCGGCGGCGGTGACGTCGAGGATGGTCTGCCCCTCGACGGGGTCGCGCGAGAAGATGACGAAGTACACCGGATGACCGCGCCACAGCGCGACCCCCGACCGAGCTTTCGGAGGTGAAGCCACCGATGCGCGCGCCGTGCCCGGCGGGCGGGTCGATTGATGATGACGCGGCGGGAGGCAGGCTCGGTCGGCGGCATATCGGAGCCAGGCGTGATCTGCACCAGAGCGTAGTTGACCGGCCGCGGCAGGATGCGGCCCACGAACACGGTCTCGTCTGGAAACACGACCACCGGCGGATACAGCGCACCCGCTCATGCTCGACGAAGGCGTTGCCCGCGGCGCAGGATGCCGCAGAACAGGCCGGCGCGCTGGGCGGCATCGACCAGGTAGGCCAATCGCGCCGAGGCGAGCGCCTCTGGGTCGGCCGAAACCGTGGGCATGAGGACGCGTGGCTTCAGCCCTGCCAATGCCTCTCGCCGTAGCCTTCGCCAAGGCGCGTGCGAGATGGCGCCCGCTCATCTCGCCGACAACCCGGCCCAGCTCCAAGGTCCGTGTCAGGGCATGGCTGTTGCGGTCGAACAGGTCCTGCGCCGGCGTGCTGCGGCCTTGGCCAAAATGGTGTCGGCGAGCAGTGCAGAGGCGAAGACGGTTATGGCAAACACTCCTCGGTCAGGTGGCGCACGACACGCTGCCCGCCCCGACGGGGACCATGGGGATACGGGGATCGATCCGTCAGCACAAGCCGCGCTGAGCGTGGGGCGGCGACCGGCCGATGACGAGCGGATGAAGGCTGGATGACGCCGTGCCGCTGGCGGCGTCAAGTGACGACAGCAAGGGCGAGCAGGGCGAGGGTGACCAGACGAATGCGCCATGCCCGCCCCGCGTCGGTCACCTCGCGCCCCACACTGCGCCAGATGCCGACCCCGATCAGCAGGTTGTAGGCATTGGAAAGCCCGTAGCCGATGAGGTAGGCGGGGAGGATCTGGTCATCGCTGAGCAGCAGCCAAAAGGCGAAGCTCGTCGCCATGTTGACCAGGAGCCCGCCGAGGATTCCCCAGTCCCAGAAGGCGCGGGCGAGCGGTTCTTCGCCCCGCCAGAGGCGGAGCACGGCGGGGGCGCGCCGTCGCGGGGCGGGTGAGGGGGCGGCCTGTGGCGCTCTCGGGGCTTCGGCGGGGAGCGGCTCTGCCATGCCCTGCACTTTCGGGATCGCCCGGTCTCATGCAAAGGGGGCGCGTGCAGGACGGAGGGGACGGATGGCCGTGCAGGGGGTGATCGTTCCGGTGACACCGCTGGTGCAGAACTGCACGCTCTTGTGGGAGGAGAGCGAACGGCGCGCGACCGTGATCGACCCCGGCGGGGACGTCTCCTCAATCCGCGCCGCTCTGGACGAGGCGGGGGTGGCGGTTGAGCGGATCCTGCTCACGCATGGGCACATCGATCATGCTGGCGGTGCCGCGGAGCTCTCCCAAATGTTCGGGGTGGAGGTGTGGGGGCCGGATCGGCGCGACGCCTTCCTGCTCGCAGGGCTCGAGGAGCAGGGGCGGATGTACGGCATCGCTGGGGCGCGCGCGGTGAGCCCCCATCGCTGGCTTGCCGAGGGTGACTCGGTGCCGATCGCGGGCGAGCGCTTCACCGTGCTTCATTGCCCAGGCCACACGCCGGGCCACGTCGTGTTCGTCTCGACCGCGGCGAGGCTCGCGCTGGTGGGCGACGTGCTCTTCCGAGGCTCGATCGGGCGGACGGATTTTCCGTATGGCGACCACGCTGCTTTGGTGCGGTCCATCCGCGAGAAGCTCTTCCCGTTGGGCGACGACATGCGCTTCCTGTGCGGGCACGGGCCGGGCGGGACTTTCGGCGAGGAAAGGGCGAGCAACCCGTTCGTCGGCGAGCGAGTGTAAGGCGGCGGACGGCGAGCGGGCGGTTCGGCGCGTTCTGGGCGCGTTGGGCGGTCCTGCCATCGTCCCTGTTCTGGTGGCTCCGGCCCGTGCTATGCCGAGTGCAGGTCCCCGTAGCTCAGCAGGATAGAGCACAGGATTCCTAATCCTGGGGTCGTGGGTTCGAATCCCGCCGGGGACGCCAGTTCCGTACGCTGCGCGTGGTCTGCTCGCCCGTCGGCCGCGGCATCAGACGCAGGCCCTGCGCGGGTTTGGCGCACGGGCTGGCGGACGCAAAGCCGCCAGCGGGGGCGGAACCTCTCGCTCGCACCGCCACGGCGGCGGCCCGATCCCGCCAAAGGCGGAACCCTCCACCGCGCTTTGGCCTGGGAGCCCTTCGAGACTTGTGTCGGCCCGTCCAGTGCACCGGGGCGCCACCGGCTGGGCGCAGGAGAGCAGGGCTTCCCGAGCCGCTGATCAGACCCGCTCTGCCCGACGGGACACCCCATGCACGAGACGACACTAGCCACGGCGACTGCTGCCTGGTCAGCGCCGCCTGCCGCGTCGCGGTTCGCTACTCCTCAGGAAACCACCGTGACCATCGGCCTGGACCGGCCCCGGTTTTTTTGGACACTTGGTTCGGTTATGCGGTCGTATGCATGGACGTAACGCTCGTGCTGGCTGTGTCGTGCGTTTGGGCTGAGGGAGCCGTTTTCTTCGCTCAGCCACTCGGCGTTGTAGCGGGCGAGGAAGTCGCGGACGGGGTGGCGGAGTTTGTCGCTGGTCTGGAAGAGGCGGCCGGACACGATCTGCTCCTTGCGGGTTCGGAAGAAGCGTTCGATGACGCCGTTGGTTTCGGGCTGGCCGACGAAGGCGGAGCTGGGCGCCGTGCCCCAGGCCCTGATCCGGGTCTGGAAATCCTCGGCCATGACGCAGCTGCCATGGTCGTGGCGCTGCTGCACGCCGCGGGCGGCGTCGCGGCCGAGATGGCCGTACTGCTGGCGTACGGCCATGGCGAGCGCCTGGGTGGCCTCGCAGCGCGTGCCGCGGTTCGTCACGTGCCAGCCCAGGAACTCAGCGTTCCAATGCTCGGCGACGGCGAAGAGCCAGACCTTCCTGGTGCGCACCGTGGCGACCTGCGTGCCATAGATGGCCCACATGACGTTCGGCGCTTCGGTGATGATCTGCCGCTCATGGCTGTCCTCGTCCCTGCGGCGGGTGCGGTGGGGCGAGAGCAGGGCGTTCTCGCGCCTCAGGCGCAGCACACGCTTGCGGGCGAGGCGCAGGCGGGCCCGGATCTTACGATGGCCTTCGCCTGATCAGGGCAAGCGGGCGAGATCAGCCTGGATCGCGCTCAGCAGCTCGGCGTCCGACAGCGCCGGCTTCGGCCCGCGAGGCTCCTTGGGACGCGCGGGCGCGGGGTCCACCGTCGCCCGCCGGGCGGCGTAGAAGGACGAGCACGGCACGTCCCGGATCCTGCAGACCCGCGCCACACCGTAGCGCCGGCCGGTGGCGGGAGAGACCGCGCCGGCCATCATCGCCACCTCTTGCGGGCCAAAGGGCCGGTGCGCGCGATGCGGGCGCGCAGCAGCTCGACCTCCGCGCTCAGCTCACCGATCCGCTGCAGCGCGGCGGCCAGCTCGGCGCTCTCGGTCCCGCTTTCGCGCTCCTCCAGCGCATCGTCGAGCACGGCCTCGGCCTTGTCGCGTCAGCGCGTGCGCTTGTAGACCGGCACGCCGATCCCGCGCGACAGCAGCTCCACCGGCTCGCCGGCGATCAGCTGCAGCGCCACGGCCCGCTTGCGCGCCACGCTCCAGCGCTGGCCCGGCCCGAGCGGACCCGCCTCTCCCCCGCCTGTGGACAGCGTCAACGGGCTGCGCCCGCCCCCCGCCCACAGGCGCACCAGCACCAGCAACCCCTTCGGTCATCTCTCGCTGCGGCATCTCACAAGCATCCATCCTCCAGCGTCCTTCGACACATGAATGCCCAGGGAAAAAGGGGCCAGCTCACCGCCATGCGTTTGCCCTTGCCCATGCGCGATTGGTCGCCGCTTCGGCACACTGACGACCCTGACAGTGCAAACAGCGCAAGCGGCCGTCACCCCCAAACACCGCTGCCCAGCAGGCAGCGATCAGCCCGCTCAGCCAACCGCAGGCAGCAGCCGCCGATCAGACATCCTCAACACCCCGCACCAGCCCCAGCGCGAACCAATACCCACCGCCGGCATGCCATGGTGAGAAGTCCGGGTAAGGCCGCCGCACCTGCGCCCACCTCAAGCCCATCACCAACAGCACATCGACGGACGTGACCCCGCCAAAGATTGCGCTGACGCGACCCTCCGCTTGGGTTGTGCAACGGCATCAGAGATGTTCGACGTGCTTGCACGCGCGGCGCCAAGTTTCTGCCGCACACTGATGCACTGCTGGCGCTCACTCACTGCTTCGGCGCGCCGTGCCGTGCTGCCTCGAACACATGCGTTCTATGCCAAGCCAACTGTGCGCGATGCTGCGCTGTCAACCGCAAAGGGGCGTTCCAGTGCAGTGCAGCCTTCGCCTCGGCACTCAGGCCCGAGGCGAAGCGGGGGGTGCCGTCGTCCTCGAAGGTCACGAGGCCCCTATCGAAAGCAGCATCCCACAGTGCGGAGAGGAGCAGCCCGTTGTGCACCGCCAGCCGTTCCGCGTCGGTCTCGCAGCACGCCCACGGCTTGATGTGAGAGGCGCGAAGCAGCGCGGGCTCCGGGATGCCAGTAAGAGGACAGCGCCCGCCCCAGTAGGCCATCAGCGCCTCGCGCAGGATGTCCTGGCCGATGCGCTGCACGACGAGCCGTTCCGCCTCCGTTGTGCGCGGCAGGGTCCGGGTCTTGTCGAGGAAGGTCTGCAACGGCGCATCCGGCAGGCTGACCGCCAGCGCGTAGACACGCGTCAAAGCACCGTAGAGCTCGCCCAGCGTGCGGAAGGCGAAGCGCGCATGCCCAGGGCCGGGCATCTCCGCAGGCGGCAGGCCGAGCTCCGCAATGACGCCAACATGGTCGAGGGCGAGGTACCACGGCCCGTCCGCCCCTCCAGCGGCGAGATGGATGTCGCCCCTCGCCGTGGTCGAGCCAAAGCGCGCCCAGCCATCCTGCTGCCCGAGCGCGCGGCGGTAGCCGTTCTGCCACGCCGCCTTGCGACACTCCTCGGCGACGATGAAGCCTTGCGGGGTTTCGATCATGGAGCGGCGGACGACTCCGGAGGATCGGTCACGCCTGCGCCGCGCAAGGCGGAAGCCCCATCTCGGCGAGCAGCTGTATGGCTTCGGTAAGCCGGCCCTCGCTCGCCTTCGATCCCTTGCGGCGAATGATCTCGGCTTTCCAATCCTTGACCTTCTCGCTCGCAGCCAGCCAGTGCGCCGTTGCTGCGAGTTCGAGGACGGTCGCATTCACCGGCGCCAGACGCTTGACGACATCCTGCAGCCTTGCATCGCTGAGATAGGAGAATTCCTGTGCTCCGACATCGGCCTTAAGTTCAAAGATACTGTATCGAGCCCCGTCGAGCTTGCGACGATCGTATCTTTCTTCCACCAGGCCGAATGCCTCGGCGTCGAAGACCGCGGCGTCCAGGTCACGCGAGTACGGCCCATAGTAATGATACACGTATCGGAAGCCACTCTTCGCGCCGAGCTGGTCCAGCAGATAGGCAATTTTCTGAAGGCGGATGCGGCTGACCAGCCGGCCGCCTGCCGCGGCGACGATGTCAGCCACCACGCGCTCGGGTTCAGGGGTCATTGGAGCCTCCGTCATTTGCGGGCTGCGTCTCGATCCGCCTTATCGGCAAAGTAGAAGCGGAGGAACGGCTTCTTGGGCTCCAAGGCCCGGAT